>NZ_JARXYR010000001.1:300428-600856 GCF_029893635.1 Variovorax sp. TBS-050B | reverse complement strand
ACCCGCAAACGCCTCGAAGCCCTGACCGCCGGACTCTCGATTCCCGAGCCTCCGGCCGCCGCGAGCCCGGCCCCCTCGCAGGCGCCCGGCATCGCGCCGGCGACGCCCGTTCCGCCGGCACTGCCCGCTGCGGCCGCGGCGGAGACCCGGTTCCCGCCGGCCCAGACCGGCCAGTTCGCGCCACGCACCGGCCCCGGCCAGATGCTCGCATTCCGCGGCCAGATGCAGGCGGTCGAGGGCGAACTCGCCACGCTGCGCGAACGGCTGCGCCAGTACGACGGATCGACGCCGACGCGCAAGCTGGACCCGAAGACGATCCGCGTCTCGCGCTGGGCCAACCGCCATCCGGCCGCCTTCGAGAACGCCGATTTCGCCGGGCTCAAGGCCGACATCGAGCAGGCCGGCGGCAACGTCCAGCCGATCCTGGTGCGCGCGCTGCCGGACGAGCCGGATCGCTACGAGCTGGTGTTCGGCCACCGGCGCCACCGCGCCTGCCTCGAACTCGGCATCCCCGTGCTCGCGGCGATCTGGGTCGACGAACTCGGCGACGCCGAGCTGTTCGCCGCCATGGACCGTGAGAACCGCGAGCGCGCCGACCTGTCGCCCTACGAGCAGGGCGTGATGTACCAGCGCGCGCTCGAGGAGCAGCTGTTCCCGACGCAGCGGCAGATGGCCGAGAAGCTCGGCGTCAGCCACACCTGGGTGCGCAAGGCGCTGATCGTCGCGCAACTCCCGTCGGCGGTGGTCGAATGCTTCCGCAGCCCGCTCGAGATCCAGTACCGCCACGCCGAGCAGCTCAACGCGGCGCTCGACAAGGACCGCCGCAGCGTGCTGAAAAGGGCCGAAAAGGTCAGGGGCCAGAAGCTGCTGCCGGCGGTGGTGGTGGCCCGGCTGCTCGGCACCGAGCCCGGCGCCAAGCCGCAGAAGATCGCGATCCAGAGCGAGGGGCGGACCCTGGGTTCGTGCGTGCGCGCGACCGACGGCACCGTGACGCTGACACTGCTGCCCAGTGTTGCGGGCGAGCCGCCGTCGGACGCATTGATGAAGTCGCTGGCGCAGGCGCTGCAGAAGGTGCAACTGCTCGGCTGAGCACGCGGCCCTGCGGTAAATGTGAGTGCCGTTGGGATTTGCCGGCGCTCGTGAAAGCCGCCGCCGAGACCTGCGGCGCGGGCGCCTCACGCGGGATCTGTACCGCAGCGCTCGCGCCCGGTTCACGGTCACGCTACGCCGTTGGCGGCGGGAGGCGATCGAAGGGGGATCGTCGCACCGTCCGTCCAAGCGCGCAGGACCAACGAACTTCAACGCCGGCAACGACTTGGATGACATAGCCCAACGACTACCTTCAGACCCGCATGCAAGCGGCTGCGCGGCCCGAGCACGCCAGTTTGGCGGAGGGGGAAAGTCGAATGCGGACAACAACTTAGCTAAATTCCTGGCTGCTGCTTCTTGAATCCACGCCATAAATCATCCAGAATTCGCATTGATGATTATGCGATTGCACAATGTCGCAAATGAATGGGCAGGGGGCCCCCGATGCCGGGTTCCGCGCCGATAGCATCCATCCGCCGCCCCTATTGCATGCAGAGATGACCTTGAATCGGACCCCCCACCCGCGCGACCTGCCGGGAATCGACCGGTGCACCGCAGCGCCCGCCATGCCCGCCGGGAACAGCCCGCGCGTGGAGCATCCATGAGCCGTGCGCCGATACCGAGCGCCGACGAGCTGGCGAGCCTGGAGGACGCCGAGCTCGAGCAGCTGGCCGTGGCATGGCGGGGCCGCGCCTCGCGCGGCGACCGTGACGCCTATGGCGTCGCCCATGCCCTGGAGGTGGAGCTGCGCCAGCGCATCCGCGCGAGCAACCTGCAGCAGCTGCCGCCCGAAGCGCCGGCCGCGCCGCGGCCCTGGTGGAAGTTCTGGCAGCGGCCAGGCAGCGAACCGACGTCCGCCACGTGAAGAAGCCGCCGCCGCGCAAGCTCCATCGCGGCCACTTCGCGTTCATGCGGGCGCTGGCCCAGGGCGTCGACGAGCGCGCAAGCTGGGAGCGCTACCTGCGTCTCGAGGGCGAGCATGTGGACCTGCGCACCGTGCGGCGCACCATCGCCTGGATCCGTGATGCCTTCGCCGCCGCGGCGCGGCGCGAGCACAAGCCCGGCACCGCGCGGCTGATCCTGCTCGACCCCGAACGTTTCAGCGCCGCGCCGGCGCTGCCGAGCCTGGCCGAGTTCGCCGCGGCGCGCGGGCTCGAGGACTTCTCCGAAGCGGAGCAGGTCGAGGCCTATCAGGCCGCCTACCCGCAGGCGCGCGCAGGGCAGGGCGGCGCGAGCGCGCAGCCCTCGCGTCGGGCGCGCGTGATCGCGCGCCAACTCGAGGCGCTGCGCTGGCTCGAGAACCTCGTCGCGCAGAACCCCCGGCCCGGCGACAGCGTGGCCGCGTGGCTGCATCCGGCACTGGCGGAACGGCTCGAGCGCGCGGGCATTGCGACACTCGAAGCGCTCGTCGAGCGCATCAACGCACGCGGCGCACGCTGGTGGGTGCAGGTGCCCGGCGTGGGGGAGCGCAAGGCGGCTCGGATTCTGGACTGGCTGCATGCCAACGAGCAGGTGCTCGGCCTCCGGGTCGGTCCGCACGCGGTGCAGCCGCGCGCACAGGCGAGCGCCGAGGTGCTGGCGGCGGTGGTGCCGGCCGCGACCGCCCTGGTGCCCTACGAGAAGTTCGTGCTGCCGGCCGGGCTCGACGGCCGCGCGGGCTGCTTCCGCGCACCCACTGCGGCGTGCCGCCTGCGCGCGGCCAACGATCACGAGGCGATCGGCGCCTGGCTCGCCGCGAAAGGGAAGGGCGCGGGCACGGCCGTGCTCTCGGCCACGCAGCGTTCCTACCGCCGGGAGGCGGAGCGGCTGCTGCTGTGGGCGGTGCTCGAGCGCGGCAAGGCGCTGTCCTCGCTCACGCCGGAGGACGCGTTCGCCTACCGCGCCTTTCTTGCCAATCCGCCGCCCGCCTGGTGCGGACCCCGGCACCACCAGCGTTGGTCCTCCGGCTGGCGGCCGCTCGAAGGTGCGCTCACGCCGGTGGCGCTGCGCCAGTCGCTGGTCATCCTGCGCAGCCTGTTCGAGTTCCTGGTGAGCCACGGCTATGCCCTCGCCAACCCGTTCGCGCAGGTGGCACTGCCGGCGCAACGCCCGGTGCCGCTCGGTGCGCGCCGCATGCTGAGCATCGCGCAATGGGACCGCGTCGACGACATGCTGAGCCGCCATGCGGACACCCAGCCGGGACGCCGCCTGCGCCGCGCGATGCGCTGGCTCTATGCCACCGGCCTGCGGCTGGCAGAGGTCACGGCCCTGCGCTGTGGCGACCTGGCGCGGGTGGACGCTGCGGGCCACGGCGCCGAGGCGGGGTCGCGCTGGCAGCTGGCGGTGGCCGGCAAGGGTGCGCGCCGCCGCCAGGTCCCGGTGCCGGCCGAACTGGTCGAGGAACTCGGGGCGGAACTGGCGCGCCACGGCCTCGACCGGGAGGTGGACGCGGCCAGCAACCGCGAAATTCCGGTGCTCGCGCGCTTCGATGCCGAGCTGCGCCCCCTGTCCTGGTCGGCCTCGGGGCTTTATCAAGCCATCAAGGCTTTCCTTGCAAGGGCTGCCGAGGGCCTGGAAGAGTCGGAGGCGCAGCAGTTGAGGAAGGCCAGCACGCACTGGCTGCGCCATTCATGCGGCGCCCACGCCCTGCAGGGTCGCGACGGGCAGCCCGCGCTGCCGTTGAAGGTCGTGCAGGCGCAGCTCGGCCATGCGTTTGCTGGCACGACCTCGATGTACCTGCGTGCCGGCGCCGGCCCTGCGGAGCAGCCGCCCGGTCAGGGCGCGAGCTCGGGCGAGCGCGGTGAGCATGTTCGCGGGTAGATTCGCGTGAATGCGACGAACGGACACGGTCATATGGCGTTGCGAGCATCGGACATTGTTCCCATCAGCGAAGCGCGCGCCCGCCTTGCGGAACTGGCCGAGGACGTTGTCGGCAGCGGCTGCGAAAAGGTGCTGACCAAGAACGGGGCAAGCTACGTGGCGTTGGTCGATGCGCGACGGCTTGATTACTACCATGCGCTTGCCGCGGAGCACGCCAACCTCGTGCTGGCCGCGGACGCCCTCGTCGGCCTGCAGCAGGCCTCGGCGGGGCAGTTCGTGTCCGATGAGGCGTTGGACCGGGCACTCGGCGTCGCACCGCCGTCGTGAGCATTCCCGTCAACGCGCAAGTTCGAGCGGTTCGAGACATCCTGGCGTGCCTGCAAACTGCACGCGGCTTCATGGAGGAACAGGCCCGGCGCGCTTCGAGAAGCTGCAGATGGAAGTGATGAGAGCGCGGACACTTCTCTCCTTTGCGCCCGCAGGCGCCGGCCCGCCCGATCCCTTGAAGCCAGATGGGGTTGAGGACCATTGCCGCCCGTCTGAACCCTGGACCACCGGATACCGTTTCTCAGTAGGGGCTGGCCGTGGGCCGCACGATGATCTCGCTCGTGTCCACATCGGCCGGCTGCTCGATCGCGAACGCGACGGCGCGCGCGATCGCCTCGGGCGCGATGGCGATCCGACGGAAGTCGCGCATCACCTCGCGCGCGCCGGCGTCGGAGATGCTCTCGGCGAGTTCCGATTCGGTCACCCCGGGCGAGATCACAGTCACCCGGATGTCGCCGCCGACCTCCTGGCGCAGGCCTTCCGAGATCGCGCGCACCGCGAACTTGGTGGCGCAGTAGACCGCGGCCGTGGGCGACACCGTGTGCGCGCCGATGGAGGCGATGTTGACGAACTGCCCGCTCTTCTGCGCGCGCATGCGCGGCAGGCCCGCGGCGATGCCGTGCAGCACGCCGCGGATGTTCACGTCGATCATGCGGTCCCACTCGTCGACCTTGGCTTCCTCGAGCGCGGACAGCGGCATCACGCCCGCGTTGTTGACCACGACGTCGATGCGGCCGAACTCCCGCTGGGCGAAGGCGATGAAGGCCTCGACGTCCTCGCGGCGCGTCACGTCGAGCGCGCGGATGCGTGCCTGGCCGCCGGCGCGCTCGATGTCGGCCGCGATGGCCTCGAGCTTCGCCGTGCGGCGCGCGCCCAGCACGACCCGCGCGCCGCGCGCGGCCAGCAGGCGCGCGGTGGCTTCGCCGATGCCGCTCGAGGCGCCGGTGATGGCGACGACTTTGGCTTGGATTCCGGACATGAGAAATCTCCTGAAGGTGTGGGTGGGAAATGAGGTTCCTCTCGTGCTCGAAAGGATGGCTTCAGTCTAGGAACGCAGCGCGGGAACCGCTTGGCGTTTCCTCGCGCATGCTTGCCTGTTCCTCGCGAGCCCGGCCCGCGCCCGGCGCCTACCAGGGCTGCGTCGTCGGAAGGACGAAGACCTCCGCGACGTTGACATGCGCCGGCGCCTGGAGCGCGAACAGAATCGTGTCGGCGATGTCCTCGGCCTTGAGGAAGGTCATCTGGTCCTTGAGCTGCTCCATCTGTTCGCGGTACTTGGCATCGCTGATGTGCTCGAACAGTTCCGACTCGACCGCACCGGGCTGGATGCAGGTCACGCGGATGTTGTGCCGCGGTGCGACCTCCAGTCGCAGGCCCTCCGAGAAGGCGGTCACCGCATGTTTGCTCGCGCAATAGACCGACAGGCCCGGGAACACCTTGCGGCCCGCGATCGACGAGGTGTTGACGATGTGGCCGCCGCCCTGCTTCTTCATGTACGGCAGCACCGCCGCCGTGGTGTTCATCAGGCCCTTCACGTTGACGTCCATCATGCGGTGCCATTCGTCGGTCTTCAGGCTCTCGAGGTCCGAGATCGGCATCAGGCCCGCGTTGTTGAAGGCGATGTCGATCGCGCCGAAGGCCTGCGCCAGCGCGGCCACGCCGGCCGAGACGGCCGCGGGGTCGGTGACGTCCATCGCGATCGGGAGCGCCTCGCCGCCCGCGGCGCGGATCTCGGCCGCGAGCGCTTCGAGACGGTCCGTGCGCCGCGCGGCCAGGCCCACCTTGACGCCGCGGGCGGCCAGCCTGCGTGCCGTGGCGGCGCCGATGCCGCTCGATGCGCCCGAGACGAGTGCGACTTTTCCTTGGAGTTCCATGACAGTTCCTTTCTTCCATTGGTTGGTCGGGATGCGTGCCCCGACACCGTGTCGAAGGCACGGATGAATGGTCGCGGCGGGGCGCCTTCGGCGCGCTCGCCGGCTTGCGCAAGCTGTCGGGCTTTTGCGGTGGAAGAGGGCTCAGGCCCCTGCGCGGTACGCGCTCGGCGCGACGCCGACCTCGCGCCGGAACACCTGCGCGAAGTGGCTCGGGCTTGCATAGCCCACGTCGAGGCCGATCTCGATCACCGGCCTGTCGGTCTCGCGCAGCAGCCGGCGCGCCCGGTCGATGCGCAGGCGGATGAAATAGCGCGAGGGCGAGAAACCCGTGCTCTTCTTGAAGGCCCGGCAGAAGTGGAACTCGCTGAGCCCTGCCGCGCGCGCCAGCGGTGCGAGGCGGAACTCGCCGTCGAGGCGCTGCTCGAGCAGCGCGAGCACGCGGTGCAGCTTGAACGCCGGCAATCCGCCGCGCGGCGCCTGCGAATGCGCGCCCGCGTCGGCATGGGCGCGCACGAGGTGCACCGCCAGGGCCTGCGCGAGCGCCTGGACCATCAGCGCACTCGGCCGCGCCCCACTCACGAGTTCGCTGCGGATGCGGTCGAGGAACATGGACAGCGCCGGGTCGCTCGCGCCGGAGATCTCGCGCAGCGCCACCCCCGACGCCTCGCCGCCCTGCAGGTCGCGCTGCGCGCGCTTCATCAGGTCCAGCCCGAGGTAGACATGCATCACCTGGAACGGCTCGGCGCCCTCGGTGCGCCATTTGAGCTCGCAGGGCCGCGGCGAGTGGGTCAGGAAGAAGTCGCCGGCGCGCACGCGGTTTGCCACCCATGCGCCGCCGAGCTCGCGCTCCTCCACCACCGCGCTGCCCGAGAGCACCCAGACGATCAGCGGTTCGGGCACGGCCGGGATGATCAGGCTCTCCTGCACCGCGCGCCGGCGGAAGATCTGAACCAGCAGGTCCTTCCACGGCCGGCCCCTGCTGCTAGCGAGCAGTTCCCCGGGCACGCGCTCGTCGAGTGCCTCGGCGGTGGATCGTTCGTGCAGTGGGGTCATTCGCGTCGTGTGTGGATCGTGCGCCGGGCCTCAGCGGGTGGCGCTATATTTTGCGAGATCAACCATCGCGAAGGACGATAGATGCTCGACGGCGTTTCCATGGACCAGCTGCGGACCTTCATCGCGGCGGCCGACGAGGGCAGCTTCTCCGCGGCGGGCCGCAGGCTGCGCCGCGCGCAGTCGGTAGTGAGCCAGACGCTGGCCAACCTCGAAGGCCAGCTCGGCGTGCTGCTGTTCGACCGCAGTGCGCGCTACCCGCGCCTCACCGAAGAAGGCGCCGCGCTGCTCGCCGAGGCCCGGCTCGTGGTCAACGGCATGGACGGTTTCAAGGCGCGGGCGCGCACCATCTCCGAAGGGCTGGAGCCGGAGCTCTCGGTGGTGGTCGACGTGATGTACCCCATGGATTCGCTGACCGTGAGCGTGGGCCTGTTCCGCGCGGCTTTCCCGCACACGCCGGTCCGGCTCTACGTGGAGGCGCTCGGCGCGGTCCTCCAGCCCGTGCTGCAGAAGAGCTGCCGCATCGGCATCGTCGGATCGATGCCGCTGGTGCCGGAGCAGGTGGACGCCGAGAAGCTGACCGACGTGCCGATGGTCACCGTCACCGCGGCCTCCCATCCGCTCGCGGCCGCGAAGCGCGTCATCCGGATGCGCGAACTCGAGTCGCATGTGCAGCTGGTCCTGACCGACCGCACCTCGCTGACCAGCGGCAAGAACTTCGGCGTGTTCTCGCCATCGATCTGGCGGCTCGCCGACCTCGGTGCGAAGCATGCGTTCCTGCGCGCGGGCTTCGGCTGGGGCCACATGCCGCTCGCGATGGTGCAGGGCGACCTCGACGCTGGCACGCTGGTGCGGCTCCGGCTCGAGGCCTTCCAGCCGGCAACGCCGCCGATCGCGATGTTCGCCGTCTACCGCAAGGACGCGCCGCCCGGCCCCGCGGGCCGCTGGTTCCTGGACCAGCTCAAGCAGGCGGCCGCGCCGCGCTAGCGAGACACGCTGCACGGGGTGCTACGGCACGAGGATGGCCGCGTCGGTGCGGCGCCGCGCCGCGATGTCCGCGTGGGCGCGCGCGGCGTCCGACAGCGCATAGCGCGTGACCGCGAGCGTGCCCAGCGTGCCCGCGCGCAGCGCCGCGAAGACCGCGCCGGTCGCCTCCTCGCGCGCCGCGCCTTCGAGGTGCTGCGCCATCGGGCCGCCGCGCACCGTCACGCCGCGCGCGGCGAGCGTGGCAGCATCGATCTGCGGCGCGCCCGACGCCGCCCCGATGTTGACGATCGTGCCGCCGTCGCGCACCGCCTCGACCGAAGCCGCGAAGGTCGCCGCGCCGACGAATTCGTAGACCACGTCGACGCCCCGCGGCGCGATCGCGCGGACCTGTGCCGCGAGCGCGGGGTCGCTCGAGACCAGCGCATGGTCGACGTCGGCCGCAAGGGCCTCGCGCTTGTCCGCGCCCGCGGTGCCGATCACCGTGGCGCCGAGCGCGCTGGCCCAGCGCGCGACCAAGCGGCCCACGCTGCTCGAGGCGCCCTGCACCAGGACGACCTCGCCGGCCGCGAGCCTGTGAAAGCCGTGCAGCGCCGTCCACGCGGTCAGGCCCTTGGTCAGCACCGCGGCGGCCTGCTCGGCCGACACGTCGTCGGGCAGGCGGACGAGCTGCGCGGCATCGATCAGCCGCTCCGCGGCATAGCTCCCGGGCGCGAGGAAGTAGGCCACCCGGTCGCCTACCGCGAAGCCTTGCACGCCCTCGCCGACCGCATCGACGATGCCCGCGGCCTCGACGCCGGCCACCGCGGGCAGCGGCACCGGATAGATGCCGCGGCGGAAGATCGTGTCGACGAAGTTGACGCCGATCGCCTGCTGCCGCACGCGGACTTGGCCCGGCCCCGGCGCGCCGACGCGCTGGTCCTCGACGGCGAGGACTTCGGGTCCGCCGTAGCTATGAAAACGGATGACTGTGCTCATGATGTGCCTTGCTTGCCTTGGGATTGGATGTACCTGGTTTCAGATCACGGCCAGCAGGCCGCCGTCCACCAGCAGGGCGCTGCCGGTGACATAGCTGGAGAGATCGGAGCCGAGCCATGCGACCGCGTCGCCGATCTCGGAAGGCTGCCCCAGCCGGCGCAGCGGCGTGCGCTGGCGGAAGCCTTCGGCGGCCTCCGCAATGCCCGGGCTGGTGCGCAGAAGATGGGTGTCGATCGTTCCGGGCGCCACCGCGTTGACGCGGATGCCGTCCGGGCCCAGCGCGCCGGCCATGGCCTTGGCCATCAGGACGACGCCGCCCTTGCTGGTCGAATAGGCCACCGTCATCCCGGCGCCCGCGATGCCGCCCATGCTGGCCATCAGCACGATGCTGCCGGCCTTGCCGCGCGCCTTCATCTGGCGTGCCGCAGCCTGCGCGCTGAAGAGCGTGCCGTCGAGGTTGACGCTCATGAGCCGGCGGTAGTCGTCCTCCGCCACGTCGAAGCCGTCGGCGCGCAGCGTGATGCCCGCATTCGCGACCATCACGTCGGCCCCGCCGAATTCCTCGGCCGCTTCGAGCAGGGCGTCCACGTCCGCGCGGCGGCTCACGTCGGCCGGCCAGAATTTCGCGGGAACGCCGAGCTCGGCGATCTCCTCCAGCGTCGAGCGCCCGCCTTCGCGCGGCTGCGCATTCACGTCGGAGACGAGCACGGCTTTCGCGCCGTGGCGGGCCGCCTGCACCGCGACCGCCTTGCCGATGCCGCTGGCCGCGCCGGTGACCACCACGACCTTGTTCTCGAGAATGTTGGTCTTCATGCCTGCGCTCCTTCGATCCGGGGCCAGGCACCGAGCTGTTGGAGCACCGAGAACAGGTTCGCCACGCCCCAGTGCTCGGTGATCCTGCCGTCCTGCACGCGCATCGCGTCCACGGTCTCGAAGCTGACCGGGCGGCCCGTCGGCGCGACGCCGAGGAAGCTGCCCTGGTGCGTGCCGTGGTAGGTCTTGAAGGTGGTGACCACGTCGCCGTCGGCGCGCTGCCAGTGGATCTCGGCGCGGAAGTCCGGGAACGCCTGGCGCAGCGCGCGGTACAGGCCCAGCGCGCCGGCCTTGTCGGGCGTCCAGCCGGGCTGGGGCGTGTGGTCCAGAAAATCGTCCGAGAAGAGCTGGTCGAACAGCTGCCAGTCGCCGCCTCCCTGGACCCGTTCGGTGTTGCGGCGGACCACGGCCTTCGCCGCTTCGCCGGGATGGATGTCGTTCATGTCGTGCTTTCCTGTGATGTGAAGGTTCAGATCTCGAATCCGCCGATGGTCATGCCGCCGTCGACGACCAGCATCTGGCCCATGACGTAGCTCGCCGCGTCGGAGGCCAGCCACACCGCGGCGGCGGCGATCTCGCCCGGATGGGCGCCGCGCTTGGCGGGGATCGCGTTGGCGGCCAGCGCCGCGAAGGCCGGGTTCTGCGCGCTGGCCGCGGCGACCATCGGCGTCTCGGTCCATCCCGGCGCGAGCGCGTTGACCCGCACCTGGTGCGCGGCGTTCTCCATCGCCGCGACCCGCGTGAGTCCGTGCACCCCGTGCTTGGAGGCCGCATAGGCGCTCATGCCGCCCGGGCCGGTGAGCGCGGCGACCGAGGCGGTGTTGACGATGGCGCCGCCGCCGCTTTGCCGCAGCAGCGGCAACTGGTGCTTCATGCCCAGGAACACGCTGCGCAGGTTGATGGCGATCACGCGGTCGAAGTCCGCCGTCGGATAGTCCTCGATGCGGTGCGCCTGCCCGGTGATGCCGGCGTTGTTGAACGCCACGTGCAGTGCGCCGGCCTCGCGGCCGATCTGCGCCACCGCGCCGGCCACGTCCTGCTCGTTGCCGACGTCGAGCGGCAGCGCGCGCGCCTTGCCGCCCAGCTCGGCGATCAGGTCCACGGTCTCGGCGAGCCCGTGCTCGTTCAGGTCCGCGGCATAGACCAGCGCGCCGCGCGCGGCGAAGGCCCGGGCGGCCTCGCGCCCGATGCCCGAGGCAGCGCCGGTCACCAGCACCACCTTGTGGTTGAAGTCGTTGGCTGTCATGGGTCCTCCGCGGCGCCCGGGCCTCAGTTCGCCGGCGCGAAGAGGCGCGCGGCGGTGCGGGCGACGAGCTCGCCCTGGTGGCGCGCGCCCGCGAGGTCGATCTCCGTCGGCTGGCGGCTGCCGTCGCCGCCGGCCACCGTGGTCGCGCCGTAGGGCGCGCCGCCGACGATCTCCGAGACGCTCATCTGGCCCTGGTGGCTGTAGGGCAGGCCCACGATCGTCATGCCGAAGTGCAGCAGGTTGGTGATGATCGAGAACAGGGTGGTCTCCTGGCCGCCGTGCTGCGTCGCGCTCGCGGTGAAGGCCGCGCCCACCTTGCCGTTGAGCGCGCCGCGCGCCCACAGGCCACCGGCCTGGTCCAGGAAGGCCGCCATCTGCGAGGACATGCGCCCGAAGCGCGTGCCGGTGCCGACGACGATCGCGTCGTAGTGCTCCAGATCGGCGACGCTCGCGACGGGCGCGGCCTGGTCGAGCTTGAAGTGCGCGTTCTTCGCGATCGCCTCGGGGACGGTCTCGGGAACGCGCTTGATGTCCACCTGCGCGCCGCCGGCGCGCGCGCCTTCGGCGATGGCCTCGGCCAGCTTTTCGATGTGGCCGTAGGAGGAGTAGTAGAGAACGAGTACCTTGGTCATGGGAATCTCCGGGTTGGGCAGCTCGGCGAGCTGCATGGCCTGAAGATTAGGGACCGGCGACCCATCGAGGAAGCCTGTTTGTTTCGATGGAAGGTATCGTCCGAACAGATGGAGCGGACGGCGTGCCGCTCAGCGCTCGCGGTAGAGCACCATGCCGGCGTGGTACAGCACGCCGTCGCGGAACTCGCCGTCGGCGGTGAAGCCGGTGTCGTCCCAGTAGTCGATGTGGTCGCCCGTGACGACGTAGCGGCCCTGGTAGGCGCTGCGGCGGCGACCGCGCGCCTCGTCGTAGCGGCCGTTCGGCAGCAGCTCGTGGCGGATGTGGCCGTCGCGCGTGACCCACATGCCGACGTAGGGATGCGGTTGCGCGGCCTCCGGTTGCGCGGCGGCGCCGAGCGCGAGGCCGGCGAGCGGCGCGGTGGCAAGGGCGGAACGGATGAGAAGTCGGCGGTCCATGGGCACTCCTGGTGGCGGGTTTGTCCTCGCAGGGCCCGCCGGGGTGGCGGCGCCGTTGCGCTGCGAAAGCGCAGTCTAGGAATGCCCGCCCCGCACGGCTGGCCCGATCCGACGCCGTTCTTGCCTGAAATTCCAGAGCGCCGCGGCAGGGCAGGGCAGCGTCCGCCACCGCGACTCGCGGACGTGATCTACCATCCGGGGCCGGCGCCGCGACGCGCGCCGCAGCGCTTCCCCGCCACTGCCTGGAAACCGCCACCATGACGCTTGAAACCCACGGCTCGCATGACGCGCCGGCGTCCGCCGCTTCGTCCTCGTCCCTGCGCATCGACGAACTCGCCGGGCTCCTGGCCCGCAACACCCAGCGCGACGGCATCTGGCCGACCGCGATCCCGGGGCTCTCGGTGATCCGCTTCTCGGCGCCGAGCGAAGAGATCGCACATGCGCTGCACCAGCCCGCCGTCTGCATCATCGCGCAGGGCGCGAAGCGGGTGATGCTGCGCGACGAGGTCTATGGCTACGACGCCTCGCGCTTCCTGGTGTTCTCCGTCGACCTCCCGATCAGCGCCCAGATCACCGAGGCGACGCGCGAGGCGCCCTACCTGTGCTTTCGCCTCGACCTCGATCCGCAGGCCATCTCGCAGCTGCTGCTCCAGGCCGGCCATGCCGCGAGCTCGCGCGCGCCCGCGGAGCGCGGCCTCTACCTGAGCCGCGTGACCGAGCCCATGGTCGATGCGGCCATCCGCCTGATGAAGCTGCTCGATGCGCCCGACGAAGCCGCCCACCTCGCGCCGCTGGCGGTGCAGGAGCTGCACTTCCGGCTGCTGCGCAGCGAGCAGGGCGCGCGCCTCGCGAGCATCGCGCAGTCCGACAGCCATGCCCACCGGATCGCGCGCGTCATCGCCTGGCTCAAGGCGCACTTCTCGCAACCGCTGGACCTCGAGGCGCTCGCGCGCAGCGCGCACATGAGCACTTCGTCGCTGCATTTCCATTTCCGCAACGTCACCTCGATGAGTCCGCTGCAGTACCAGAAGCTGCTGCGGCTGCAGGAGGCGCGCCGCCTGCTGGCGGCCGAGACGACCGAGGTCGCCGACGCGGGCTACCGCGTGGGCTACGAAAGCCCTTCGCAGTTCAGCCGCGAGTACAGCCGGCTGTTCGGACTGCCGCCCTCGCGCGACGCGCAGCGGCTGCGCATGCAGCTGTCGGCGCCGGCGCCGGCGCCGGCGCCGGCGCCGGCGCTCGCGGCGGCCTGAGCGACCGTCAATCCACCCGGATGTTCCGCGCCTTCACCACCCGGCTGTAGAACTCCGCATCGCGGCGCACCATCGTGGCCATTTCGGCGCGCGTCACGCCGAGCGGCTCGCTGTGCAGTTCGCGGATGCGCTTCGCGAGTTCGGGGTCCCTGCTCGCTTCGACGAAGACCGCGTTGATGCGCTCGAGCACCGCGCCCGGCGTGGCGGCCGGCGCCCAGATGCCGTGCCAGGACATCATCGAGAAGCCCGGCATCGCCTCCGACAGCGTGGGCACCTCGGGCAGGGCGGGGTGGCGCGCCGGGCCCGAGTACGCGAGCGCCTTCACGCGGCCGCTGCTGATCAGCGGATAGCCGGTGGCGATGGGCTCCATCAGCGTGTCGACCTGGCCGCCGATCAGGTCGGCGACCGGGCTCGCGCGGTACGGCACGTGCAGCATCTGGATGCCGACCTCGTCCTTGAGCGACTCGACGATCAGCTGCGAGGGGCTGCCCGCGCCGTAGGAGGCGTGCGAGTAGACGCCGGGCTTCTCCTTCGCCGCAGCCACCAGCTCCTTGAGCGAGCCGGCCGGGAACTTCGGCGTCGCGATCAGCACCAGGCCCTGGCGCATGGTGGTCGCGACCGGCACCAGGTCCTTCTGCGGATCGAAGGGCAGCTTGCTGTAGATGAACGGATTGATGGTGAACGCGGTCGAGAGGTTGTAGAGCAGGGTGTAGCCGTCACCGGGCGACTTGGCGACCGTGTCGGAGGCGAGGTTGCCGGCGGTGCCGGGCTTGTTGTCGATCAGCACCGCCACGCCGAGCTTGCGGCTCGCGTAGTCGCCGTACATGCGCGCGAAGATGTCGGGCGGCGTGCCCGGCGCGAAGCCGACCACGATGCGGATCGGCTTGGCGGGCCATCCGTCGGCCTGGGCGGACGCTGGACCCGCGGCCAGCGCGCCCGCGAGGGCCGCTGCGAAGGCGAGCATCCTGATGAAGCTGGCAAGGGTGGAACGCATGCTTGTCTCCTGTCGTTGTATGTCGGTCGTCGGTGCCGGGGCGCGCCGGGCGGATCAGTCGACCTGCGCGCCCGAGCGGCGCACGGCCTCGCCCCATTTCTCGATCTCGGCCGCGGCGAAGGCGGCCATCTGCGGCGCGTCCATCGCCGCGGGCTCGATGCCCTGCGCCATCAGCCTGCGCTGCACCTCGGGCTCGGCAAGCGCCACCTGCGCGGCCTCGCGCAGCCGCTCGCGGCGGGCGGCCGCCGTCTGCGCCGGCGCGTAGAGCATGAACCACGCGACCAGGTCGAAATCGGCGATGCCCTGCTCGGCCAGCGTGGGCACCTCGGGCGCGGCCGCGCTGCGCTTCGCGCCCGAGGCGCCGAGCGCGCGCAGCGTGCCCGCGCGCACCTGCGGCAGCACCGCGGCCGGGTGATAGAACATGAACTGCACATTGCCCGCGACCACTTCGTTGAGCGCCTGCGCGCCGTCGCGGTAGGGCACGTGCACGAAGTCCTTGCCGAGCCGCAGCTTGAGCAGCTCGCCCGCGAGATGGCCCGAGGTGCCGTTGCCGGCCGAGGCGAAGCTCACGGTGCGGCCGCTGGCCTGGCGCAGGTCCGCCACGCTTTTCCACGGTGCCGCGGCGGGCACCACCAGCAGGGTCGGCGTCGCGCCGACGAAGCCGAGCGGCACGAAGTCGCGCTGCGGGTCGTAGCCGAGCCGCTTGTAGAGCGAGGCATTGATCGCATGGGTGCCCACGGTGCCGAGCAGCAGGGTCTGTCCGTCGGCGCCGGCGCGCGCCGCGAGCTCGCTGCCGATGGCGCCGCCCGCGCCCGGGCGGTTGTCGACCACCACCGGCTGCGCGAGCTGCCGCCCGAGCGCATCGGCGAGCACACGCCCCACGATGTCGGTCGAGGTGCCGGCCGCGAAGGGCACGATGAGCCTGATGGGCCGCCCCTGCACCGGCTGCGCCGCGACGGGGCGCAGCGCGAGCAGGGCCGCGGCCGGGCCCGCGCCGAGCAGCGCGCGGCGCCTCACCGGGCGCTCCCGAATCCCGCGGGCACCGGGCCGTCGTACTGCAGCTCGCGCGTGGCCTGGTAGGAAAGCGCGAAGCCGCTCGGCGTCTCGGCCTCCTCGGCGAGGTGCGCGATCAGGCCCGCGGTGCGCGCGAGGATCGGCACGCCGCGCAGCGATCCCACCGGAAAGCCCACGCCGAGCAGCACCGCCGGGATCGCGGCCGACACGTTCATGCGCAGCGGCTTGCCGACGATGTCCGGGATCGCATCCTCGATCGCCTGCGCGATGCGCACGTGGCGCAGGTCGGCGCCGGCCTCGGTCGCGACCGCGATCAGCCGGTCCACGCGCGGATCGCGCGCCTTGTGCAGCGGATGGCCGTAGCCCGGGATCGCGGCGCCCGCGGCGCGCAGTTCGCCCAGCGCCGCGCGCGCGGCATCGTCCAGTGTGGCGCCCGCGTCCATGCGCGCCGCGACGTCGACGAACAGGCGCCCGGCGGTTTCCGAGGCGCCGAGGATCACCGAGCCGCAGCCCAGGATGCCGGCCGCCACCGCGCCCTGCAGCGCATCGGGCGCGGCCGCGAAGGTCATGCGGCTGGCCTGCACGCTCGGCACCAGCCCGTGCTCCGCGATCGCGACCAGCGTGGCGTCGAGCACCGTGCGGCAGGTTGCATCGGGGCGGCGCCCGGTGAGCAGCAGGAAGAAGTACTCGCTGAACGAGAGCTTCCCGATCAGCGCCTCGCAGAGGTCTTCGCCGCGCACGACGATGGTGTGTTCGTCGGAGGTGCAGATCGCGGTGTGCGGGACGGTGGACTTTCCGATCTTCATGGCGGTCTTTCAGGGGTGGCGGGGTTCGAGGCGGAAGTCGTAGTGCGCCGACCAGTAGGGCCTCGCCATCTCGCGGCCGTCGGGCGCGCGGCCCGCGGGATGCGCCTCGAAGTCGACGACCAGCCGCGGCCGCACGCCGAACACCGCGTCGGAGTCGATGTAGGGGCTGCCTGCGACGAACAGGTGGGTTGTCAGCGGCACATGGCCCGGCGCCGAGACCATCATGTGGATGTGGCCGGGCCGGTTCGGATGCCGGCCCATGGCCTCGAGCATGCGGCCCACCGGACCGTCGACGGGAATCGGATAGAAGCTCGGCCGGATCGACCAGAACCAGTAGCGCCCCTCGTGGTCGGTGCGGATGCGCCCGCGCGCCGCCATCGCGGCGCCCTCGACCTGCATGTCGTAGACGCCCTCGCCGTCGCCCGACCAGATGTCGAGCAGCGCGCCCTCGAGCGGCCGGCCGTGGGTGTCGGTGATGCGGCCGCTGTAGAAGGTGGGCTCGCCGCGCGCGCCCTGCGCCACGTCGGCGCCGAGCGGCAGGTCGGGCGCGCCCTCCCAGTAGAAGGGGCCCTGCACGGTGGCGTGCGTGGCCTCGGCCAGTTCGGCAGACTCGGTCGCCGCCATCGGCGCGCCTGCTTCGCGTTCGCGCCGGCTCGCGGCCGCGCGCAGCTGGTCGAGGATCACCACCATCATCGAGGCGCCGAGCGTGTCCGACAGCAGGATGAACTCCTGCCGCTTGTCGGTGCAGGTGTGGCCCGTGGCGGTGAGGAACTCGATGCCCTGCATCCATTCGTCGGGCCGCAGGTCCACATCGCGGATGAAGGCATGCAGGTGCGTGACCAGCGATCGCATGAGCTGCGCGAAGCGCGCATCGCGCGCGCCGGCGAGGCTCTGCAGCACCGTCTGCGTCAGTTCGTCTTCGTTCGAAGGGGGCGTGGCGGGCATGGTGTCTTGTCTCCTGGCTTGTGGGTGATGCGAACGCTGGACGCGGCGCCTCAGCCTGCGGGGGCCGGCTGTCCCAGCCGCCGGCGGATCGGCTCGACAATCGCCGCGTTGTCCGCGCCGAGCACGGGCGGCGCCGTGACCTCGAGCGCGCGCGCGCCGTCGAAGCTCAACGGCGAGCGGATCGTGTGCCACTCGCCGCCCTCGGGATGGGCCGCGCTCACGCGCAGCTGCAGGTGCCGCGCCTGCGGGTCCTCCATCGCCTCGCGCGTGTCGTACATCGGCGCATGCGGCACGTCCTCGGCCTCGAGCCGCGCGCACCAGGCGGCGCGGGGCCGCTCGCGGAACAGGCCGCCGAGCAGCGCGACCAGGTCCTCCTGGTGCGCGATGCGCGCCTCGCGCGTGGCGAAGCGCGGATCGGCGAACAGCGCCGGCCGCTCGATCGCGTTGGCAAGGCCCTGCCAGAACTTCTCGGGCGAGGACATGTGCAGCGCGATCCAGAGCCCGTCGGCGCACTCAAGCACGTAGGACTGCGACACGCTGGGCCGGCTGAACGGCCCCATCACCTCCTGCTCGGAGAACAGGTGCGTGAAGGCATCGAGGTTGAAGTGGCACATGGCCTCGAGCATCGAGACCTCGACCGCGCGGCCGTGGCCGGTGCGCCCGCGCTCGATCAGCGCGCCGAGCACGCCGTAGGCGGCATAGAAGCCCGTCATCGCATCGGCGAGCGCCGGCCCCACCACGCGCGGATGGGCCGGGTTCACGAGCAGCCGCAGGAAGCCGCTCGCGGCCTGCGCCACCGTGTCGTAGGCCGGCCGGGACGCGGCCGGGCCGCTTTGCCCGAAGCCGCTGATCGCGCAGTACACGAGCCGCGGATTGAGCGCGCGCAGCCTGGCCTCGCCAGCGCCCAGCCGCTCGGCGGCGCCGGGGCGGAAGTTCTGGATGTAGACGTCGGCCTCGCGCACCAGTTCGTCGAACACCGCCGCGTCGCCGGGCTGCTTCGGATTGAGCGTGATGCTGCGCTTGTTGCGGTTGTAGGTCTGGAAGTGCGGGCTGTAGAGCCCGCCGCGGAAGGCGCGGAACGGGTCGCCCGCGCCGGGCTGCTCGATCTTGATCACCTCGGCGCCCAGGTCCGCGAGGAACATGCCCGCGGCCGGGCCGGTGATGAAGGTGCCTTGCTCCAGCACCCGGATGCCGCTGAGGACTCGATGCACCGCAAGCTCTCCTGTCGTTGGGGGTGGCGCGACTCTAGGCGGCGGGCGCGAATTCCAAAAATGATTGTTTTGCATCGTTACCATCGACCGCATCGATCATCCTCCGCGGCACCGCCATGGAACTCCGGCACCTGCGCTACTTCATCGCCCTGTCGGGCTCGCTCAACTTCACGCGCGCCGCCGAGCGGCTGCACGTGACGCAGTCGACGCTCTCGCACCAGATCAAGCAGCTCGAGGAGGAGCTCGGCGTCGCGCTGTTCGACCGCGTCGGCAAGCGCGTGGCGCTGACCGACGCGGGCGACGAGTTCCTGCACTTCTGCACCCGCGCGCTGCACGAGATCGACCTCGGCCTCGGCGCGCTGCGGCAGGACCGCTCGGAGGTGGCGGGCGAACTGCGCGTGGGTTCCACCCACACCTTCAACCTCGGCTTCATCCCCGACTGCATCGCGAGCTTCCATGCGCGGCATCCGCGCGTGAAGGTGGTGGTGGAGGAGCTCTCGGCCGACCAGATCGCCGCGCGGCTGCAGGCGCGCACGCTCGACCTCGGGATCGCCTACCGGCCGGCCGTGCCCGGGCCGCTGCGCTTCGAGCCGCTCTACAACGAGGAGATGGTGCTCGTGGTGGCGCGCCGGCATCCGCTCGCGCGGCGCAAGCGCGTGCGCATGGTCGAGCTGCACCGGCTGCCGATGGCGCTGCTGCCGGCGAGCTTCGCGACCCGGCAGATGCTCGACGAGTGCTTCCGCTCCTGCGGCGCGGAGCCGCACGTGGTGGCCGAGATCAACACGCTCGCGCCGATGATGGACCTGGTCGCGAAGACGCAGCTCGCCTCGATCGTGGCCGCCAAGGTGGTGAACCCGCAGGCGGGCCTGGTGATCGTGCGGCTCGAGAGCCCGACGCCCGTGCGCACGCCGGGCATGCTGTGGTCGCCGGCCGCGCGCGACGCCGCCACCACGCGCGCGTTCTCCGCGATCGTGCGCAAGCTGGCGCTGCGCAGCAGCCTGCAGGACGCGGCGGGCCGGCCGGCCTGAGCCGCGGCCTCAGACCTCGTCCCAGCGCAGCTGCGCCAGGCTCTCGCGGATGGTGCGCGCGACGAGCTGCTGGCGCTCGCGCGGCATGCGCGGCAGGGTCGAGGCGACGCTGATCGCCGCCACCGGCGCGCCGGCCGGATCGCGCACCGCCATGCCGACCGCGAGCACGCCGCGTGTCGCATGGTTGCCGATCACCGACCAGCCGCGCTCGCGCGTGGCGCGCACGAGGATGCGCATGCGCTCGGGCGTCATGCCGCCGTAGGCATGCAGCCGGGGCGCGTTGGCGGCGATGATCGCCTCCACCTCGGCATCGGGCAGCGCGGCCAGCAGCGCGAGCCCGGCCGCGCCCACGCCGAGCGGCTGCTGCGTGCCGACCTGGATCACCAGCACCTGCACCGGGTGCGTGCCGACCTGGCGCGCGATGCACTGCGACAGCGGCCCCTCGCGCACGATCGCGAAGGCCGCGTCGGCCGTGGCCGCGCTGATGCGCGCGAGCACCGGCTGCAGCCGCACCGCCATGTTGGGCACCGCCTTCGCCGCCGCGAGCGCCGCCACCCGCGCGCCGGGCCGGTAGCGGAAGCGGCCCTGCCGCACCGCGTAGCCGCTCTCGACCAGCGTCGCGAGCAGCCGGTGGACGGTGGCGCGCTCCAGGCCCGCGGCGCGGCACAGGTCGATCACGCGCACGCCCTCGGCGCCGCCCGCGAGCACCGCGTCGAGCAGTTGCAGGCCGCGCCGCAGCGTGCGGCTGCCGGCCTCGTCCGCCGATGCGGCGGGCGCCGCGGGCGCGGCCGGGGCGGGGCGCGCGCGCTTCTTCGCCGTCCGGGCGGGGCGGCGTGAAACGTCCGCTGAGCGGACGTTCTGTTTCGGCGATCGCGAGGCCATGGCGAAGAATCCGGGTGTCGACGGAAAGACCCGCGAGTGTGCCGCAGCCGCGCGGCGAGGCGGTCCGGCGACGTGGACGAATACCCAAGGAGACATGGACATGCGCCTCGAAGGCACCCTTACGCGCCGGCTGCTGCTGGCTTTCGCCGCAGGCCTGGCCTGCATCACCGCACCGCTCGCGCAGGCCGACACCGGCGCCTGGCCCACGCGGCCCGTGAAGCTCGTGGTCGGCTATGCCGCGGGCGGCGCGACCGACGTGATCGCGCGGCTGGTGGCCGCGAAGCTCGGCGAGCAGCTGGGCCAGCCGGTGGTGGTGGACAACCGCGCGGGCGCCAACAGCAACGTCGGCGCCGAAGTGGTGGCGAAGTCGCCACCCGACGGCTACACGCTCTACGTGTTCACCATCGCCAACACCATCAACGCCTCGCTCTACGACCGGCTCGGCTACGACCCGCGCAAGGACTTCGAGCCCATCGGCCTGATCGCGAAGATCCCCAACATCCTGGTGGTCAACAGCAGCTCGCCGATCAGGAGCCTCGCCGACTACCAGCGCTTCGCGCGCGAATCGAAGGATGGCATCACTTTCGCCTCCTCGGGCAGCGGCTCCTCGATCCATCTGTCGGGCGAACTGTTCAAGATGCAGGCGAAGCTGAACATGCTGCACGTGCCCTACCGCGGCAGCGCGCCGGCGCTGACCGACCTGCTCGGCGGGCAGGTGCAGTCGATGTTCGACAACACGCCCTCGGCGCTGCCGCATGTGCAGGGCGGCCGGCTGCGCGCGATCGCGATCACGAGCGCGAAGCGTTCGCCGCTGCTGCCCGAGGTGCCCACGATCGCGGAGTCGGGCTTTCCGGGCTTCGACATGGGTTCGTGGTTCGGGCTCGCGGCACCGGCGGGCACGCCCAAGGCGGTGATCGAGCGGCTCAACGCCGAACTCAACAAGGCGCTGGGCGCGCCGGACCTGCGCCGCCGCTTCCAGGAGATGGCTGCCACGCCCGAGCCCGGCACGCCCGAGCAGATGCGCGCCTTCGCCGCGGCCGAGACGCTGCGCTGGCGCGAGGTCGTGAAGGCCTCGGGCGCGAAGGTCGAGTGAGCCGCCGCGCAAGGAAAGCCGCCATGTACCCGATCGACTTCTTCTGGCGCGCCGCGGCGCGCTGGCCCGAGCGCATCGCGATCGACGCGCCCGAAGGCACGCTGCGCTACGACGCGCTCGCCGCGCGCGTGGCCGCGCTCGCCGCGGCGCTGACGGCCATCGACCCCGCCGCGCAGAGCCGCGTCGGCATCTGCGCGAACAACAGCACCGCGCACATCGTGGCGCTGCTTGCGGTGCTGGCCTGCGGCAAGGTGTGGGTGCCGCTGAATCCCAAGAGCACGCGGCCCGAGATCCGCCGCATCGTCGATGCGACCGAGCCTTCGATCCTGGTGCTCGATGCCGAATGCGCCGCGCTGCTCGACGGCGCACCCGGCGCGCGCATCCACACGCAGGGCCCTGGCGAGAACGGCACGCCCGACATCGCGGCGCTGGTCGCACGGCATGCGGGCGCGGCACGCCCGCGGCTCGCGCTCGCGGACGACGCCACGCAGGCCATCAAGTTCACGGGCGGCACCACCGGCGCACCCAAGGGCGTGATGCAGCCCTACCGCGCCTGGATGGCGAACATCGCGAACCAGATCCACGCCTGGGAGCTCGACGCGCAGGACCGCTACATCGTGGCCGCGCCGATCACCCACGGCACCTCGACCTACATCCTGCCGGTGCTCGCGCAGGGCGGCTGCCACGTGGTGCTGGCCGAGGCCGGCGCCGAGGCGGTGCGCACCGCGTTCCGCGAGCGCGGCGGCACCGTGTGCTTCATGCCGCCGACGCTGATCTACATGCTGATGGCGCTGCCGGGCGCGAGCCGCGCCGACTTTCCGCATCTTCGCCGCCTGATCTACGGCGGCGCGCCGATGCCGCCCGAGAAGATCCGCCAGGTGCGCGACTTTTTCGGCCCGGTGCTCGGCACCACCTACGGCCAGACCGAGGCGCCGCAGATCCTCACCGTGATGCGGCCCGAGGACTTCGAGGACGAACGCAACTGGGCCGCGGTCGGCCGCACCGCCTGGTTCAGCGACGTGGCCGTGATGTCGCCCGACGGCCGGCTGCTGCCGAGCGGCGAGGTCGGCGAGGTGGTCGCGCGCGGCGACCTCCTGATGACCGGCTACTGGCGCCTGGCCGGGAAGACCGCCGAAACGCTGGTCGACGGCTGGCTGCACACCGGCGACCGCGGCCTCGTCGACGAGCGCGGCTTCCTCTACCTCAAGGACCGGCTCAAGGATCTGGTCATCACGGGCGGCTTCAACGTGTACCCGGTCGACGTGGAGAACGCGCTCGGCCAGCATCCCGCGGTGCACGAGTGCACGGTGTTCGGCATTCCCGACGACAAGTGGGGCGAGGCCGTGCAGGCCGCGGTCCAGCTGCGGCCCGGGCAGCATGCGACCGAGGCCGAACTCGTCGCCTTCGTGCGCGAGCGGCTCGGGCCGGTGCAGACGCCCAAGCGCATCCATTTCCACGAAAGCCTGCCGCGCTCGCCCGTCGGCAAGGTGCTCAAGAGCGCGGTGCGCGAGCTCGCGCTCGCCAACGCCGCATCGCACTGAGGAGACCTGTCCCATGACATCGAAGAAGAACGCCGACACGCCCGTCACCCGCCTGTGCACCCACACGCTCACCAGCCTGCACTACGGCGATGCGGACCTGGTGAAGGACCTGATGGGTCAGCGCACCTTCACCGAAGTGATGCTGATGCAGATCCTCGGCCGGACGCCGCGCCCCGTGGACCTGCGCATCACCGACGTGGTGCTGATCGTGCTGATGGAGCACGGCCTCACGCCCAGCGCCATCGCCACGCGGCTCGTCTACATGAGCGCGCCCGAGAACCTGCAGGGCGCGGTGTCGGCCGGCCTGCTCGCCGTGGGCAGCGCCTTCGTCGGCACGATGGAGAACTGTTCGCGGCTGCTCGACCGCATCGCCGCCGCGGCCGACCCCGAGGCCGAGGCGCTCGCGATCGCGCGCCACCACAAGGAGACGAAGACGCCGACCCCGGGCTTCGGCCACCATCTGCACAAGCCGGTGGATCCGCGCGCCTACAAGCTGCTCGAGATGGGCCGCGCCGAAGGCGAACTGCGGGGCGACAAGATCCGCGCGCTCGAAACGCTCTCGAAGGCCGTCGACGCGGTGGCCGGGCGGCCGGTCACCATCAACGCCACCGGCGCCGTGGCCGCGCTGCTCGGCGAGATCGGCGTGCCCACCAACGTGATGCGCGGCTTCGCCGTGATCTCGCGCGCCGCCGGCCTCGTGGCCCACATCGTCGAGGAGCAGCAGAGCCCGTCGGGCCGCTTCATCTGGGACACGGTGGAGCATGCGATCCCGTACGTGGGCGCCGGCGGCAGCGAGCGCCAGGACCGCGCCTGAGTTGAACGCCGTGCATCCGGCGGATGCACCGATACCAGTTCCGTTCAAGTCGGCTTCTCCGCATGATCGTGTCCATGCCGCATGGCGCACGAACACCGCAAGGAGAACCCATCATGACCGAACACATGGACCGCCGGCTGCTGATGCTTTCGCTCGGCATGTTCGCGATCGGGACCGACAACTTCGTCGTCGCCGGCATCCTGCCCGGCGTGGCCGCGTCGCTCAACACCACGCCCAGCCTCGCGGGGCAGATGGTCACGGTGTATGCCCTCTCCTATGCGGTGATGGCGCCGGTCATGGCGGCGCTGGCGGGCAGCTGGCCGCGCAAGCGGCTGCTGGTGTCGGCGCTGGCGCTCTTCGTGGTGGGCAACGTCGTGAGCGCGGTGGCGACCCGGCTCGACGTGGTGCTGTTGAGCCGCGCGCTCGCGGGCCTGGGCGCGGCGATGTTCGCGCCGACCGCGCTCGGCGTGGCCGCCGTGCTGGCCGATCCCGCGCGCCGCGGCCGCGCGCTCGCCACGGTGACCGCGGGCCTTGCCGCGGCCACCGCGCTCGGCGCGCCCATCGGCACCTTCATCGGCGGCTTCGGCGGCTGGCGCACCACGCTCTGGTTCGTGGCCGCGCTCGGGCTCGCGTCGATGGCCGGCCTGTGGGCGCTGCTGCGGGACGTGCCGCAGCCCGCGCGCTTCACGCTGCGCGAACGGCTGGCGCCGCTGCGCGACATGCGCGTGGCGCTGATCCTGTCGACCTCGCTGTTCGGCTTCGGCGGCTTCCTGATGGTCTACACCTACGCCGGCCTGGTGCTGCACCGCGCGACCGGTGGCGACGAGCGCATCCTCGCGGCGCTGCTGCTGGTCTGGGGCGTCGCGGCGACCGCGGGCAACATGCTCGCGGGCCGCCTGGTCGACCGCTTCGACAGCCGGCGCGTCGTGGCGATCGGGCTCGCGGTCGCGATCCTCAACTTCTGGGCGCTGCCGTGGACCGGCGCGCACCTCGCCGGCGCCGCCGTCGCGCTCACGGTCTGGGGCCTGATCGGCTGGGGGCTGATCGTGCCGCAGCAGCAGCGGCTCATGAAGATCGCGCCGCAGGTCGCGCCGCTGCTGATGGCGCTCAACAACACGGCGACCTACGGCGGGCTCGCCGCCTCGGGCCTGCTCGGCGGGCTGGTGCTGCTGTTCGTCGACGCGCGCTACCTGAGCCTGTTCGGCGCCGCGCTGATCGCGGTGGCGCTCGCACTCACGCTGCTCGCGCGCGAGGCCACGGGCGGCCGCGAGGATGCGGCGCTGCCCGCGGCCGGTCCGGCCGGCGCGCGCTGAACGGCCTCACACGGGCGCGGGCAGCCCGCGCAGCAGCTTGTCGAGCGTGATCGGATAGTCGCGCACCCGCACGCCGGTCGCGTTGTGGATCGCGTTGGCCACGGCCGCGGCGGTGCCGCAGATGCCGAGTTCGCCGACGCCCTTGGCCTTCATCGGCGAGGAGACCGGATCGGTCTCGTCGAGGAAGATCACCTCCTGGTGCGGGATGTCGGCATGCACCGGCACCTCGTAGCCCGCGAGGTCGTGATTGACGAAGAAGCCGCGGCGGCGGTCGAGCGCCAGCTCCTCCATCAGCGCGGCACCCACGCCCATCGTCATCGCACCGATCACCTGGCTGCGCGCGCTCTTGGGATTCAGGATGCGGCCCGCGGCGCACACCGAGAGCATGCGGCGCACGCGGATCTCGCCGGTGGCCGCGTCGACGCCCACCTCGACGAAGTGCGCGCCGAAGGTCGACTGCTGGTACTTCTTGTCGAGATCGCCGAACTCGATGAAGTCTTCCGCCACCAGCCCGTCCGCACCGGCCGCGGAAGCGAGCGGCACCGCGCGGTCGCCCGCGCGGATCATGCCGTCGGCGAAGACCACCTCGCCCGAGGCGAAGCCGACCGCCCTGGCCGCCGCCTCGCGCAGCTTCATGCAGGCGGCATAGACGCCGGCCGTCGAACTGTTGCCGCCCCACTGGCCGCCCGAGCCCGCCGACACCGGGTACGCCGAATCGCCGAGCCGCACCGACACCTTCTCGATCGGCAGCCCCATCGTCTCGGCGGCAGTCTGCGCGATGATGGTGTAGGAGCCGGTGCCGATGTCGGTCATGTCGGTCTCCACCGTCACGCCGCCGCTGGCGTCGAGCCGCACGCGCGCGCCGGACTTCATCACGATGTTGTTGCGGAACGCGGCTGCCACGCCCATGCCGACGAGCCAGCGGCCGTCGCGCACCTGCGCCGGCTGCGCGTTGCGGCGGCTCCAGCCGAACTTCTCGGCGCCGGTCTGCAGGCATTCGATCAGGCGCCGCTGCGAGAACGGCCGCCCGGGCTTCTCGGGATCGTTCTGCGTGTCGTTGAGGATGCGGAAGCGGATCGGATCGATGCCGAGCCGCTCGGCCATTTCGTCCATCGCGATCTCGAGCGCCATCATGCCCGGCGCCTCGCCCGGCGCGCGCATCGCGTTGCCCTCGGGCAGGTCGAGCACCGCGAGCCGGTTCGCGGTCAGCCGGTTGGGCGATGCGTAGAGCAGCCGCGTCTGGTTGACCGCGAGCTCGGGCTGCCCGCCGGGCAGGTCGCCCGACCAGCCCTCGTGCGCGATGGCCGTGATCAGCCCGTCGCGGCCCGCGCCGATGCGGATGCGCTGGATGGTCGCGGGACGGTGCGTGGTGTTGTTCATCATCAGCGGGCGCTGCAGCGCGACCTTGACCGGCCGCTTCGCCGCGCGCGCGCCGAGCGCGGCCATCAGCGCATCGGCGCGCACGAACAGCTTGCCGCCGAAGCCGCCGCCGATGAAGGGCGAGACCAGCCGCACGTTGGCCTTGGGAATGCCGAGCGTCCTGGCCACGTCGCCCACGCCCCAGTCGATCATCTGGTTCGAGGTCCAGATCGTGAGCTTGTTGCCGTTCCACGCCGCGGTGGAAGCGTGCGGCTCCATCATCGCGTGCGACTGGTCGGGCGTGGTGTAGCTCGCATCGAGCTGCACCGGCGCCGCCGCGAAGGCGCGCTCGAAGTCGCCGACCGTGGTTTGCGGCGGGCCGGAGAAGGCGTCCTCCTTCGGGAACCTGGCCGCATCCTTCTCGGCGGCGAGATCGAAGCGGCCGCTGGTGCCCGCATACGTGATGCGCACCAGCTGCGCGGCGGCGCGCGCCTGCTCGAAGGTGCGGGCCACCACCACGGCCACGGCCTGGTGGTAGTGGTCGATCTCGGGGCCGCCGAGCAGCTTCGCCGTGTTCATCTGGCCCTTGCCGAGCCTGCCGGCATTGCGCGCGGTCACGATCGCGAGCACGCCCGGTGCGGCACGCGCGGCGCGCAGGTCCATCGAGGCGATGCGGCCCTTGGCGATGCCCGCGCCGACGACCCAGCCGTAGGCGGCGTCGGGCGCCACGTCGTGGCGCTCGTAGGCATAGGGCGCGCGGCCGGTGGTCTTCATAGGGCCGTCGATGCGGTTCAGGGGCTTGCCGACCACCTTGAGCTGGTCGATCGGGTTGGTGGTGGCGGGGGTGTCGAACTTCATGCTCAGCTCCTCGCTTGGGCCAGCACCGCGGCGAGCGTGCGTTCGGCCAGTTGCAGCTTGAAGGCGTTGTCGTGGGTCGGCTTCGCGCCCGCGAGCAGGCGCTCCGTCGCGGCGCTCGCCCCTTGCGCGAGCGCCGCGTCGGCGGCCTCCACGCGCCATGGCTTGTGGGCCACGCCGCCGAGCGCGACGCGCCCGGAGCCGTCGCGCTGCACCACGGCGGCCACCGACACGAGTGCGAACGCGTACGAGGCGCGGTCGCGCACCTTGCGGTAGACCTGCGTTCCGCCGGGCGGCCGCGGCAGCGTCACGGCGGTGATCAGCTCGTCGCGCTCGAGCGCGGTCTCGATGTGCGGCGTGCTGCCCGGCAGCCGATGGAAGTCGGCGATCGGTATCACGCGCGTGCGGCCGTCGGGACGCACCGTCTCGACGCTGGCGTCGAGCACGCGCATCGCCACCGCCATGTCGCTCGGATGCGTGGCGATGCAGGCTTCGCTGCCGCCGATGACCGCGAGCTGCCGGCTCACGCCGCCGATCGCGCTGCAGCCGCTGCCGGGCTGGCGCTTGTTGCAGGGCTGGTCGGTGTCGTAGAAGTAGGGGCAGCGCGTGCGCTGCAGCAGGTTGCCGGCGGTGGTCGCCTTGTTGCGCAGCTGGCCCGAGGCGCCCGCGAGCAGCGCGCGCGAGAGCACGCCGTAGTCGCGGCGCACGCGCTCGTCGGCGGCGAGCGCCGTGTTGCGCACCAGCGCGCCGATGCGCAGGCCGCCCTCGGGCAGCGGCTCGATGCGGTCGAGCTGCAGGCCGTTGACGTCCACCAGATGCGCCGGTGCCTCGATCTGCAGCTTCATCAGGTCGAGCAGGTTGGTGCCGCCGGCGATGAACTTGGCCGAGGGATGGCGGGCCACCGCCGCGGCCGCCTCGGCCACGGAGCGCGCGCGTTCGTAGGTGAAGGGCTTCACGAGCGCACCCCCGCGACTTCGGCCATCGCCTCGGCGATGTTGGAGTAGGCGCCGCAGCGGCAGATGTTGCCGCTCATGCGCTCGCGCAGTTCCTCGGCGGAGAGCAGCGGGCGTTCGTCGAGGTTGGCCGTGACGTGGCTCGGGATGCCCCTGCGCACCTCGTCGAGCACGCCCACCGCGGAACAGATCTGGCCCGGCGTGCAGTAGCCGCACTGGTAGCCGTCGTGCTTCACGAACGCGGCCTGCATCGGATGCAGGCTGCCGGGCGCCCCGAGCCCTTCGATGGTGGTGACCGCGGCGCCTTCGTGCATCACCGCGAGCGTGAGGCAGGCGTTGATGCGCACGCCGTCGAGCAGCACCGTGCAGGCGCCGCACTGGCCGTGGTCGCAGCCCTTCTTGGTGCCGGTGAGGTGCAGATGCTCGCGCAGCGCATCGAGCAGCGTGGTGCGCGTGTCCAGTTCGAGCGTGCGGCGCTCGCCGTTGACGACCAGCGACACCGGCATCGTCGTCGTGGCGGCCGCGGCGCCGGCGGCTGCGCCCGAGGCGCTCGGCGCCGCCAGCGCGCCGGTCGACGGCGTGGCGGCCGCGGTGGTCGCGCCGAGGATCAGCAGTTCCCGGCGCGACATGGAGGGACCAATGGGTTGTGTCATGGGGTCTGTTCTCGTGAGGCGGCGGCCTGGAACCCGGCGCGAAGACGCAGCAGTCGGCAACGCCGGGCTCGGAGCATTCGGCCGTCGAGGAAAGAGAGGGCTCCGAACGATTCCACTCTAAACGCCCCGGTCCGCGCCGATAAGCGGCCTGTGCCTGAACAGTCTCGTGAAATCCATTCATCAATCGCGGCGTTCGCAGCCCTCGGTTAATACCAAGGACCCCGCCTGCGGCGCGCGGCGTCGGACGGCGCCTACGGAGCCGCCCGCGCGCCCTGTCCGTCGCCGCCGCCGCCCGCGGCCATCGCGGCCGCGGCCACGCGTTCGCGCAGCCAGGTGTGCGCGGCATCGTGGTCGTTGCGGCGGTGCCAGACGGCGCGCAGCATCGAACGTCCGGCGGGGTAGGGCGGCTGCCGCATCAGCAGCTCGCCGCCGCTGCGCACGAGGGCCTGGGCCAGCGATGCGGGCACGATGGACAGCATGTCGCTGCCGCGCAGCAGCGCCGGGATCGCGAGCGAATGCGGCACCGTCACGCGCAGCCGCGGCGGCAGGCCGGTCGCGACCAGGCCCTCCTCGAGCGCATGCCGGTCGAACATCTCGGACTGGCGCGCCAGTCCGCGCTCCAGGATGAAGCCGTCGACCGCGCCTTCTTCCTGGCCGCCCACCGACATGGTGACGAGCGGATAGCGCGCGAGGTCCTTCGCCTGCAGCTTGCGGCGCGCGGCCGGATGGCCCCTGCGCATCAGGATCGCCTCGCCATGCGTGAGCAGGGTGCGCGTGTTCAGCCGCGCCGGCACCTGCGAGAAGATGCCGATCGCCAGGTCGATGCGCCCGAGGTCGATCTGCTCGGCCAGGTCGAGCCGCGTGGACGGGCGGATCACGAGGTCGACGCCCGGCGCCTCCTTCAGCAGCGCAGCGGACAGCGGCGCGAGCAGGACCACGGTCACATGGTCGTTGGCGGCGATCACGAAGCGGCGCGACGACTGCGCCGGCGAGAACGGCTCCACCCCGAGCGTGGCCTCGATGCGGCGCAGCGCATCGCGCAGCGCGGGCGCCATCGCGAGCGCGCGGCCGGTGGGCGCCATGCCCTTGCCGGTGCGCAGGAACAGCTCGTCGCCCACCAGCTCGCGCAGCCGCGTGAGCGCATGGCTCACGGCCGACTGGCTCAGGTGCAGCCGCCGGCCCGCGAGCACCAGGTTGCGGTCCTCGAAGACCGCGTCGAACACCTTCAGCAGATTGAGGTCCATGCGGCCGATGCTCATCGCCTGCGTCTCCGTGAGTTGAACGGCATGCATTCTGCGCTTGCAGGATGAGCAGTTCCATTCAATTCGGCAGCGGCGGATCATCCGGCCATCGCAGCCCTGCAACGAACGAAAAGAGGCAAGCCATGGATGCATCGTCGAGACTTTCGCGCCGCGCATTCGCGCAGCTGGCGCTGGCCGTTCCGCTCGCGGGCCGGCTGTTGCCCGCCGCCGCGCAGGGCGGCACCGCCCCCGGCAGGCTGCTCGTGGGCTATCCACCCGGCGGCACGCTCGACACCACCGCGCGCCAGCTCGTCGAGGCCTGGCGCCGGCAGGGCCGCAGCTACATGGTCGACAACCGCGTCGGCGCCGCGGGCCGGATCGCGAGCAGCCTGCTCAAGCGCGAGCGGCCCGACGCGGGCACGCTGCTGTGTACGCAGACCTCGGCGCTGACGATCTATCCGCATGTCTACACGCGCCTCATGTACGACCCGGCGAAGGACCTGCAGCCGGTGTCGCCCGTGGTCACCGCGACCTGCGCGCTCGGCGTGAGCGGCGCGGTGCCCGCGTCGGTGAAGAACCTGCAGGACTACCTCGCCTGGGTGCGGCATGCGCCGGCCCATGCGAGCTATGCATCGCCGGCCGCGGGCTCGGTGGCGCACTTCCTCGGCTACCGGCTGTCGGAAGCGGCGGGCCTGAAGCTCGAACACGTGGGCTACCGCGGCTCGGCGCCCGCGATGCAGGACCTGATCGGCGGCCAGATCCCGGCCTACTTCGGCTTCGTGGCGGACTTCCTGCCCTACATGGCGCAGGGGCGCATCCGCATCCTCGCGGTGTCGGGCGAGAAGCGCTCGCGCTTCCTGCCGCAGGTCCCGACCTTCGCCGAGCAGGGCTTCGCGGCCATCCGCGGCGCCGAGACCTACGGCATCTTCGCGCCGCCCGGCACGCCCGAGGCGACGCTGAACGCGCTGCATGCGTCGATCGAACGCGCGAGCCGCGACCCCGCGCTGGTCGCGGCCTTCGAGCAGGTCGGCCTCGAGCCCGGCACGCTCGCGCCCCGCGACTACGCCGCGCTGATCGAGCGCGAGCGCGAAGCCTGGGGCCCGGCGGTGCGCGCCTCGGGCTTCCGCTTCGAGGAATGAACAACCCCAGGAGACCACCCCCATGACCGCCTTCACCGACATCGACGCCGAAGCCGACCGCGAGGCCCTGATCGCGCGCAGCATCCCCTTTCTCGAGGAAGTGCGCGACATGACCGCGGGCACCGAGACCGAGCGCTGGCTCAACCGGCAGTACGGCCCCGACAGCGAGCTCTACCGCACGCTCGCGCGGCTCGTGACGCAGGGCGTGCGCGACGGCTGGGCCGCGAACGTCGCGCTCGACGGCCCCGTCTACCGCCGCAGCCGCATCGCCGAGCCTTCGGCGCGCACGCTGCACTTCAGCATCACGGCCGTCTACATGGACAGCCGCGGCAACACCCAGGGCAACCCGGAGGGCAGCTACCGCGGGCAGTACCACGCGCATCCCTACGGCGAGTTCAACATGGTGGTGCCGCTCACGCCGGGCGCCGCGCTGCGCGGACCCAACGGCTGGTGCGAAGCCGGCTGGACCGCGCCCGGCCCCGGCAGCCACCATCATCCCGAGGCGAAGGGCGCGGGCGGTGATCGCGCTGTTCTTCCTGCCGGCGGGGCGCATCGCCTACCACCCCGCGCCGCAGGACGCGTGAGCACGCCATGCCGATGCAGCCCGACGCACTTCGCGTGGACGACGTGCTGCGCGCACGCCGCGCGGTGCGCGCCTACCTGCCCGAGCCGCTCGCGCAGCAGACGGTGCGCGAGATTCTCGAGGTGGCGGCGAGCGCGCCGAGCAACTCCAACACCCAGCCCTGGCGCGTGCATGCGCTCGCGGGCGCGCCGCTGCAGGCCCTGAGCGTCGACCTGCTGGCCGCCTTCCGGCGCGGCGACTTCGCGCCGCCCGCGCATTTCCCCGACCCGCTGCCGGATGCCATCGGCACGCAGCAGGCCGACTTCGCGGCGCGCTACTACCGCACGCTCGGCATCGACCGCACCGACGCCGCGGCCCGCGCGCGGCAGACCGAACGCAACTACCTGTTCTTCGGTGCGCCGGTGGGCCTGGTCTTCGGCATCGATGCGCGCCTGAACCGCCACAGCTGGCTCGATCTCGGGCTGTACATCCAGAACGTGATGATCGCGGCCCGGGCGCGCGGCATCGACACCTGCCCGCAGGTGTCGCTGGCGCCCTTCCATCGGGTCATCGCGGCGCACCTGCCCATGGTGCCGGAAGAGATCACGGTCTGCGGCATGGCCATGGGCATCGGCGATCCGCGCGCCGCGGTGAACCGCATGGGCATGCCGCGGCGGCCGCTCGAGGCGTTCGCGCGCTTCGCGGGGTTCGACGCATCGCAGTGAACGGGACGGGCGGCGCGCGTCGAACGCTGGCGCTTCGTCCTTCCTCCTTCAGAGGCCCGACGATGCGCCCGGGGCGCCGGTGCCGCCCGCCAGCCCGCGCCATCCGCACTGCGTCCAGCGCAACGAGACGCAGGTGCCTTCGCCCGGGCGGCTGTCGATGCGCAGCCGCGCGCCGATCGCCTCGGCCTGCTCGCGCAGCCCCACGAGCCCGTAGTGACCCGCGGCGCCCGCGCCGGGGTCGAAGCCGATGCCGTCGTCGGCGATCTCCAGCGCGACTTCGTCGTCGGCCGCCGGTTGGTCGCCGTCCGGGGTCGCGCCCCGCAGCCGGATCGAGAGCCTCCGCGCGCCCGCATGGCGCTCGACGTTGCGCAGCACTTCCTCGCACATGTGGAACACGGTTTCCGCCGGCTCGGCCGCGAGGGCCGCGAGGGCGGGTTCGATCCGGCAGTCGAGCTCGAGGCCGGAGCGCTCGCTCAGGCTCTTGGCCAGCTCGGCGAGCGCGGCGCCCAGGCCGATGTCGCGCACCGGGTTGCTGCGCAGTTGCTCGATCGCGCGGCGGGCCTCGTCGAGCCCGTCGCGCGCGGCGCGCTCGGCGCGGACCAGCTCGTCGGGCAGCGCGTCGGGCCGGCTGGAGGCCAGGCGCTTGAGCACGCGGATCTCGGTGAGCATCGCCATCATCGAATGCGCGAGCGTGTCGTGCAGTCCGCGCGCCAGCCGCAGGCGCTCGCGCACCACCGCCGCATCGCGCGACTCGCGCGCGAGCCGGTTGATCTCCTCGGTGCGCTGCCGCACGCGGTCGTCGAGTTCGGCGTTGAGCTGGCGCAGCTCGTCGCGTTCGCGCTGCAGCGTGTGCAGCAGCCGGTCGAGCGCGCTGCCCAGCCGCGCGGCTTCGTCGGCACCCTGCGGCACCTCGATGCGGGTGGCGCTGCCGGCCAGCACCGCGTCGGCCGAATGGGCGATCACGCTCACACGGCGGGTGAGGCGGTGCGCCACGATGATGCCGGTGACGGCGGCGGCCATGCCGAGCAGGCTCAGCACGATCGAGATGCGCCATTCGATGTCGGTCGCGAACGCCACCACCGAGCCGACCGGCTGGATCACCACGCCCTGCCAGCCGAGCCGGCGCAGCGTGCCGTCGCGCGTGGTGGGCGGGGTGGCGATCAGGTAGGGCCGGTTGTCCAGCGGGAGCCGGCGCGTGAGGATGCGCGTGGGCAGGTCCGAGCCGTCGTTCCCGAGGCCGGCGACGGTGGGATCGAAGGGCGTCACCGGGTCGCCCACCTCGCGCCAGCGTTGCCCGAGCAGGCCGCCCGGGCCGTGGCGCACGATGCCGTCGCGATCGATCAGCAGCCATTCGCCCGGAGCGGCGCGGATCTCCGAGACGATCTTCTGCACCCAGCTCCAGCTCAGGTTGGCAGCGACCACGCCGATGATGGCGCCGTCGGCGTTGCTCACGGGCGCGGTGAGCTTGAGGAAGCGTTCGTGCGGCGAGCGGCCTTCCTCGATCCATGCGGCGTCGAGGCCCTGCGAGATCCATGCGTGCTGGTTCACGTTCTGCCCGATCACCTGCTCGTCGGTGGCCGCGACGATGAAGCCGTCGGCATCGGTCACCGCGAGCCAGATCAGGTCCGGCACGCCGCGGCGCACCGCTTCGAGCGAGCGCTTCAGGCGCTCGCCCTCGCGCTGCTGCACGTCCTCCGACAGCATGGCCGCCACCACGCTGACCGCCTGCAGGCGCAGCAGAAGGGCGGTGTCGAGTTCGGCGTTCACATGCTCGGCCGCGGTCTCGAGCCGCTGGCCGTGCTGCTCGAGCAGCGTCGCGCGCACGAAGCTGCGCAGCCACAGGTTGGCTGCGAGCGCCAGGCACAGCGTGAGCGCGATCATCAGCCAGCCGATCGCCGCGGCCATGGAGCGCCGGGGGTCGATGCGTCGTGCGATGTTCATGGCGACGGCATTCTCGCAAACGCCGGCTGTGACTTTCGGCATGGGTAGTTCCCCTGAGGCATCGGGGTTTGTCTCGATCTTCCGCGTGACTTCCGGCAGGCGCGCCGAAGCCCGATCGCGGCAACAGTTGCACCCATCGCGATCCGTGCCTGCCGCGCGACCCTTTCCAACCCTGCACGTGCCGCAACGCGATCGGCGCGTCACCCCAAAGATTGAACGGAGACGAAGCGAATGAACCCCACTGCCTCGACACTGACCTCCTCCGGCAGGCCGCCGCGCCTGATCGACAACCGCTGGCTGCAGCTGGTGGTCGGCATCGTCTGCATGATCGCGACGGCCAACATCCAGTACGCATGGACGCTGTTCGTGCCGGAGATCCAGGGCAAGTTCGGCTGGGAGCGCGCCTCGATCCAGATCGCCTTCACCATCTTCGTGCTGGTGCAGACCTGGCTGGCGCCGATCGAAGGCTATTTCATCGACAAGTTCGGCCCGCGCCTGATCGTCGCCTTCGGCGCGCTCTTCATCGGCGCCGCCTGGGTCATCAACTCGCAGGCGACGACGCTGATGGGCTTCTACATCGGCGCGGCCGTCGGCGGCATCGGCGTGGGCTCGATCTACGCGACCTGCATCAACAACGCGCTCAAGTGGTTCCCGGACCGCCGCGGCCTCGCGGTCGGCCTCACGGCCGGCGGCTACGGTGCCGGCTCGGCCGCCACGATCCTGCCGATCGCCGCGATGATCGAATCCTCGGGCTTCCAGCAGGCCTTCCTGTTCTTCGGCCTGCTGCAGGGCACGCTGGCCTTCCTCGCGGCCTGGTTCCTGCGCGCGCCGAAGCACGGCGAAGTGCGCGGCTCGACCAAGCTCGCGCAGAGCCGGCGCGACTACACGCTGGGCGAGGCGCTGCGCACGCCGCTGTTCTGGCTGATGCTGCTGATGTTCTCGTGCGTCGTGACCGGCGGCATGATGGCCGTGGCGCAGCTCGGCGTGATCGCGCAGGACCTGGGCGTGAAGAGCTTCAAGGTCGACCTGTACTTCTTCACCATGGCCGCGCTGCCGCTGGCGCTGATGCTCGACCGCGTGATGAACGGCATCTCGCGTCCGCTCTTCGGCTGGATCTCCGACCACATCGGCCGCGAGAAGACCATGGTGATCGCCTTCACGCTCGAAGGCATCGGCATCATCGCGCTCGGCTACTTCGGCCACAACCCGTGGGCCTTCCTGATCCTCTCGGGCGTGGTGTTCCTGGCCTGGGGCGAGGTGTACTCGCTGTTCTCCGCGCTGGCGGGCGATGCCTTCGGCACCAAGCACATCGGCAAGATCTACGGCGTGCTGTACTGCGCCAAGGGCATCGGCGCGCTGTTCGTGCCGCTCGGCAACCTGATGATGGAAGCCACCGGCACCTGGTCGACCGTGCTCTACACGGTGGCGGCGCTGGACCTGCTCGCCGCCTTCCTCGCGATCGTGGCGCTGCGGCCGATGTTGGCCCGGCACACGGCCGGCAACGCGGCTGCCGCTGCGGCTGCCTCGACGTCGCACATGCCGGAGCCGATCGCGATGCCCGGGCTGTCGCCCGCAGGCCGCTCGGCCTGAGAGAAAGACGGTCGGGATTTCGTGCGGCCGCCGTGCCGCCACGATGCATCCCGCACCCCGTGCACCCGCGGCAGGGCCTCGCCCGCCGCCGGGTGCACTGTGCGTTGGGGTCAGTCCTTCTTCGCGAGCACCCGCACCGCCAGTTCGGTGCGGGTGTTCGCGTGAAGCTTTTGCATGATGCGGCTGACGTGGTTCTTCGCCGTTCCCTCGGCCAGGTTCAGCGCCGTGGCGATCTGGCGGTTGCCGTAGCCCTTGGCGATCAGATCGAGCACCGCGGCCTCGCGCTCGGTCAGCGGCTTGGTCGCATCGACGCTCGCTGGCGGCAGCTCGGTCGCCGCGGGCTGCGTACCGGCGCGGGCGTCGGGCAACGGCGGTGCGGACGGCTCCTGCGCCACGCGGTCGGCCAGCAGCCGGAACTGGTCCATCACCTTGCGCGCGATCTGCGGCGTGAGCCGCGACTCGCCGCGCTGCACCGCGCGGACGGTGTCGAGCACTTCCTCTTCCGACGCGTCCTTCAGCAGGTAGGCCTGCGCGCCGGCGCGCACCGCATCGAAGACCAGGTCGTCGCGATCGAAGGTGGTCAGCACCATCACGCGCGTGTGCGGCAGCGCGGCCGAGATCTCGCGCGTCGCGAGCACGCCGCCCTTGCGCGGCATGTGCAGGTCCATGAGCACCACGTCGGGCAGCAGCCGGCGCGCGAGCTCCACCGCCTCCACGCCGTCGGCCGCCTGGCCGACCACCTCGATGTCGGGCGCCGCATCGAGCAGCATGGCCATGCCGCGGCGGATCAACGCCTGGTCGTCGGCGATCAGCACGCGAATGCGCGGCGCGGCTTGCGAAGGGCGGGGCGACGGTTCGGCAGTGGTGCTCATGGCAGGCCGATTGTGCCCCGAGGCGCGCCCGCGGTGCGCGTCGTTTGCGACGGCGTGAAGAGCTCGACCGAATTCATCTCGTCCGCGTTCCGCTGCCAAAAAAACGGCGGCGCACCCGGGCGACAAGGGCGTGGCGGGCGCCGCGCTAACATCTTCGCCATGTCGCCGCGCGCCCGCTCTCTGGCCCATGTGTTCCCACTCCTGCTGGCAGCAGCAGCATGGGCGCCCGCCGGCCCCGCGCACGCGCAGGCCGCGGGCGACGCGATCGCGCTGAGCTTCGACGCGGCGCGCGCGCGCATGCGCGAGCGCTCCGACAAGCTCGCGGCCGCGCGCGCCGCCGTCGAGTCGAAGGAGCTGCAGCGTGAAGGCCTCAAGGGCCTCGGCGGCCCGGTGGTGAGCGTCTCGGGCTTGGCCTATGCCTACAACGCCAACCTGAACCTCGACCTGGATCCGCTCAACCAGCGCATCGGCCGGATCGGCCAGGCGCTGCCTTCGTCGCTGCAGGGCCTGGTCGCGCGCGTGCCGATCCCGCAACTGCCCAACAGCTACACGCTCAACCGCCACGACAGCGGCGTCAACGCGTCGGTGTCGGCGGTCTGGCCGCTCTACATGGGCGGCGCGTCCGAGGCGGTGCGCGGCTTCGTCTCGGCCCAGGCGCGCGAGGCCGAGGCCGACGCCGACCAGGCCAGCCACGAGGTCGAGACCGTGCTGGTGCAGCGCTACTTCGGCGCCCAGCTCGCGCAGCGCGCCGCCGTGCTGCGGGCGCAGGCCGAGCGCACCATCGCGCAGCACGACGCGGCGGCGCAGAAAATGCTCGCGGCGGGCGTGATCTCGCGCGTCGAGCGGCTGCAGGCCAGCGCGACCTACGAAGAGGCCCGGCGCAATGCGCGCAAGGCCGAGGACGACGCCGCACTGGCCGCCGTGGCGCTCGCGCGCACCGTGCGCGCCGAGGGGACCGTCGTGCCGCAGACGCCGCTTTTCGTGTCGAGCCAGCCGGTCGAGCCGCTCGCGTACTTCATCGATGCGGCGCTGGTGCGCCACCCGGGCCTCGGCAAGGTGGCGGCCAAGACGATGCAGGCCGAGCAGCTGCACGAAGGCGAAGAGGCGCTGCGCCGGCCGCAGGTCATCGCCTTCGGCACGCGGCAGCTCAAGAGCGGCAATGCCGACTGGGTGGCCGGCCTGGGCGTGCGCTGGACGCTCTACGACGCGGTCGACCGCGACGCGCTCGCGGCCTCCTCGCTCAAGCAGGTCGAGCAGGCCGAGCGCACCGGCGCGCAGGCGCGCAGCGACATCTCGCTCCTGGTCGAGCGCAACTGGCGCGCGCTCGAGAACGCGCGCCGGCACTACCTGGGCATGCAGGCCGCTATCGACCTGGCGGAGGAGGTGCGCAGGCTGCGCGTGGCCGGGCTGCGCGAGGGCACCAGCACCACGCTCGACCTGATCGACGCCGAGACCAACCATGCGAAGGTGCTGACCGAACGCGCGCAGGCCGCGAACGACTACGTGCAGGCGCTGGCGCAACTGCTCGAGAGCGCGGGCCTTTCCGAGAAGTTTTCCGACTACATGGCGCGTGCCGACCTGAGGGTGAACGACCGATGACAAGTGCCAAGACCCGCCGACTGATCGCCCTGGGCCTGGCGCTGGGCCTCCTCGTGCTGCTGGTGTGGGGTTTCTGGCGCGCGGCGCAGCCGGCCCCCGAGGTTTTCCAGGGCCAGATGGAAGCGCGCGAGACGGACATCGCCGGCAAGGTGACCGGCCGCGTCGCCGAGGTGCTGGTGAAGGAGGGCGACCGCATCCAGGCCGGTGCGCCGCTGATCCGCATGGACAGCCCCGAGGTCGCGGCCAAGATCGAGCAGGCCACCGCGGCGCAGCAGGCCGCCGAGGCCGTGGCGCGCAAGGCGCAGAACGGCGCGCGGCCGCAGGAGGTCGAGATGGCGCGCATGCAGTGGCAGCGCGCGGAGACCGCGGCGCAACTCGCGCAGACCTCGTTCCGCCGCGTCGACGGCCTGGCGCGCGAGGGCCTGGTGGCCGAGCAGAAGCGCGACGAGGCCGAGGCCAACTGGAAGGCTTCGCGCGACGCGGCCCTGGCCGCCAAGGCCCAGTACGACATGGCGCGCATCGGCGCCCGGCCCGAGGACAAGGCCGCGGCCGACGCGCAGGTGCGCCAGGTCGGCGGCGTGCTCGCCGAGGCCGAGGCGGCGCGGGCCGAGACCGCGCTGCGCAGCCCCGTGGCCGGCGAGGTCGCGAAGGTGCTGGCCAGGGTCGGCGAGCTCTCGCCGCAGGGCGTGGCCGTGGTCACGGTGGTCGACCTCGACGACCAGTGGGTGGTGCTCAACGTGCGCGAGGACCGGCTCGCGCGCTTTGCGGTCGGCAGCGAGTTCGACGCGGTGCTGCCCGCGCTGCCCGAGGCCGCGCGCAAGGCCCGCTTCAAGGTGCACTACAGCGCCGCCCTGCCCGACTTCGCCACCTGGCGCGCCACGCGCGGCGGCACGGGCTTCGACGTGCGCACCTTCGAGGTCCGCGCCCGGCCGCTGCAGCCGATCGCCGGCGCGCGTCCAGGCATGAGTGTGCTGGTCGAGTAAGCGGCCGACGCGATGCGCGGGTTCGCTGCAGCCAGTGCCCGGCGCGAGTTCGCGCTGCTGCGCGCGCGGCCCTGGGACCTGGCCATGGTCACCTGGGTGCCGCTGCTCGCGGTGGCGCTCATCTGGTGGATCTTTTCGGCGGGCCTGCCGAACCGCCTGCCGATCGGCGTGCTCGACCAGGACCACTCTGCGCTCTCGCGCCAGCTGGTGCGCTTTCTCGAGGCGACCCCCGGCCTGCGCGTGACGCAGCAGTACGCCGACGAGGCCGCCATGGCGCGCGCGCTCACCAGCGGTGCGGTCGACGCCGCGGTGCAGCTGCCGCGAGGACTCAGCCGCGACGTGAAGCAGGGGCACGCCGGCCGCGTGGTGCTGCTGCACAACGCACAGCTGGGCACCCACTCGAGCCTGATCCAGCGCGACGTGCGCACCGCGGTGGCCACCGTGTCGGCGGGCGTGGAGCTGACCGTGCGCAACAAGCGCGGCGAGTCGATGGCCGGCGCGCACCGCAGCGTGGAGCCGATCCGCGCCAGCACCGTGGCGCTGTTCAACACCTCGCTCGACTACGAGCAGTTCCTCGGCGCCGCGCTGATCCCGGCGCTGCTGCACATCCTCGCGATGACCGCGGGCGCCTGGGCAGTGGGCCGCGAGCTGCGCGACCGCAGCCTCGGCGCATGGCTCGGCGCCGCGCCGCGCTGGCACGAAGCGCTGGCCGCGCTCGCGGGCAAGCTCGCGCTGCCCTTCGCGAGCCTGGCCGCCGTGGGCGTCGCGGCCATGCTGTGGATCACCGGCGGTCGCGGCTGGCATCCGGCCGGCTCGCTCGGATGGACGCTGTTCGCGCTCGCGGTGTTCCTGGCGCTGTCGATCGCGCTCGGCGCCTTCGCCGCCGGCCTCACGCGCTCGCTGCGCACCGCGCTGTCGGCCACCGGCTTCATCACGGCGCCGGCCTTCGCGTTCGGCGGCGTGGGCTTCCCGCTCGCCGCGATGCCTTTCCTCGCGCAGGCCTGGGCGCTGCTGCTGCCGTACACGCACTACATCCGCGTCCAGATGGAGCAGCTCCAGATGGGCGCACCGCTCATGCACTCGGTGGCGGCGCCGCTGTGGATGGTGCTGGCCACCGCGCTGCTGCTGGCCGCGTCGGCCGCGGCGCTGGTGCGTGCCGCGCGTGCGCCCGCCACCTGGGGAGGACGCTGATGATGATGCGCGAGGCCTTCCGCGACACCGCACTGGCCGTGCTGCGCGACAAGGGCGTGCTGCTGATCATGCTGCTCGCGCCGGTGATCTACGGCTTCTTCTATCCATGGCCCTATGGCGACCAGGCGGTGACGCGCGTGCCGGTGGCGGTGGTCGACCAGGACCACAGTTCGCTGTCGCGCCAGGTCAAGCGCTTCGCGCAGGCCAGCCCGCGGCTCGACGTGCGCTTGCTCACCGGCGACCTGCACGAGGCACAGCAGGCGCTCTGGCGCGGCGAGATCGAGGGCTACGCGCTGCTGCCCGCCGACCTCAAGCGCGACGTGTTGCGCGGCGCCGGCGCGGTGGTCACCATCGAAGGCAACGGCGCCTATGCGCTGCTGAACAAGGCGGTGCTGTACGGCTTCTCGGAAGCGGTGGGCACGGTGTCGGCCGGCGTCGAGATCCGCAAGCTGCAGGCCGGCGGCCAGGGCGCGCTGCAGGCGGCGGCGAGCCGCAGCCCGCTCAACACCGAGCTGGTGGCGCTGTTCAATCCGACCGAGGGCTACGGCAGCTACGTGGTGCCGGCCGTGGCCCTGCTGATCCTGCAGCAGACGCTGCTCATGGGCTGCGCGATGCTCGCGGGCACCTGGGCCGAGGCGGGCCGGCTGCGCGCCGGGGCCGGCACGTGGCTCGGCCGTCTCGCGGCGCTGGCGGGCTTCGGCCTGCTGAGCGGGCTCTTCTATTTCGGCTGGGTGTTCTGGCTGCAGGACTACCCGCGCGGCGGCAATCCGCTGGGCGCGCTGGTCCTGCTGGCGTTCTACGTGCCCGCGATCTGCACGGTCGGCCTGCTGCTCGGCTGCTGGTTCCGCGACCGCGAGCGCGCGCTGCAGGTGCTGCTCTTCACTGCACTGCCGATGGCATTCCTGTCGGGCTTCTCGTGGCCGGTCGAGGCCCTGCCCGGGCCGCTGCAGGCGCTGCGCTGGCTCTTCCCGAGCACGGCCGGCATCCAGGCCTCGCTGCGGCTCAACCAGATGGGCGCACCGCTGCACGACGTGCTGCCGCATCTGGCGGCGCTGGCGCTGCTGGCCCTGGCAGGATGGGCCACGCTGGTGTGGGTGGCGCGGCCGCCGCGGCGCTGAGCGGCGGTGCGCGCGGCTCCTACAGCGGCCGTCCTGCTTCGCCCACACGCGGCGGCGGGGCCGGAGGGAGGATCGGTCTTCGGCATCTTTCGCCGGAACGATGAAAAGGAGCACTCATGCCCAAGCGCGCACAGAACGATCCGGGCGACGACACCGGCCGCCCGGACGCGATCGGCCCCCACGGGCCGAACCCGCCCTCGCGTGGCCGTGTGAGCGGCGGCGACGCCGGCGCGGAAGCGGAAGTCAATTTCGATGACGACGAGATCTATGCCGGCAGAGGCAACAACGCGCGCCGCGGCGGGACCTCGACGAGCACCGGGGCCGACAGCGGAGCGCTCGGCCCGCCGTCGGAGCAGCTGTCTGACAGCAACCAGCCGAGCGATGACGACGAGGCCGGGCCCGGCACGGGCGGGAACGCGCCGGCTTCCTGAAGCAACGCGGCCCTGAGTCGCTCAAGCGGGCCGCCGGGCCTCGGCGAAGATCAACGGAGGGCTTCCGCCTTATGCTGTGCGCGATGCGGCGCAGTGGCAGCCGACCCGACACGAGCAAGCGAGAGCACGACATGACGAGCATCCAGCAGGACGCGGCGACCGAGGTCGCCGTCTACATCGGCCGGTTCCAGGTCTTCCACAACGCGCAGCTCGCGCTGTTGCGGCGCGCGCTCGCCGCCGCGCCGCAGTGCGTGGTCGTGCTCGGCTCGGCCTTCCAGGCGCGCTCGCCGCGCCATCCCTTCACCTGGGAAGAGCGCGCGGCGATGATCCGCGCCGCGCTGACGGCCGAGGAGCAGGAGCGCCTGCAGTTTCTGCCCGTGCGGGATTGCTACGACGCCGCGCGCTGGACCGCGGCGGTGAAGCGCGGCGTGGCCGCGCTGCATCCGGCCGCGCGCTCGGTGCGGCTCGTGGGGCATCTGAAGGACGAGACCAGCGGCTACCTGCGCGACTTTCCCGAATGGCGCCTCGACGCGGCCGAACGCCAGGGCGACATCAGCGGCACCGCGCTGCGCGACGCCTACTTCCAGGCCGCGGCCGATGGCTCGGTGGCTGCGGCACTCTCGGCGCTGGTGGGCCAGGCGCCGGCGAGCACGCTGCAGTTCCTGCGCGCGTGGGCCAGCCTGCCCGCCTACGCGCGGCTCGCGGACGAATGGGAAACGCTGCGCCGCGAGAAAGCGATGTGGAACGGCTCGCCGTACCCGCCGGTCTTCGTCACGGTCGACTGCGTGATCCAGTGCGCCGGCCAGGTGCTGCTGATCGAGCGCGGCCGCGCGCCCGGCAAGGGGCTGCTCGCGCTGCCGGGCGGATTCCTCGAACCGCACGAGACCGTGTGGCATTCCGCCCTGCGCGAACTCGAGGAGGAAACCGGCCTGCGCCTGCCCGACAGCGAGATCGCGGCCGCGTTCAAGGCCGTGCGCGTGTTCGACCACCCCGAGCGCAGCCAGCGCGGCCGCGTGCTCACGCATGCCCACTGGTTCGACCTCGGCGAGCGCACGCCGCCCCGGGTGAACGGGGCCGACGATGCCGCCGCCGCGCACTGGACGCCGATCGCCGACATCGCGGCCATGGAGGACCGGCTGCACGACGACCACTTCCACATCCTCGACACCTTCCTCGGGCTCACGCGCGACACCGCCGCGGAGGCGGCGCGATGAGCGGCGAGCAAGCGGCGCAGGACACGGCCGAGTACATCCCCTTCGAGGAATTCCGCGACGGGCTGCCGCGGGGCCGCTTCCGCGTGATCGTCAATCCCGCGCTCGCGGCGCCGTTCGTTTCGTACCGCACGCATGCGACGATGCTCTCGATCGCGCTCGTCGGCCCCGGCATCGCGCTCGCGCTCGCGGGCCATCCATTCCCGGGCGGTGCGCTGGTGGCGGCCGGCATCGCGCTGCGCTGGTCGGTCAAGGCCCAGGCGCCGCGCATCCTGCTGCACCTCGCCGCGCGCATGCCGGCGGTGTACGAGCAGGCGACCGAGCACGGGGTGATGGAGGTGCGGCGGGCCTGAGTTCAGGGCGCATAGCGCAGGCCCGGCTCCCAGGCCGCACGCATCCGCGCCAGAAGATCCTTCGACACCCGGGCGTCGTGCGGGGCTTGATCGAGCGTCCGCTGCATGGCGTGCGCGATGCCCTCGAGCACCTGCGCAGGGTGGCTGACGCCGCAGACGCGCCGGCCGAAGTCATGGAGTTCTTCGACGGTCGGGTAGGCCTTGGTCTGGTGCCTGCCTGCGAACAGCTTCAGCGCCAGGGTCCGGTCCTCGAGTTCCGGGCCGCCCGGATGCATGGTGTAGCGGTAGATGGAGGTCGTCACGACATCGAACATCGGTGCCAGCCACACTTCCTTCGCGGAACGGTACAGCACGCCGAAGTTCTTCAAGTGCGCGTCGCCGTTGCGCACCATGATCGAAAAGGCCACCTGCTCGAAGAAGCGTTGAAGGTTGGCGCTGTGCAACTGCAACTGGCGCAGAAGCTCCGCGATGCGCTGGTAGCTGCCCTGGTACTTCCGGTCCGCGAGGACGTCACGCACGCGCAGGCCCGCGAGCGCCGCGATGTCTTCGAAGCCGAGCCGCTCGACGCGCCCGTCCTCGTGCCGCACCAGATCGAAACGGTCGAGGATCAGCATCTGCCCGTCGTCGGACAGTGCGAAGTCGGGGACTTCGATGCCAGCCTCGCGCGCCGCGCTCAGGCACAGGAATTCGTTGACCGCGAGACCGGGATAGGCGGGGCTTGCCGCCTTCACGATCAGCGACGGGATGGGCACCGTCGCACGATCGGGAACCATGATCTTGGGCTGCATGCCCGCGATGCCCGCCCCTGTGCTCAGATAGGCGGCCACCAGTTCGTCGAAGACCTCCGGCGTGTAGCGGATCTTGAGCAATTCCTCCTTGCGCATCGGACGCGCAGCGGGCGTGGCGTCCTGATCGGGGAGTGCGTACCCGAGCCGACCGATGCCATTGCGACCCACGAGCGCGAGAAGGTGCATCGGTGTCATCGGCTGCTTCGGAAACAGCTCGCGAATCCGCATGAACAGATCTCCTTCGGGGAGGTTCTGGTCCATGGGCGAGAACAGGTCGCCCTCCTGCCATGTGAGCCGCTCCCGGGCCGGCATGAGCAGCGCCACCGAGGCCTGCGCCGGATCGGAGGACAGGTAGCGGAATTCATAGACGGAGGTCCGCAGCAGCTGGCCGGCCTGCTGCGCATCGCCGATGGAGACGGTGAGCGCGCGGATCTTCTCAGGAAGCATCGTCCTCCTCCTGGAAGCGGCGGGCGACTTCCTGCGCCGTGGGCAGACCGACGGGCTCGAGGCGCATCGCGAGGCCCAGCGCACCGAGCACCGCCATCAGCGAGGACACTGTCGTGTCCTCGCCGGCCTCGAGGCGGTAGATGACTTCCCGGACCTTGCCTGCCTTCTCGGCCAGATCTGACTTGCTCATTCGCAGGGCCTTGCGGCGCAGGAGCAGCTGCTGACCAAGTTCGTCGGGCAAGCGGATGATGTCAGTCATGGCTTGCAATTTAGGCCTGATCTGCGCAAATCGCAAGCTATAACTGACATTTCTGTGTTTGCCGCGCCGGTATTCAAGCGTTGCAGGGCGTGCGGAACCGCCCCGAGGTCCGACCCGGTGCTGGAACACCCACGAGGGGGCGCGTCACCCGGCGCGCACGTTCACCGCCCCGCGTCGTAGACGACCTTGCCGTCCACGATGGTCTGCAGCGGCACGATGTCCTTGATCTGCGCCTCGGGCACGCTGAGGTAGTCGGCCGACAGCACCACCATGTCGGCGAAGCGGCCGACCTCGATTGCGCCCTTCTTGCGCTCCTCGAAGGTGTAGTAGGGCCCGGCGTTGGTGTAGAGGCGCAGCGCCTGCTCGCGCGTGATCGCCTGGTCGGGGCCGTAGATGCGGCCGCGCGGGTCCTTGCGCGTGACCATGACGTACATGCCGACGAAGGGGTTGAGCAGGTTGACCGGGTTGTCGGTGCCTGCGGCCGTGCCTTCGTAGCCCAGCGTGTCGAGCAGCAGCTTCGTGGGCACGGCGCGGTTCGCGAGCCTCGGGCCCATGTAGCGCTCGACCGTGGCGGCCTTGTCCCACATGAAGGCGTTCTGCGCGTCGATGCGCACGCCGAGCTTCTTCGCGCGCGCCACCTGCTCGGGCGTGATCAGGCTGGCGTGGATCAGCACGAAGCGCTTGTCGCGCAGGCTCTGGTCCCTGTCGGCCGCTTCATACGCATCGAGTGCGAGGTCGACCGCTGCGTCGCCGACCACGTGGGTGCCCACGCGCCAGCCGTAGCGGTTGGCGAGCCGCACGTTCTCGCGGTAGACCGCCGGGTCGGTCGCGAGGGTGCCGTGGTTGTGCGGATCGTCGGCATAGGCGTCGCGGATGTAGGCCGACTTGAGCGTCATGCCGCCGTCGGCGAACATCTTGATGCCCGCGGTGCGCACCCAGTCGTTGCCCGTGTTGTCCTTGAACTTCGCGGCCTTGAGCATGCGCTCGAAGGCCTCGGGGCTGTCCGCGCGCGCCAGCCACTTGGTGCCCGTGCGCACCGAAGCCTGGCCACGCTCCGCGACGGCGAAGTAGACGCGGATCTGCTCCTCGTCGACCGCCGCGTCGACGGTGCTCGTGATGCCCGAGCGGTTGTAGATGCGCTGCGCCGCGATGGTTTGCGCCACCAGGTCCTCGAAGCCCGGCTTCGGGATCTTCGCTTCGACGAGGTCGATCGCGGTCTCCTCGAGCACGCCGGTCGCCTCGCCGTTGGCGTCGCGGAAGATCTTGCCGCCGACCGGGTCACGCGTCGTGCGCCCGATGCCCGCGAGCGCGAGCGCGCGCGTGTTCGCCATCGCGAAGTGGCCCACGGTCTGCACGAACACCGGATGGTCCGGCGCGACCGCATCGAGCTCCTGCCGCGTGAGGTAGCGCTGCTCCTGCAGCTGCGAGGGCGGATGCCAGCGGCTGGTCTGCACCCAGTGCCCGGCCGGCACCTGCTTCGCGCGGATGAAGTCCGCGATGATCGCCTGGGCCTGGGCGATGGTCTTCGCGGGCAGCATCTGCGCGGTGGTCTCGGCAGTGCCGGCATTGTTCATGTGGCTGTGGCTGTCGGTCATGCCCGGGATCACGGTGCGGCCCTGCAGGTCCACGGTGCGCGTCGTCGGGCCGGCGAGCTTCTGCATCTGCGCATTGGAGCCGACGCCGACGAAGCGGCCGTCCTTAACTGCGACCGCCTCGGCGATCGAGAACGCCTTGTCGGCCGTGATCACCTTGCCGTTGAGGTAGACCGTGTCGGCCGGTCCGGTGCCGCCGAGGCTCGCGCAGGCGGCGAGCGCGGCGGCGGCCGCGAGGGTGGCGAGGGAGGGGAGCAGTCGCATGGGATGCCTTTCTGGAGTGTCGTTGTCGCGGAAGGGAGAGGAGGGCGCGGGCCGCCTCAGGCCGGCACCTCGGCGATGCCGACCCCGAGCAGTCCGTCGAGCAGCGCGCGGTCGCGCGCGAGATCCCGGCTCGGGCCTGCGTGCACCACCGTGCCGCGTTCGAGCACGATCGCCTGGTGCGTCATCTCGAGCGCCAGCACCGGGTGCTGCTCGACCACGATCGAGGGCAGCCCCTCGCTCTCGCACAGCCGCCGGATCGCGCGCGCGAGCTCCTCGACGATGATGGGCGCGAGGCCCTCCATCGGCTCGTCGAGCAGCAGCAGCTTCGGGTTGGTCATGAGTGCGCGGCCGATCGCGAGCATCTGCTGTTCGCCGCCCGAGAGCTGGTTGCCGTAGTTGCCGCGGCGCTCGCGCAGCCGCGGGAAGAACGCGTAGACGCGGCCCAGGTTCCAGGCGCCGGGCCGCGCGACCACGGTCAGGTTCTCCTCCACCGTGAGCGAGGGGAACACCTCGCGCTCCTGCGGCACCCAGCCCAGGCCCGCGCGCACGCGGCGGTGCGCCGGCCAGCGCGTGATGTCCTCGCCGCGCCAGCGGATCGCGCCGCGCGGCACGCGGGTGTTGCCCATCAGCGTCTCGAGCAGCGTGGTCTTGCCCACGCCGTTGCGGCCGAGCACGGCGAGGCTCTGCCCCTCGGCGAGCGAGAAGCTCAGGCGGTCGAGCACCACGGCGTTGCCATAGCAGGCGACGACCGCGTCGAAAACAAGCGCTTCAGACATGCGAAGTCCCCAGGTAGACCTCGCGCACGCGCGGGTCGGCGCCGATCTCGGCGGGCGTGCCCTCGGTCAGGATCCGGCCCGCGACCAGCACCGAGATGCGGCGCGCGAAGCGGAACACCAGCTTCATGTCGTGCTCGATGAAGAGCACGCTGATGTCCTGCGGCAGCTCGGCGATCACCTCGAACAGCTCCGCGCTCTCGTCCTCGGGCACGCCGGCGGCAGGCTCGTCGAGCAGCAGGATGCGCGGCTTTGCGGCCAGCGCCAGCGCGATCTCGAGCAGCCGCTGCTTGCCGTAGGCGAGCTCGGCCACCGGCACCTCGGCGAGCGCGTCCAGCCGCAGCCGCCCGAGCAGCGCATGGGCCTCGTCGAACAGCGCCCGGTGGCGCGCGAGCGGGCGCCACCAGACCGCGCTCAGCCCCTCGCGCTCCGCGATCGCGAGCACCACCGACGACAGCGGCGTGAGGCTCGGGAACAGCGTATTGATCTGGAAGGTGCGCGCGAGCCCGAGCCGCGCGCGCCGGTCGGCCGTCAGACGCGTGAGCTCCTGCCCGCCCATGTGGATCGTGCCCTGCGTGGGCCTGAACACGCCCGTGAGCAGGTTGATCAGCGTGGTCTTGCCGGCGCCGTTGGGGCCGATCAGCGCCTGCCGCGCGCCCGGTTCGAGGTGCAGGTTCACGTCCTGCACCGCGCGGAACGCGCCGAAGGAGATGCCGAGGCCCTCGGTGCGCAGTGCCGCCGCGCTCACGAGGGCCTCCCGCTCGTCTTCACGAGGCGCGAGAGCGCGCCCATGATGCCGCCGCGGCCCAGCATCACGGCCGCGATCAGGAACACGCCGAGCCAGAACATCCAGTACTCGGGGTTGAGCTCGGAGAACCAGTCGTGCAGCAGCATGTAGACGATCGCGCCCACCATGCCGCCGTAGAGCCGCCCGGTGCCGCCGAGCACCAGCACGATCAGCACCTCGGCCGAGCGGTTGAAGCCGATCGATTCGATGCCGACGAACTGCGTGGTCTGCGCGAGCAGCGCGCCCGCGACGCCGGCCACCCCGGCCGACAGCGCATAGGCGGTGCGCAGCCGCGCGTCCACCGGCGAGCCGATCGCGAGCATGCGCTTGCGGCTGTCGTGGATGCCGCGCAGCGCGAGGCCGAACGGCGAGCGCAGCACCAGCCGCACCGCGAGGAACATCGCGAGCACCACGCCGTAGGCGTAGACGAAGGCGGTGCGGCCGTAGAGGTCGAACTCGAAGCGGCCGAGCACGGGCGAGATCGTCACGCCCTGCAGCCCGTCGGAGCCGCCCGTGATGAACGAGAGCCGGTTCGCGAGCTCGGCCAGCAGCACGCACACGCCGATGGTGATCATCAGCCGCGTGAGGTCGGCGCCGCGCACCACCAGGTGGCTCAGCAGCCAGCCGAGCGCGGCGCACACCGAGAGCGCGAGCACAAGGCCGCTGAAGGGCTCGCCGAAGCCGTGCTTCGCGAGCAGGCCGGCCGTGTAGGCGCCCATGCCGAAGAAGGCCGCATGGCCCACGGTGATGATGCCGGCGTAGCCGAGCGCCATGTCGAGCGAGACCGCGAACAGCCCGAAGATCAGCACCTGGCTCATCAGCGTGAGCTTGTCGGGCAGGAGGAAGAAGCTCGCGGCGAGCGCGAGCCAGAAGGCGATCTCGGCGCCGCGCAGCCGCGCGGGCGAGAGGACGAGCGGCTTCATGCCAGCCCTTTCCGCGGAATGATGCCGTTCGGCCGCAGCAGCAGCATCGCGATCATGACCACATAGATGAGGAAGGCGCCGGCTTGCGGCAGGTAGTACTTGCCGGCCACGTCGACGATGCCGACCAGCAGCGCGGCCACGAAGGGCCCGGTGATGGTGCCGGCGCCGCCCACGCAGACGACGATGAGGAAGTACACGAGGTACTTGAACGGGAACGAGGGCTCGAGCCCGAGCATGCCCAGGCTCAGCGCGCCGCCTAGGCCCGCGAGCCCGCAGCCGAGCGAGAAGGTCAGGAAGAAGAGCCGCTGCACGTGGATGCCGGTGCCGCCGGCCACGCGCTGGTTGTCCACCGCGGCGCGCACCATCGCGCCGTAGCGCGTGCGGCCGAGCGCGAGCAGCAGCGCCGCGAGCACCAGCACGCCGCAGACGATCAGAAACAGCCGGTAGCGCCCGACCTCCATGCCGAGCAGCGACACGCGGCCGTCGAGCACCGGCGGCAGGCTGAAGGGCTGCATGCCCGGCCCGAAGAAATAGGTGAACACCGCCACCGCCACGAACACCAGGCCGATCGACAGCAGCACCTGGTCGAGCGCATGCGCACGGTACAGGCGCCGGTAGAACAGCAGCTCGAGCACCGCGCCGACGAGCGCCGCCGCGACGAAGGCCGCCGCGAGCGCGGGGAAGAAGCCCACGCCGAAGCGGCTCATCAGCAGGCTCGCGGCATAGCCGCCGACCATCGCGAAGGCGCCGTGCGCGAGGTTGACGAAGTTCATCAGCCCCATCGTGATCGACAGGCCGACGGCAATGAGGAACAGGAGCATGCCGTAGGCGATCCCGTCGAAGATGATGATGTGCATGGAGGTTCCGTGTGCGCGGCGCGCCCGGCGCGCCGCTGGCTGCCTACTGCGCTTCCTTGGCCGGATCCTTGACGCGCTCGAACTTGTCGAACTCCACGTTCACCAGCTTGCCGTTCGCGCGCTCGGTCCTGCGGATGTAGACCGTCTGCACGATGTCGCGCGTGGCGGCGTCGATCTCCACCGGCCCGCGCGGGCTCTCGAAGGCCAGGCCCTTGAGCGCCGCCATGAACTTGTCGCCCGCGGTGTCGCCCTGGGTCTTGGCGAGCGCGAGGTCGATCGCGGCCATCGCGTCGTACGCGGTCACGGCGAAGTAGCTCGGGCGCATGGCGGTGCCGAACTGGGCCTCGAAGTCCTTGACGAACTTCTGGTTCTTCGGCGAGGCGTGGGCGTACGAATAGTGGTGGCTCGTCACCAGGCCCAGCGCCACGTCGCCGGTGGCGTCGAGGTAGCTGTCGTCGGTGGCTTCTCCGGTCGCAAAGAGCTTGATGCCCGCTTCCTCCATGCCGCGCTCCTTCCAGACCTTGAGGAAGGCCGGCGGCATCACGCCCGAGGGAAAGAAGAAGAACACCGCCTGCGGCTTGGCGTCCTTGATGCGCTGCACGTAGGCCGAGAAGTCGGGGTTGTTCATCGGCGTGCGCACCTCGCCCGAGACCTTGCCGCCGCCCGCGGTGAAGGCCTTCTTGAACGCGGTCTCGGCATCGACGCCCGAGGCGTAGTCGGCCACCACCGTGTAGGCGTCCTTCACGCCCTGCTTGAGCATGTGGCGCGCCATCGGATCGGTGACCTGCTGCACCGTGAACGACAGCCGCGCGACGTACGGCGAGCTGGTGGTGATCGCCGAAGAGGCCGCGTTCATCACGAGGGTCGGCACCTTGGCCTGGGTCGCGATCGCGCCCACCGCATAGGCGTTGGGGCTGAAGTCGAGGCCCGTGAGGATGCTCGCCTTGTCGCGCACGATCAGCTCCTGCGCGATGCGCTTGGCCGCGTCGGGCGCGGGGCCGCCGGTGTCCTTCTTGAGGATCTCGACCGTGCGGCCCGCGATCTTGCCGCCGTGCTCCTTGAGGTAGAGCGCGACACCCGCATCGAACTGGCGGCCGTAGTCGGCATAGGGGCCGGAGTAGGTCGCGATCAGTCCGATGCGCAGCGGCGGCTCGGCGGCGGAGGCGGCGCCGGCGGCGCCGAGGCCGGCGAGCGCGAGGGCGGCCAGCAGTCTTCTTCTCTCAATGCTTCTCATCGTGGGCTCCGTTAGGGTGGGGTGGGAATTCGGGATGGGGCTCAGGCCGGCGCGGGCCGCCGAAGCTCGAAGGAGGGATCGGCGAGCTCGGCGGCGCCGAAGCGCGTGCCCTCGGCGATCAGCTTGCGGCTGTGCAGGTGCTCGGCCGGCCGGTTGACCGACTGCGCGGCCGCGAGCACGCCGTCGCGCAGGTAGAACACGCTGAAGCGGTCGCTGGCCATGTCGCCGCGCAGCACCACCTCGTCGCCCGGCTGCGGCAGGCCGGCCATCTGGAACTTGAGGTGGTACTGGTCGCTCCAGAACCACGGCACCGCGCGCCAGGGCTCGGGGCGCCCGGCGACCAGCGAGGCCGCGGCGCGCGCGCCGTCGTTGGCGGCCTGGATCGATTCGAGCCGCATGCGCCGCGGCACGCCCGGTGCGGGTGGCAGCTCCATCGCCGCGACGTCGCCGATCGCGAGCACGCCCGGCGCCGAGCTGCGGCCGAGCCGGTCGGCGAGGATGCCGTTGTCGAGCGCGAGGCCGGCCTGCTGTGCGAGCGCATCGTTGGGCAGCACGCCGATGCCGAGCACCACCATCTCGCACTCGATGCGCCGGCCGTCGTCGAGCACCACGGCGGCCACGCGGCCCTGCGCATCGCCGAGCAGTTCGCGCACGCCCGTGCCCGTGAGCACCTGCGTGCCCTGGGCGCGATGGGCCCGTGCGACGTAGTCCGACATCGCGGGCGGAAAGGCACGCGCGAGCAGGCGCGGCTGCGCTTCGACCACGGTCACTTCGGCGCCGCGCGTGCGCAGCGCCGAGGCCACCTCCAGCCCGATGAAGCCGCCACCGATCACGCAGGCCCGTGCGCAACTGTGCGCGGCTTCGGCGATGCGTTCGGCGTCGTCGAGCGTGCGCAGGTCGAACACACCGGCCAGCTCGGCGCCCGGACACGTGAAGGGGCGGCAGCGCGCACCGGTGGCGAGCGCGATCCAGCCGGCCTCGAGCCGGGCACCGTCGTCGAGCCTGACCGTGAGCGCCGCCGCATCGAGCGCCTCGGCGCGCCGCCCGAGCAGGAGCTCGATGCCGTTCTCGGCGAAGAAGTCGGCACCGCGCAGCGACAGCTGCTCGCGCGTGGTCCTGCCGCTCAGCAGCCCCTTCGACAGCGGCGGCCGCTGGTAGGGCGCATGCCGCTCGTCGCCGACCAGCACGATGCGGTCGGCGAAGCCCAGCTCGCGCGCGCTCGCGGCCAGCTGCACGCCGGCGTAGGACGCGCCGACGATCACCAGGGGCTTGCGGGCCTCGGCCATCAGCTCTGCGTGTCCGGCACGCGCACGGTGAGGCCGTCGAGCGCCGCGGTCACGGTGATCTGGCAGCCCAGGCGGCTCGTGGGCCGGCGCTCGGCCGCGACCACCTCGAGCATCTCGCGCTCCATGTCGTCGGGCGGCGGCAGCAGCGCGAAAAAGGCGTCGTCGACATAGACGTGGCAGGTGGCGCAGGCGCAGGAGCCGCCGCATTCGGCGTCGATGCCGCGCACGTTGCCGCGGATGGCGTTCTCCATCACGCTGGTGCCGGCCTTGGCGTCGATCGCGCGCGTGCTGCCGTCCTGGAGGATGTAGTGGATCGTGGGCATGGGCTGGCTCAGAACATGTCGAAGTACTCGCGGTGTTCCCACTCGCTGACCTCGAGGTTGAAACGCGCGATCTCGGCTTCCTTGATGCGGCAGAGGTAGTCGACGAAGCCGCGGCCGAGCTCGGTGCAGAGCATCTCGTCGGCGCGCAGGCAGGCCAGCGCCTCGGCGAGCGAGCGCGGCAGCGCCTCGGCCGCGGTCTCGTAAGGCGCGTCGGCCGAGGGGCCGGGGTCGGTCCCGCGGCGCATGCCGTCGAGGCCCGCGAACAGCTGAGAGGCGAGGTAGAGGTAGGGGTTGGCGGTCGGCTCGCCCACGCGGTTCTCGATGCGCGTCGCGCTCTGGCCCGGGCCGCCGAGCACGCGCAGCATCGCGCCGCGGTTGTCGCGCGCCCAGTTCGCGCGGTCGGGCGCGAGCGAGAAGGGGCGGTAGCGCCGGTAGCCGTTGATCGTGGGGCTCGCGAGCGCGGCCGCACCGCAGGCATGGGCCTTGAGGCCGCCGAGGTAGTGCCGGCCCGTTTCGCTGAGCGCATCGCCGTCGCGTTCGGGCATGAAGGCGTTGAGGCCGTCGGCCTTGCGCCGCAGCGACTGGTGCAGGTGCCAGCCGCTCGACATCACGTTGGGGATCTTCGGGCGGCACATGAAGCTCGCGTGGTAGCCCGCGCGCTGGCAGATCTGCTTGATCGCGCTGCGCAGCAGCACCATCGTGTCGGCCGGCAGCACGCCGGCCGTGGGGCCGAAGGTGAGCTCGAACTGGCTCGGGCCGAACTCGATCTCGAGCGAGCGCAGCGGCAGCCCGAGCGCCATGAGCTGCGCGCGCAGCAGCTCCATCACCGCATCGACGCGGTCGTAGCGCAGCTCGGTCAGGTACTGGTGGCCGTGCGTGAGCAGCGACACGCGCGGCGGCTCGCCGGGCTGGCCCGAGTCGCCGAGCGCCATGCGCGCATCGTCGAGCCTGAAGACGTGGAACTCCACCTCCAGCCCGGCGACGAAGTCGAGACCGAGCGCGTCGAGCTCGCGCACCGCGCGCTGCAGGATCTGCCGCGTCGCATAGGGGCAGGGGCGCCCGTCCGCCATGTAGGCGTCGCAGAGCACCCAGCCGGTGCGCGGCGCCCAGGGCAGCACCTTGAAGGTCGCGGGGTCGGCCACGATGGTGAAGTCCGCGCCGCCCTGGAAGCCCTCGATCTCGAAGCCGCCGCCGGCCGCGAACACCGGGAACACCGTCTTGTGCGAGGTGTCCTTGGCGAGCAGCGTGGAAGTGAGGTTCACGCCCTCGCGCAGCGCCGAGCGCGCCTCGCCGGCCACCAGCGTCTTGCCGCGCAAGAGGCCGTGCTGGTCGGGCCAGGCGAAGCGCAGCACGTCGATCTCGCCGGCGTCGATGCGGGCGATCAGCTCGCGCGCCTGGCGCGCCTGGTCCTCGCTCCAGAGGCCGTGGCGTTCGGTGAAGAACGTGCTCATGGCGCGAGCCGGGCCGAGGCCCAGTCCGACTTCAGGCGGCGCGCGCGGTCGGCGCTCAGCCAGTAGCCCTCGGTGTCGCCGGTCTCGCCGATGCCGTCGATGGAGGGCGGGCCGGTCAGCGTGCGCGCCTGTGCGTCGTCGATCAGCATCGGCGCGCCTTCGCCGGCGAGCGTGCCCTCGATCGCCTTCACCAGCATGCGGCGGTAGGCGATGATGCCCTTGTCGGTGCTGCCCAGGTGCTCGCGCGTGCGGTCCTGGATCGGGCCCTGCGACTCCACGGCCCACTGGTCGTGCACGTTGATGTCGTCGCCCATGCCGGTGTAGGTGGCGGTGAGCTGCTCGTCGACGCTGTAGCCGTAGTTGTTGCGCTTGTTCTTGCGCGAGGTGTAGGCGGGCAGTTCGTAGAGCTCGAGGCGCTGCGCGCGCATCTGTTCCTTGTCGACCGGGCCGGTGAAGCTGGTGAAGATCGCGAACCAGTAGCAGTGCGTGTCGTCCACCGGCACATGCCACTGCGAGATCGTCATCTCGGCGCTCATCGGGATCACGAAGGCCTGCGGGAACACCACGTTGGTCACGCGCACGTGCGTGCTCTGCTCGGAGAGCCGGCGCAGCGCGGTCAGGCGCAGGCCGTAGTCGGTGGGGTCCACGCTGATCTCGGGGCGCTCGAATTCGCGCAGCACCTTGGTGATCGGCATGTCGGAATCGGCCGAGGCGCCGCGGAACTGCTTGCCGTAGCTCCCGGCGGTGTCGGCGTCTTCGAAGAAGCGGTGCAGGTACGAGGCGTGCGCCGGGTCGATGCCGACCTCCAGCGCCTGCAGCCAGTTGCATTCGAACAGGCCCATGAAGGCGAAGGTGTGCGAGTCCGGCGCGACGAAGCAGTCGAAGTCGGGAAAGGCCGGCGGCTCGCCTTCGCCGATGTAGGCGAACACGGTGCCCGCGCGCTCGACCACCGGATATGCCGACTGCCGGATGCGGCTGCAGAGCTTGCTGCCCTCGGGCTCGGCGGGCGTCTCGAGGCAGCGGCCCCGGGCGTCGAACAGCCAGCCGTGGAAGGCGCAGCGGATGCCGCCGTTCTCGAGCCGGCCGAAGGCGAGGTCGGCGCCGCGGTGCGGGCAGTCGCGGTCGAGCATGCCGAGCTGGCCGTTCTCGTCGCGGAACAGCACGAAATGCTGGCCCATGAGCTGCACCGGCCGCACCGGCCGCGGCCCCTGCAGGTCGGCCGACAGCGCCACCGGCTGCCAGTAGCGGCGCAGCAGCCTGCCCGCCGGGGTGCCCGGGCCGACCCGGGTCATGAAATCGTTCTGTTCAGCGCTGATCATGGGTGCTCCATCGAGGGTGTGGGTCCGTGCATGCATTGCATACAACTGGATGCATTGTTCGGGTTGGGGTGCGACGAAGTCAATCCGGAAGCCGACGAATCTTCGGATTTCGGCCCTGAAACACGGGTTAATACCTACAAATTCGGTGCACTCGATCGGTGCGGCGAGTTCTGTTGCATTCAATGAATCCTGATTGCATGCAACAACAATGCCAAGTTTTAGATGCTGTGTGCAGCGGCGCCCGGCTGCCTACAATTCCCCCACCTTTCCGCCCTGCTTCACCGATGGACTCCCAACAGAACCGCGTGCTGGTACAGCTTCGAGACCTGATCCTCAAGGGCGAATTCGTGCCCGGCGAGCGGCTGGCCGAGATCCCGCTGGCCGAGAAGCTCGGCGCCTCGCGCACCCCCGTGAGGCTCGCGCTCACCAGCCTGGAGCACGAAGGCTTGATCGAGCCCTCGCCGAACGGCGGCTACCAGATGCGCCGCTTCACCTCGCAGGAGATCGCCGACGCGATCCGCGTGCGCGGCGTAATCGAAGGCTTCGCCGCGCGGCTGCTGGCCGAGGACGGCGCGCCGCGGCAGCTGCTGCGTGAACTGCACGAATGCCTCGACGAGGGCGACCGCGTGGTCAACAAGCCCGCGATGAGCCTCGACGACTACGCGGCCTACGTGCAGATGAACGACCGCTTCCACACGCTCATCATGCAGGGCTGCTCCAACAGCGCACTGCAGCGCGTGATGGAGATGCTCGACCGCCAGCCCTTCGCCTCGCCGAGCGCGATGCTGCCGATGCAGTCGTCCATGGAGGAGGGCCAGCAGTGGATGAAGATCGCCCACCGCACGCACCATGCGCTGGTGCAGGCGATCGAGCGCGGCCAGGGCTCGCGTGCGCAGGCGCTCGGCGAGGAGCATGTGGAGATCGCGCGCATGAACCTCGACTACGCGCTCGAACGGCCCGAGCTCGCGGCCGAGCTGATGCCGGGGCTGCGGCTGGTGGCGGGCAAGCGGCGCGAGTGAACCTCGGCCCGCCGGCGCGAATTCTCCCGATGCCGTCTGGATGATTCGCAACCGACCGGTCCGCGCGGCTTTGTCGGACAGGCACAGGCGCCGTCGGCGCCGGAGGTGGACCGGCGGCGCCCTGTAGAACGGGCGCATGACCGTTTCGCTCGCGGCCTCCCTCCTCGAACTCGCATTGGGCCTGCAGCTCGGCGCGACGGGCTCGGCCGGGCGCAACCGCTGCACGATCGAAGGCCTGACATGCCGGCCCCGCGAGGACGGCGCGTTCGAGATCGGCATCGAGCGGCTCGAAGCGATGGCGCTGCGGATCGCATCGGGCGCGCATGGGCTCGAGGTCGAGCGCATCGATGTGCAGGGGCTCGCCGCGCAGGTGCGCGCCGACGGCGGCACCGCGCGCATGGTGTCGCTCCAGGCACGCGAGGCCGCCTTCTCGGGATTGAAGCTGCACGGCCCGGTGGCGCTGCCGCCGCAAGTGCGCAAGCTGCGGGAGGCCATGCAGGCGCCGGCTGCGTCGGCGCCTGCTGCAGGCGTGGCCGCGGGCCAGGCGCGGGACGACGCATGGCGGCTCGATCCGCTCGCGGCCGCCGAGGGCACGGTCCGCAGCCGCATCACCGATGCGCACCTGCTGTTCGATGCCGACGTGACGGTGCCGATCCGCGCGGGCGGCATCGACTTCAACGATGCGACGGTCGAGCATGTCGGGCCCGACTCGCGCATGGGCGTGAGCAAGATGGGCCTGTACGTCGATGCGCCCGACGGCCGCAGCTACCTCTACCAGTTCGCCGCGGCGCCGGTCGCGGGCGTGACGTTCGAGCGCCGCGGCGCGCTGCTCGGTCCGTGGATCTCGGAGCGCGGCAGCCTGCGGCTCCAGGAGTTCGCCGAATCGATGCTGCGCCAGGGCCGGCGTGGGCCCGGCCAGGGCCTGACCGAACAGGCGCGGCTGCTGCTCGGGCGCACGGCGCTGTCGGGCGAGCTGCGGCTCGGCGACGGCCTCGTCGCGATGCCGGGGCTGCAGGTCTTCGTCGAGGCCAACGAGGGCGGCGGCCATGTGGTGGCGCTGCATGCCGAGTCCGTGGGACGCGGCCTCACGGCGGAAATCGCGTCGCTGACGGCGCGCGATGCGGTGGCGGACTGGGGCGGCTTCGCGCTGGGCGCGGCGCGGTTGAAGGCGGCGCTCTCGCTGCAGCTGCGCGTCGACGACTCGCAGATGCGCTTCGAGCTCGCGCTTGCGGACGGCAGGGCCGAAGGCCTGCGGCTCGAAGCCGCGCCGGCCGCTAGCGCACCAGCCCTGCCCACGCCATGAGATAGCGCATCAGCATCGCGAGCGCGCCGGTGGACGCGACGCCGGCGATCCACAGCAGCACCAGCCACCCGAAGCGCCGCAGCCACCTGCCGCGCGACCGCGCGCGCTCAGTGGTACCCGTCGCCATGGCGCACCTTGCCGCGGAACACCCAGTAGCTCCAGGCCGTGTACATCAGGATCACCGGAATGATCAACAGCGCCCCCACCAGCGCAAAGCCCAGGCTCTGCGGCGGCCCCGCCGCCTGCCAGATGCTGATCGCGGGCGGCACCACGTTCGGCCACAGGCTGATGCCCAGCCCCGTGTAGCCCAGGAACAGCAGCGCCAGCGTCAATACGAAAGGCGAGGCATGCCCCTCGCCCTTCAACCCTTGCAGGAGGCGCCACGCCACCAGCCCCACCAGCAGCGGCACCGGCGAGAACCACAGCAGGTTCGGCCAGCTGAACCAGCGCTTCGCGATCGCCGCGTGCGCGAGCGGCGTCCAGAGGCTGATCGCCACCACCACCGCCAGCATCAGCCACACCAGCGGTCGCGCCAGCGCGCGCATGCGGTCCTGTAGCCGGCCCTCGGTCTTCATCACCAGCCACGTCGCCCCCAGCAGCGCATAGGCCGCCACCAGCGCCAGGCCCGTGAAGAGCGAGAACGCCGACACCCAGTCGAAGGCCCCGCCTGCGTAGTTGCCATCCACCACCGGCACCCCGTCCAGAAAGGCCCCGAGCGTCACGCCCTGGAAGAAGGCCGCCGTCACCGAGCCGCCGATGAAGGCATGGTCCCACCAGCGCCGCCGGCCCGCGCGCGCCTTGAAGCGGAACTCGAAGGCCACCCCGCGAAAGACCAGCCCGACGAGCATCAGGATCAGCGGCAGGTAGAACGCGCTCAGGATCACCGCATAGGCGAGCGGGAAGGCCGCCAAGAGCCCCGCCCCGCCCAGCACCAGCCAGGTCTCGTTGCCGTCCCAGACCGGTGCGACCGTGTTCATCAGCACGTCGCGGTCTTCCTTCGCCGGCACGAACGGAAACAGGATCCCGATGCCCAGGTCGAAGCCGTCCATCACCACGTACATCATGATCCCGAACAGGATGATCACGGCCCAGATCAGCGGCAGGTCAATGCCCATGGCGGTGCTCCTCGTTGCGTTCGCTGATCTCTTCCTCCCCCGCCGCCGACAGCGGCCGCGCCGGCGTGCGCGGCGCGCCCGGCCCGCCGCGTGCCGGATGCGCGGCCTCGTCGCTCGCCGGCCCCTTGGCGATCAGGCGCAGCCCGTAGGCCGTGCCCGCGCCGAAGACCACGAAGTACACGATGACGAAAAGCGCCAGCGTGAACCCCACCTGCGCCGCCGAATGCTGGGGCGACGCCGCCTCGGCCGTGCGCATCAGGCCCTGCACGATCCAGGGCTGGCGCCCGATCTCGGTGGTGTACCAGCCCGCGAGGATGGCCGCGAGCCCGGCGGGCGACATCGCGAGCGCGAAGCGCAGGAAGCCGCGCTTCGCATAGAGCCGGTCGCCGCGGCGCAGCCATAGCCCCCAGAAGGCGAGCGCGATCATCAGCAGGCCCAGGCCGACCATGGTGCGGAAGGTCCAGAACACGACCGTGGCGTTGGGACGGTCCGCGGGCGCGAAGTCCTTGAGCGCGGGGATCTGGCCGTCCCGGCTGTGGGTGAGCAGCAGGCTGCCCGCGCGCGGGATCTCCAGCGCATAGCGCGTGGTCTCGGCGGCCATGCCGGGCCAGCCGAAGAGGATCAGCGGCACGCCCTCGCCCTCGGGCGAGCGCTCCCAGTGGCCTTCGATGGCGGCGAGCTTGGCGGGCTGGTGCTCGAGGGTGTTGAGGCCGTGCTGGTCGCCGATCAGCGCCTGGATCGGCGCGGCCGCGAGTAGCATCCACAGCGCCATCGAGAGCATGGTGCGCACGCGGGTGTTGTCGTGGCCGCGCAGCAGGTGCCAGGCCGCGCCGCCCGCGACCATGAGCGCGGTGGCGATGTAGGAGGCGACCACGGTGTGGGCGAGGCGGTAGGGGAAGGAGGGGTTGAAGATGACCTGGAACCAGTCGACCGGCACCACGCGCCCGTCGATGATGGCGTGGCCCTGGGGGGTGTGCATCCAGCTGTTGGAGGCGAGGATCCAGGTGGCGGAGACGAGGGTGCCGAGGGCGACGGCGAGGGTGGAGACGAAGTGCAGTGCGGGGCCGACGCGCTGGCGCCCGAAGAGCATGACGCCGAGGAAGCCCGCTTCGAGGAAGAAGGCGGTGAGCACTTCGTAGGCGAGCAGGGGTCCGGTGATGCCGCCTGCGAAGCGCGAGAAGTTGCTCCAGTTGGTGCCGAACTGGTAGGCCATGACGAGGCCGGAGACCACGCCCATGCCGAAGGCGACGGCGAAGACCTTGATCCAGAACTCGTAGAGATCGAGGTAGACCTGGCGCTGCGTGCGCAGCCACAGCGCCTCCAGCACGGCCAGGTAGCTCGCCAGCCCGATGGTCAGCGCCGGGAAGATGATGTGGAACGAGATCGTGAAACCGAACTGGATTCTGGCGAGAACGAGGGAGTCCATGAGGGACAGCACTCCGGCAGTGGGCGTCGGGCCGCGATGCGGCGGATGAACAGCATTGGACGCCCTGCCGGCGCGCCTGTGAATTGGACCTTTTGTCTTGGACGTTTTGTCACAGCGCGTGCTGCTGCGCCGCGAGCCATTCGCGCGGCGACACGCCCACCCGCTGCGCGAACAGCCGCGACAGCGCCGATGCATTCGCGTAGCCGAGCTGGTCCGCGATCGCCTTCACCGGAGCGCCGCGCCGCAGCTCGGCCTGCGCGATCGACAGGCGCCAGTCGGCGAGGTAGTCCGCGGGCGTGGTGCCGACCACCGCCTTGAAGCGCGCCGCGAGCGCGCTGCGCGACAGGCCCGCCTCGCGCGCCATCTGGTCGAGCCGCCAAGCGTCGCCCGGGCGCTCGTGCAGCGCGACCAGCAGCCGTGCGAGCGGCGGATCGCCGAGGCCGGTGAGCAGGCCGACCGGCAATGCGCCTTCCTCCGGATGGTCGAGCAGCCAGCGCAGCAGCTGGATCAGCACCACCTCGAACAGCCGGTCCGCGAGCAGCCGGTGGCCGCATTGCACGCGCGTGGTCTCGCCGAACAGCAGCGCGAGCGACTGCTCGAGCCCGTCGACCGCGCGCAGCGGCAGCCGCACCAGCGCAGGCAGCGCACGCGCGAGCGGATGCGCCTCGCCGTCGTCGAACGCGACCGTGGCGCAGACGAAGTCCGAGCCCTCGACCGGCGGGTTGTGGAAGTGGTGCGCGAGCGGCCGCGGATAGAACAGCAGGCTCGGCTCGCGCACGGTGATGCGGCGCGACACGCCCGCGCGCGACGGATGGGTCACGACCATCTCGCCGCGTCGCAGCACATGCAGGAAGCCGCGCCCCTTCTCGGGCGCAAAACTCGTCACGCCGCACAGCGGACCGGCATGGAACAGCTGCGTGCGCACGCGGAAGCGCTCGAGCAGGGACGAGAGCCGGTCTATCGCTGGCATGGGCGTCATTGGACGAAAAGATATGTTCGATGGATCAAACGATACCCATCATACAAAGAGCTGGCGCAAACTGCCTGCACCGACATCACTTCAACCAAGGAACCTCTCATGTCCTCCGCCCGCATCGACCCCGTGACCGACACCACCGCCAGCCCGGAAGCCAAGGCCGTGCTCGCGCAGATCCACGGTGCCTTCGGCGCCACCCCCAACATGTTCCGCACCGTGGCCCGGTCGCCGGCCGCGCTCCAGAGCATGTGGGGATCGTTCGGCGCCCTCGGCGGTGGCGTGATCCCCGCGCCGCTCGGCGAGCAGATCGCCGTGGCGGTCGCCAACTACAACGGCTGCGACTACTGCCTTGCGGCGCACACCGCGCTGGGCCGCAAGGCCGGCGTCGGCGCGGCCGAGATGGCGGCCGCGCAGCTCGGCGAATCGGCCGATCCGCGCACCGGCGCGGCGCTGCGCTTCGCGCTGCAGCTCGTCGAGCGCCGCGGCCACGTGGGCGAGGCGGACGTGCAGGCGCTGCGCGACGCGGGCTTCGACGATGCGCACATCGTCGAGATCGTCGCGCACGTGGCGCTGAATCTCTTCACCAACTACGTGAACGTGGCCTTCGCGGTGCCGGTGGATTTCCCCGGCGTGAAGCTGCGCCCGGCCGCGGCCTGAGCGCGCATCCTCGGGCAGACTGCCGGGGCGGGCCGCCGCCGCGCCCCGGCGTCGCCCCTCGAACCGGAGCCAGCACCATGACCCACCACCATCCCGAAGCTCCCGCACTGCAGGTCGCGCAGTGGCTCAACACCGAGACCGAGCCGACGCTCGCGGCGCTGCGCGGCCGCATCGTCGTGCTGCATGCGTTCCAGATGCTCTGCCCGGCCTGCGTCTCGCACGGCCTGCCGCAGGCGCGCAAGATGCGCCAGCTCTTCGCCGCGCGCGACGTCGCCGTGATCGGGCTGCACACGGTGTTCGAGCACCATGCGGTGATGACGCCCGCGGCGCTCGACGCTTTCGTGCGCGAATACCGCTACACCTTCCCGATCGGCATCGACCGGCCCGTGGCCGGCAGCAGCATCCCCGCGACCATGCGCGCCTACCAGCTGCAGGGCACGCCGAGCACCGTGCTGATCGACCGCCAGGGCCGCATCCGGCTGAGCCACTTCGGCCTGCTCGACGACATGGCCGTGGGCGCGGCGATCGGCCAGCTGGCGGCCGAAGCGGCCGAATCGCCGCTGGTCGCGGCGGCGCCTGAAGAAGCCGGCGTGCCGGACGATGCAGGCTGCGATGCGCAGAAGGGCTGCGGCCTCGGCACCGGCGCGGAGGGCACCTGACCATGCAATGCATTGCCCTGCAGCACCTCGCCTTCGAGGACCTCGGCCTCTTCGCCGAACCGCTCGCGCGCGCGGGCTACCGCATCAGCTACCGCCAGGCCGGCATCGCGCCTTTGCGCGAAGAGGAATGGCGCGAGGCCGATCTCGTGGTCGTGCTCGGCGGCCCGATCGCGGCCTACGACACGCGCGGCTACCCCTTCCTCGACGACGAGATCGCGGGCCTGCGCGCGCGCCTCGCGCTGCGGCGCCCCACGCTGGGCCTGTGCCTCGGCGCGCAGCTCATGGCACGGGCGCTCGGCGCGCGCGTGCATGCCGCACCGGCCAAGGAGATCGGATGGGCCCCGGTCGCGCTGAGCGAAGCGGGCGCGGCCTCGTGCCTCGCGCCGCTCGCGGATGTGCCGGTGCTGCACTGGCACGGCGACACCTTCGACCTGCCGCCGGGCGGCGAGCTGCTCGCGCGCACGGCGGCGACGCCGCACCAGGCCTTCCGGCACGGCGGGCATGCGCTCGCGCTGCAGTTCCATCCCGAGGCCGATCCCGCGCGCATCGAAGCCTGGCTGATCGGCCATGCCTGCGAACTGGCGGCAGCGGGCATCGACGTGCCCGCCTTGCGCGCAGAGTGCGGCGCTCGGCGATGCGACGCGCGCGGCAGCGACGGCCATGCTCGCGCGCTGGCTGGACGAGCTGCGATGAGCCCGCTCGCGCCGACCACCGTCGATGCGCTGCTCGTCGGCGCCGTGGGCCTGCTGCCCGACGGCCGCACCGCGAGCGCCATCGGCAAGTCGCCGGTCGCGCATGCGCTGTGGCTCTCGCCCACGGGGCTGCAGGGCGATGCGCAGGCCGACCTGCGCATCCATGGCGGGCCCGAAAAGGCCGTGCACCACTATCCGCACGAGCACTACGCGGCGTGGGGTGCGTGGAGCCGCCGCACCGACCTGCTCGCCCACGCCGGCGCCTTCGGCGAGAACCTCTCGACGCAGGGCTGGGACGAATCCACGGTGTGCGTCGGCGACGTGGTGCGGCTCGGCGAGGCGCTGGTGCAGGTCTCGCAGGGCCGGCAGCCCTGCTGGAAGCTCGATGCGCGCTTCGGCGAACCCGGCATGGCGCGGCAGATGCAGGCCAGCGGCCGCACGGGCTGGTACTACCGCACGCTGGAGCCCGGCTGGGTGCGCGCCGGCGCGGCCATGACGCTCGTCGACCGGCCGCATCCCGCGTGGCCGCTCGCGCGCCTGATCGCCTTGCTGTTCGCGCGCGACGTACAGCACGCGCCCGAGTGGGCGCAGGCGGCCGAGCTTGCGTCGCTGGCCGAACGCTGGCGGCTCACCTTCCGGCGCCGGGTGGAGTCGAGAGAGGTCGAGGACTGGGGGCCGCGGCTCGGCAGGCCGGAAGCCGGGGACGAGGGCGCCTGAAGGCGCCCGAGCGCTAGAGGCCCGTCCCGAGTTGGAGCCGCATGCGCGCGCCGCCGAGGTGCGAGGCGCCGACGGTGAGGCTGCCCTGGTGCAGCCGTGCCACCTCGGCCACCAGATGCAGGCCAAGGCCGGCGCCGCTGCCGCGCGGATGGATGCGGTGGAAGGGCGCCACCACGCGCTCGCGCTCGTGCACCGGGATGCCCGGTCCCGAATCGCAGACCTCGACGGTCGCGGGCGCGCGCACGTGGACCTGGATCTCGCAGCCTGCGCCGCCGTGCTCGGTGGCGTTCTGCACCAGGTTCGACACCGCGCGTTCGATCGAGGTCGCGTCCGCGCGCGCGAACACCGGCTGCGGCGCCTCGACCGACAGCGAACCGCCGTTCCGGATCACCAGCGGCGCGAGGTCCGCGGCCACGCGCTCGCACAGCGCGCGCAGGTCGACGAGGTCGCCGGCGACGGCGACGCGCCGCAGCCGCTCGAGGTCGAGCAGCTGCTCGGCCAGCGTCACGAGGCGCGTGGTGGCGCGCACCAGCCGGGCCTTCTCGGCGTTCTCGTGCGGCAGCGACTCGACCTGGATGCGCAGCGTGGTGATCGGCGTGCGCAGCTCGTGCGCCGCATCGGCGAGGAAGCGCTCCTGGCGGCGGTAGCCGTCGTCGAGGCGGTCGAAGGCGCGGTTGACCGCCTCCACCAGCGGCCGGACCTCGGCCGCCACGCCCTCGAGCGGCAGCCGGGTGGCGAGCCGGTCGACGTCCATCTGCTCGGCCCTCGCCGCGGTGGCGACCACGCCCTCGAGGCCGCGGCGGATCACGAAGGGCGTGGCGATCACCACCACCAGTCCCGTGACGAGCAGGATCGGCGCCACCAGGATCAGGAACGCGATCGTGACCCATGCGGACTTGCCGGTCACGGACAGCGGCGCGCGCGTCTGCACGATCAGGTCGACGGGCCCGGTCGGCGTCTCGATGCGTTCGAAGCGCGCCGCGGGGCGGGCGTTGGGCTCGGCCAGGTCGAGCGCGGCGCGTCCCATGCCGCCGAGCGCGCGCACGAGTGCCTGGTAGCGCGGCGGGACCTCGCCGCGGCGCAGCTCCTCGCCCTGCGCATCGCGCGCGACGAACCAGAGCGAAGGCGCCGCATCGAGCAGCCACCGCGCCTCCGCATCGGGCGTGAGCACGAGCCGGCCCTCGGGCGTGTGGCCGAGCGCGCCGCCGATGATCTGCGCCGCGCGGTCGCCGCCTTCGTCGACGAAGCGTCCGGCCGCGGCCATGAGCGCGAGGAAGCCGAGCAGCACCAGCAGGCTCGCGGCGACCTGCAGCGCCACCAGGCTGCCCACCAGGCGCCAGCGCAGCGAGTGCGTCTTCATGCGGCGCGGACCGCGGCCTGCAGCAGGTAGCCGACGCCGCGCACCGGATGGATCTCGACGCCTGCGCCGATGCGCTCGAGCTTGGCACGCAGCCGCGAGACATGCGCATCGAGCGAGTTCGAGCGGATGTCGTCGCCGTCGCCGTAGACGCGTTCGACCAGGCGCTGCCGCTGCACGGTGCGCCCCTTCGACAGCACCAGCGCCTCGAGCACCAGCAGCTCGCGCCGCGGAAGGACGAGGGCTTCGCCGTCGACGTCGAACTCGCGCGCCTCGTGGTCGAAGCGCAGGCGGCCCGCCAGGGTGGCCGGCCGCGCGCGCACGGCCGGCCGCCGCGCGAGCACGCGGATGCGCGCCATCAGTTCGTCGATCGAGAAGGGCTTCGCCAGATAGTCGTCGGCGCCGCGGTCGAGGCTGCGCACGCGCTCCGCGACCTCGCCGATCGCGGTCAGCACCAGCGCCGGCGTCGAGCGGCCGGCGCGGCGCAGTTCCTCGATCAGCGACAGGCCGTCGCCGTCGGGCAGGTTCCTGTCGACCACCAGCACGTCGTGGTCCGCATCGAAGGCCAGCTCGCGCGCCTCGCGCAGCGACAGCGCGGTGTCCACCACCATGAGCTGGTCGTGCAGCGCCGCGGCGAGCGCCTGGGCCAGGTCGAGGTCGTCTTCGACAACGAGGATCTTCACGGGGGCGAGGAAGGGTGCAGTACGGATCCGCGATTCTCGGCCACCGGCGGCACCGCCGCGCGCCGGCGCAGGCGGGCCGGCCTGCGCCACGCGAGGCACAGCGCGAGCCGCGTCAGCGCCAGCCCGCCCAGCACGTCGACGAAGACATGCTGGCGCGTGGCGAGCGTCGAATACACGATCGCCGCGCACCAGAGCCAGTTGAGATGCCGCGCCCAGCGCGGCGCCCCGAGGCTGGCGAGCTGGCTCGCGATCAGCAGCGCGGCGTAGCAGGCGAAGGCCACGTGCAGCGAGGGGAAGGCGTTGCCGCCCGGGTCGGAACTCTTGAGGAACTGCAGCAGCGGATAGCGCGCCCAGTCCACGTCGAAGGCCGGCGTGACGGTCGGGAACACCCAGTAGCTCGCGAGGCCCAGGCTCGCGATCGCCAGCGCCCCCGCGGCCTGCGCGCGAAGCGCCCCCGCGTTGGCCGCGAACGCCGGCGCCAGCGCGAGGTACAGCCACAGCGACGCGTAGGGCAGCAGCGCGATCTCGCTGACACCGACCCAGCGGTCGATCCAGGTGAGCGGCAGCGTGACGGCCCGGTCCGCGGTGCCGTGCAGCGTCCAGGCATACAGCACGAAGAACAGGCCGATGCCGAGGGTGGTGCCGGCCATCTTCAGCAGCCAGAGGGTGCGGGCGCGGCGCCAGAGCAGCCGGGTCCAGGAAGGCCGAACAGGGTGCGGGCGGCGGGGTCGCATCGGTGCTCCGGATGGATGGGATGCGAGGAAGGCTATGCACGGACATTGCGGCAACATTGCGGCCGCGCATCGGAACCTCAGCCCGGCCGCAGCCGGCACGCCGCGCGCACGATCCGCGCCGTGGGGTTCGGCGTCATGTCCCGGAAGCGCAGCGGCCGCGGCGCATCCGCGTAGTCGGCCTCGTGGTGCGGCTCGCCGCGCCACAGCGGCTCGGCGTAGTAGCGCGCGTGGACGTAGGCGGCGCTCTTCGAGCGGCAGTCGAAGACCACGCGCGACTCGTACGACCGGTAGGGAATGCCGTCCCAGTTGTAGCGCGGCGCCGCGCGGTTCACGCGCACCCGCATCTCGACGGTGCCCCCGTCGGCCGCGGGGTCGCCCGTCACGCGATCGGGATCGACCTGCACCGTGTCGACCATGCGGTCGAGCGGATCGCCCACGACCGTGAACCATGCGGGCTGCGCCCACGCCAGGCCCGCGCACATCGCCAGCCCTGCGACCACGTACCGATACCTCACGCTGCTGCTCCTTCGCTCGTTGTGGTGGCGTGCGCATTGCCGAAGCGCTCCTCGAAGCAGCGCGTCACCCAGTCGATGAACACGCGCACGCGCGGCGACAGCAGCCGCGCCTGCGGGTAGAGCACCGAGTAGAGCATCGGCGGACACGGCGCATGCGCGAGGATCTCGACCAGCGTGCCCCGGCGCAGCCGCTCCTCGACGCCATAGCGCGGCACCTGGATGATGCCGCAGCCCTGCTCGGCGCAGGTCTTGTAGCTGTCGGCGCTGTTGACGCTGATCCAGCTCTTCATGAAGTGCTCCTCGATGCGGCCGTCGACCTCGAAAACACAGGGGAACACGCCCGTGCGCGAGGACGAGAAGAAGTTCACCGCCCAGTGCTGCGCCAGGTCCGAAGGCTGCAGCGGCGTGCCGTGCGCGGCCAGGTAGGCCGGGCTCGCGCAGGTGACCTGCGGAATCAGCGCGAGGCGCCGGGTCACGAGCGAGGAGTCCTTCGGCTCGCCGGCGCGCACCACGCAGTCCACGCCCTCGCGCACCAGGTCCACCAGCCGGTCGCCGCTGCCCATCACGAGTTCGATGTTCGGATAGCGCGCATGGAATTCGCCGATGCGCGGCAGCACGATCTCGTTCGCCGGCGCGCCGTGGATGTCGATGCGCAGCCGCCCGCGCGGGTTGACGGCGTGCTGCGCGAGCGAGGACTCGGCGTCCTCGAGTTCGTGCAGCAGATGGCGGCAGCGGTCGTAGAAGGCCTGGCCGTCGAACGTGGTGCGCACCTGCCGCGTGGTGCGTTCGAGCAGCCGCACCTGCAGCCGCGCCTCGAGCTGCTTGATCGCGTGCGTCGCGGTGGCGCGCGGCAGGTCGAGCGCCACGGCGGCCTGCGTGAAGCTGCCGAGCTCGACGATGCGCGTGAACAGCCGCATGGTCTCGAAACGGTCCATGAGCGCGTGGATTGTTGAGGTTCGTTGGATTGTATTGACAACATTCGGGCATTTATTCGGCGGAGCCAAACATCCAGACTCCAGCGCATCCCCACCCCGAGGAGTGCACTGCGATGCGATCGATCCTGCCGCGACTGCGCGGTTTCTGCGAGCGGCTGGAGCCCTGGAGCTATCTGCTGCTGCGCGTGGCCTTCGGCCTGATGCTCATGACCCACGGCCTGCCGAAGATGCTGGGCCGCAGCCACGGCAGCATGGCCGACCCGATGGCGGGCTCGGTCCACCTGATCGGCAACGTGCTGCACCTGCCCGCGGCACCGGCGATCGGCTGGTTCGTCGCGCTGCTCGAGGGCGTGGGTGGACTGATGCTCGCGGCCGGGCTGCTGACGCGGCTGGTGGCGCCGATGGTGGTGGTGCAGATGCTCGTGATCTGCTGGCTGCTGGCGCCCACCTTTCCGTGGATCGACCGCGGCTTCGAGTACCCGCTGATGCTGTTCTTCACCGCGCTGCTGATCGCCGCACGCGGCGGCGGCCGCGCCTCGGTCGATGCATGGCTGGCGCGGCGCGCCTGAATCGTGCGGCCGACTTCACAAGGACTTCCACGATGACCTCCCTGAACACCCTGTCCGCCGCCGGGGGCGGCGCCACGCCGCCGCTTCGCCGGCGCACCTTCATGATGGCCACGGCCGCCGGCCTCGGCGCCGCGGCCGCACCGGCCGCCGGCGCGGCCGACGGGCCGGCGCCCGCGGCCGGTCCCTACGAAGGCAGCCAGCCCACGCAGGTCACGGTCAACGGCCAGGTGCACCGGCTGATGCTGCAGCCGCGCACCTCGCTGCTCGACATGCTGCGCGAGCAGCTCGGCCTGACCGGCGCCAAGAAGGGCTGCGACCACGGCCAGTGCGGCGCCTGCACGGTGCACGTCGACGGTCGCCGGGTCGCGTCCTGCCTCACGCTCGCCGTCAAGACCGACGGCTGCGCGGTCACCACCATCGAAGGGATCGGGTCGGCCGACGGGGCGCTGCATCCGATGCAGCAGGCCTTCATCGACCACGATGCGCTGCAGTGCGGCTACTGCACACCGGGTCAGGTGATGGCCGCGATCGCCTGCGTGCGCGAAGGCCATGCCACGAGCGACGCGCAGATCCGCGAGTACATGAGCGGCAATCTCTGCCGCTGCGGCGCCTATGTGGGCATCCTGGAGGCGATCCGCGCGGCCGCGCCGCAGATGCTGGCGCCGGAGGGCCGCCGCCATGCGTGATTTCGCCTACCTGCGTCCGCGCGAGGCCGGCGAAGCTGTCGCGCTGCATGCCCGCCACAGCCCCGGTGCGCGCTACTTCGCGGGCGGCACCACGCTGTTCGACCTGATGAAGCTGGGCGTGGAGTCGCCCGCCACGGTGATCGACGTCACGCGCCTCGAGGGCCTGGCCGGCATCGACGCGAGCCGCCGCGGCGAGCTGCGCATCGGCGCGCTGGCGCCGATGAGCGACGTGGCCGAGCATGCGACCGTGCAGCGCGAGTTCCCGGCGCTGTCCGAAGCGCTGTGGAAGGCCGCCTCGCAGCAGTTGCGCAACATGGCGACCGTCGGCGGCAACCTGCTGCAGCGCACGCGCTGCGCCTATTTCCGCGGCGCGGGCGAGTACGCCTGCAACAAGCGCGTGCCGGGCAGCGGCTGCGCGGCGCTCGACGGGCTCAACCGCGGCCATGCGGTGCTGGGTGCGAGCGAGGCCTGCGTGGCGGTCTATCCGGGCGACATGGCGGTGGCGCTCGCGGCCTTCGATGCGGTGGTCGACACGCTGAGCCCGCGCGGCGAGCGCGCGGTGCCGGTGCGCGAACTGCATCGCGCGCCCGGCAGCACGCCGCACCTGGAGACGGTGCTGGCCGAGGACGAGCTCATCGTGCGCATCCGCGTGCCGCGCGGGCCGATCGGCCGGGCCTCGACGTACCACAAGGTCCGCGACCGCGAGTCGTATGCCTTCGCGCTCGCCTCGGCCGCGGTGGCGGTGCAGCTGCAGGGCAACCGCGTGGCGGATGCACGCATCGCGCTCGGCGGCGTCGCCACGCGGCCCTGGCGCGCCGACGAGGCCGAGCGCAGCCTGGTCGGCCGGCCGCTCACGCGCGCCGCGGCGCGGCGCGCGGCCGAGCTGGCGTTCGCCGAGGCTCGGCCGCTCGCGCACAACGGATTCAAGGTCGCGCTCGGCATCGAGACCGTGACCGACGCCCTCATGATCGCCAAGGACAGGAGCTGAACCGATGGCCACTTCGACCCCCACGGCGGCGCGCAGGGCGCGCCCCGGCGCCGAGCGCGTGGATGCGCGCGACAAGGTGCGCGGCCTCACGCGCTATGCGGCCGACGACACGCGCCCCGGCCTGCTGCATGCCGCGCTCGTGCCTTCGCGCATCGCGCGCGGCCGCATCGTGCGCATCGACACCGCGGCCGCAGAGCGCGTGCGCGGCGTGCGCGCCGTGCTCACGCACGAGAACATCGGGGCTTTCGAGAGCGCCGGCTTCCTGATGGCGGGCGGCTTCGGCTTCCAGAGCTTCTATCCGCTGCGTTCGGACCAGATCGCCTACCGCGGCCAGAGCGTGGCGATGGTCGTGGCCGACACGCTCGAAGCCGCGCGCGAGGCCGCCGCGCGCGTCGAGGTCGCGTACGAAGCCGCGCCGTTCGCCGCCACGCTCGATGCCGCCGACGGCGCGCCGCTCGCCCAGTCCGAGGTGCTGCCGCAGCCGATGTTCGCCGACCGTCGCGTGGGCGATGCCGAGGCCGCGTTCGCGCGCTCCGAGGTGCGCGTGGACCAGCGCTACGACCTGCCGCCGCAGCACCAGAACCCGATGGAGATCATCGCCACCGTCGCGCAGTGGCAGGACGGCATGCTGACCGTGCACGAACCGACGCAGAACGCCGAGGGCGTGCGCCACGGCCTCGCGAAGCAGCTCGGTCTCGATCCGGCGCAGGTGCGCGTGCTCTCGCCCACGCTCGGCGGCGGCTTCGGCCAGAAGAACTCGCTGCAGTCGCACACCGCGCTGGTCGCGCTCGCGGCGCGCCGGCTCGGCCGGCCCGTGAAGCTCTTGATGACGCGGGCGCAGCTGTTCCACAACACGAGCTTCCGGCCCGCGGGCCGGCACCGCGTGCGCCTGGGCGCGGACCGCGAGGGGCGGCTCATCGCGGCGGTGCACGAGATCGACCAGCAGACCTCGCGCCACGACCTGTTCCCTTCGGTGGGAACCGAGATCACGTCGCGGCTCTACGGCGTGCCCCACTTCCTCGGCCGCGAGCGGCTGGTGCGCACCGACGTGCAGACGCCCGGCTACATGCGCGCGCCCTTCGAGCATCCGGCCGCCTTCGCCTTCGAAAGCGCGATCGACGAACTGGCCTATGCGCTGGATCGCGACCCCGTGGCCTTCCGGCTCGCGAACGATGCCGCGGCCGATCCGCTGACCGGCAAGCCTTTTTCCTCGCGCCATGTGCGCGAGTGCCTGATGCGCGGCAGCGAGATGTTCGGCTGGCAGCGCCGCACGATGGCGCCGGGCTCGATGCGCGCGCCCGACGGCAGCCTCCTGGGCTGGGGCGTGGCGCTCGGCATCTACAAGGCCGCGATGGCGCCGGCCGTTGCGCGCGTGCGGCTGCGCGCCGACGGCACCGCGCGCGTGAGCGTGGGCGGCCACGAGATGGGACAGGGCCTGCGCACCGCGATCGCGGTCGCGGCGGCGCGCGCGCTCGGCATCGGCACCGCGGCGGTCGAGGTGGTGCTCGGCGACACCGCCGCCGCGCCGCAGCATCTGACGGCGGGTTCCTGGGGCACCGCGACCGCGCTGCCGCCCGTGGCGGAGGCGATCGAGCAGCTCGTGGACGAACTGCGCGCCCAGGCCGACCGCGCCGCACCCGATGCCGCGCCGCTCGCGCTGCTGCGCGCATCGGGCCGGCCCTTCGCCGAGGCCGAGAGCCGGCGCCGCGCGCCCGGCCAGCCCGAGCAGGTCTACGGCCGGCTCACGGGCGGCCTGCCGGCAGCCGCCGGGCCGGTGTACCCGGACTTCGTGGCCTTCAGCTTCATCGCGCATTTCGTCGAAGTGCGCATCGAGCCCACCACGCGCCGCATCCGCGTGCCGCGCGTGGTCAGCGTGGCCGACTGCGGCGCGGTCGTGAGCCCGCGCACCGCGCGCAGCCAGGTCGAGGGCGGCGTGGTCTGGGGCATCGGCGCGGCGCTGCGCGAGATCAGCGAGGTCGATCCGCGCCATGGCGGCTTCCTCAATGCCGACCTGGCCGAGTACGTGCTGCCGGTGGCGGCCGACATCGGCCGCATCGAGGTCGACTTCGTCGGCCAGCCCGACACGCGCTTCAACGCGCTCGGCGCGAAGGGGCTCGGCGAGGTGGCGATGGTGGGCGTGGCGCCCGCGATCGTGAACGCGGTGTTCCACGCGACCGGCAGGCGGCTGCGCAAGCTGCCGGTGCTGGTGGAGGACCTGCTTCAGGCCGCCTGAGCGCGGCCCACGGGGGGATCAGTCGCGGTCGCCGTAGTAGTAGTGCTCGCGCTCCCACTGGCGGCGGCGCCATTCGCGGCGCGCGCGGCGCTCTTCCCAGCGTTCGGCGCGGCGTTCCTCCCAGCGGCGCTCCTCCCAGCGGGAGGCGTCGTAGGCGGGTGCCGGGACCACGTAGGCCGGCTGCGCAGGCGGGTAGTACACCGGGGCCGGGCGCGAATAGACCGGCGCCGGCTCGTAGTAGACCGGTGCGGGCTCGTTCACCACCACGCCCGGGACGCTGATGCCGACGGACCAGCTGGTGCCGGCGCTGGCGGAGGCGGCGCCGAGCAGGGCGCCGGCGCCCACCAGGGCTGCGGCGGCGAGCTTGAGAGCGGTTCGCGAAGAAGTCATTCTGGGTTCCTGAAAGGGCGGAAAAAGGCCCTTGTGCGTCTTCCAACGCCCCGCGGCCGGGCGCCGCGCACATCCCGATGGTGAAGAAGGTTCCCAAATGTCACGGCGGGGGCCCGCGCGGGCGCACCGCAGGCGGCGTCAGGAGCCCGGATTGACGATGCGCTGCAGCGCATCGGCGTCGGCAATGCGCAGATGGCGCTTTTCCACCTGCACGATGCCGTCCTCCATGAACTTCGACAGCGTGCGGCTCACCGTCTCGAGCGTGAGGCCGAGGTAGCTGCCGATCTCCTCGCGCGTCATGCGCAGCACGAACTCGGAGCGCGAGAAGCCGCGCGCATGCAGGCGCTGCACGAGGTTGAGCAGGAAGGCCGCGAGCCGCTCCTCCGCCCGCATGCTGCCGAGCAGCAGCATCACACCGTGTTCGCGCACGATCTCGCGGCTCATGATCTGGTGCATATGGCGCTGCAGCGCGGGAACCTCGCGCGAGAGCTGCTCGATGCGGTGGAAGGGCATGACGCAGACCTCGGCGTCCTCGAGCGCGACCGCGTCGCAGGTGTGCTGGTCGTTGACGATGCCGTCGAGGCCGATGATCTCGCCGGCCATCTGGAAGCCGGTGACCTGGTCGCGGCCGTCCTCGGTGGCGACCCGGGTCTTGAAGAAGCCGGTGCGGATCGCGTACAGGGCGCCGAAGGTTTCGCCGTTGCGGAACAGCACTTCGCGGCGCCGCAGCTTGCGGCGCGAGGCGACCACCTCGTCGACGCGCTGCAGCTCCGCCGGCGTGAGGCCGATCGGCATGCAGAGCTCGCGCAGCGAGCAACTCGAACAGGCGACCTTGACGTTCTCGGCTTTCATGGATGGGCTTCGGGGTTGGGGCGATTCTGTGGCGCAGGGCAGCCGCGAGGCTTGATGCACATCAAGGCCGGCCGGCCGGAGCCGCCGCATAGTGGGCCATTGCCAGCAGCCTTGCGAAGCCGCGATGAATCCCTCCCTTGCCCTCGAAGCCCTTGCCGATCCCGAGCCCGTGATGCCTTCGCCGGAGGTGCTGCGGCGCTTCGACGTGACGGGGCCGCGCTACACCTCCTATCCCACCGCGGACCGGTTCGTCGACGCCTTCACCGCGGAGGACTACGCCCAGGCCCTGCGGCAGCGCAGCGAGCTCGGTGCGCACGGCCGGCCGCTGTCGCTGTACGTGCACATCCCGTTCTGCGAGTCGCTGTGCTACTACTGCGCCTGCAACAAGATCGTCACGCGGCACAAGAGCCGGGGCAGGGAGTACCTGGACTACCTCGCGCGCGAGGCGGCCCTGCAGGCCCGGCAGCTCGGCCGCGGCGGCGTCGTCAGCCAGCTGCACCTGGGCGGCGGCACGCCGACCTTCCTGAACGATGCCGGCCTGCGCGAACTGGTGACGATGCTCGACGACACGTTCACGCTGTCGCCGGTGCGCGAACAGTCGATCGAGATCGATCCGCGCACCGTCGACGGCGCGCGGCTCGAGCGCCTGGCCACGATGGGCTTCAACCGCCTGAGCTTCGGGGTGCAGGACTTCGACCCCGAAGTGCAGAAGGCCGTGCACCGCATCCAGCCGGCGGCGCAGGTGTTCGACCTGGTGGCGAGCGCACGCTCGCTCGGCTACGGCTCGATCAACATCGACCTCATCTACGGCCTGCCGCGGCAGGACACCGCCTCCTTCGACCGCACCCTGCACCAGGTCTGCGAGCTGCGGCCCGACCGCATCGCGCTCTACGCCTATGCGCATCTTCCCGAGCGCTTCAAGGCCCAACGCCGCATCGCGGCCGACGCGCTGCCGGACGCGGCCACCAAGGTGCAGATGCTGTCGCGCTCGATCGCCGCGCTCACCGCGGCGGGCTACGTGTACATCGGCATGGACCATTTCGCGCTGCCCGACGATCCGCTCGCCGTCGCCAAGCGGCAGGGGCGGCTGCACCGCAACTTCCAGGGCTACAGCACGCAGCCCGATTGCGACCTGGTGGCGCTGGGCGTCTCGGCGATCGGGAACGTCGGCGCGACGTACAGCCAGAACGCCAAGACGCTGGAGGAGTACTACGACCTGCTGAACCAGGACCGGCTGCCGGTCGTTCGCGGGCTGGCGCTCACGCGCGACGACGTGCTCCGGCGCGCGGTGATCATGGCGCTGATGTGCCAGGGCCACGTGGACTTCGAGGCGATCGGGCAGGCGCACCTCGTGGACTTCAGGCGCCATTTCGCGGGCGAGCTCGCGGCACTCGCGCCGCTGGCCGCGCAGGGCCTCGTCGAGCTGCGCAGCCGCGAGATCGAGGTCACGCCGCTCGGGTGGTTCTTCGTGCGCGCCATCGCGATGGTGTTCGACCGCTATCTGCAGGCGGACCGCAACCGCACGCGCTTCTCGCGCATCGTCTGACGGGCCGCGGCCCCGTCAGTCCGCTCAGTCCGCTCAGTCCGCTCAGGCCTCTCCGGCCGCCGCGCGCCGACCGCCAGCGGCCCGGGTCAGCTGCGCGACGATCGCGGCCTTCAGCGGCGGCAGGCGCTGGGCGCCGTCGAGGAGCAGGCGGCGGGCCAGGCGCTGCGGCGCGCCGTTGCTCGCGTAGAGCCTGGCCACCGCGTTGGTGCCGTGGTAGAGCACGGCCGAGCCGCGCCGGTGCGCGCGCTCGTAGCCTTCGAGCACCGCGGGCTGCGCGATGTCGCGGCGCTGCGCGAGCGCCTCGGCCAGGGCCTGCGAGAGCAGTTCGACGCTGCGAAGGCCGAGGTTGTAGCCATGGGCCGTGACGGGATGCATGCCCACCGCCGCATCGCCCACCAGCACCGCGCGCGGTGCGGCGAAGCGGCGCGCCCAGGTGGCGACCAGCGGATAGGGGTGGCGCGGCCCGCTCAGGTGCATGGCGCCGAAGCGGTCGCGGAACTGGCGCTGCACCAGCGCCGCGAACTCGGCCTCGGGCAGCGCCATCAGGCGCGCCGCGGACGCGCCATCGGTGGTCACGACGACCGAGGATTCGGCCCCCACGGCGGGCAGCACCGCGAGCGTGCGCTCGTAGCCGAAGCATTCGTAGGCGATGTCGTCGTGCGGCCGTTCGTGCCGCATGCGGCAGACGATCATGGTGCGGCCGAAATCGACCATGTCGACGCCGATGCCGAGCTGCCGGCGCGTCGAGGAGAAGCGGCTGTCGGCGGCGACCAGCAGCCGGCCCTGGAGCCGCTGCGCTGCCTCCGGCGCGGTCTTCGGTGCCAGTTCCAGCTCCGCATGCGAGGACCGGACCTCGACGCGCTGCACCTGCGTGCCGGTCAGCAGCTGCACGCCCGCGCGCTCGGCCGCGGCGGCGAAGCTCGCGCGGCGCAGCGCATGGTTGGGCACGATCCAGCCGAGCGCTTCGGTCGCCCACCCCGGCGCGACGAAGCGCAGCGCGGCGTCCTGGCGGTCGCCGTCGATCACGCGGGCTTCGCGGATGCGCCCGATCTCGCCGGGCAGCAGCCGCTGCCACAGGCCGAGCGCGCGCAGGGTGTCGACGCTGGCATGGGTCAGTGCGATGTCGCGTCCGTCTTCGGGCGGCGCGGCCAGCCCCTCGCGCGGCTGGGCGTCGACCACGGTGACGGCGAGGCCGGCATCGCTCAGTGCGATGGCGAGCGCCAGGCCGGCCGGGCCGGCGCCGACGATGAGGACGTCACGGGGTTGCTGCTGCTGCATGGCCTGATGGGGTTTGGAGTGTGAAGGCGCCCGATTGTGGGCAGCCCCTCCGCACGCGTGTTGACCTGGCTCAAGAAGGAGGCCGGTCCGCGCCGCGCCGCAGCGCCATCTCCGCGCCCATGGCCTCGCGCGCACGCTCGTCGAGCAGCGCCGCGGCCGCCGGATAGGCCAGCGCCTCCTCGGCTTCGATGTGCCCGTCGTAGGTGTGCGCGAAGGCATCGAGCGGCGCCGCTTCCTCGGCCGTCAGCGCCTGGATCTGCGCCGCCTCGATGCGTGCGAGCACCGCGCGCGCGGCCTGCCACTGGGCGGCCATCCGCAGGTGGTCCTGCTGCAGGCGCGCGACCAGCGCGCGCACGTCCGGGCCGCCGTGCGCGAGCAGCGGCGGAAACACGTGCAGTTCCTCGTCCTGGTGGTGCTGCGGCGCGGCCAGGTCGAAATAGCGCATCACGTCGCGCGCGGCCTGCTGCGCCTGCGCGTCCGCGCCGTGGCGCGCGACATGCGCACGCAGCCGCGCGAGCAGCCGCAGCGTGCGCTGCACGCGTTCGTGGCAGGCCTCAAGCATTTCGAAGGGCTGCTCGAAGCCGGCCGCCGGCGGCGCGACCAGCAGTCCGAGGCGGGCGGCCGGCTTCATGGCGGCGTACCCAGCTCGCGCATGTAGCGCTCGCGTGCCGGGCGGTCCGGCGCGGCCCTGGCGGCCGTCGCGGTGCCGATGCTGATGAAGCAGAGCGGCTCGTCGTCGGGGCCCAGCGAGAACAGCGCGCGCAGCCCCTCGGAGCGCAGCGCCTTGCCGGTGGTGAGCGCCGAGCCGAAGCCCAGCGCCGTGGCCATCAGCAGCATGTTCTGGACCGCGCATCCCGCGGAGATCAGCCGCTCGGTGGACGGGATCTCGTGGCCGGCCGGACCGAGCTGCGCCACGGCCAGCATCAGCAGCGGCGCGCGGAAGGCCTTCTCGCGCGCCTGCTCGCACTGCGCAGGCGTGGCCGCGGCGTCGCGCGCGCGCAGCGACTGCGCGAACACGTCCGCGAGCCGCGCGCGCTGAGGCGCCGGAACGACCACGAAGCGCCACGGCACCAGCCCGCCGTGGTCCGGCGCGGCGGCCGCGGCCCCGAGGAGCAGATCGAGTTCCGGCCCCTCGGGCCCGGGCGCGGCGAGCCGCTTGGGCAGCACGGTGCGGCGGGCCTGCAGCAGCGCGTCGAGCTGCCGTGCGGTCACCGGCGCATCAGCCGGGTCGGTGGTCGGCGCGCGGGCGCCCATACCAGGAGGCATGTCGGATTCCCCAGATGAACATGAGCGCCAGCCAAAGAAGGGCGGCGAGGGTCAGGATGCGCTGCGCCCCGGCGAAGGTCAAGGCCGCCGCGATGCGCAGCAGCGTCGCGGCCTGCAGCGCCGCGAGCAGCCCGCTCAGCAGGCCTTCGGCATGCACCGGGCGACCGGCGTGGGCCATGGAGATGCGCGCCACCATCGTCAGCATCAGCGTGCCGAGGCAGCCCATGCCGAGCGCATGCAGGCCCGCGAGCGGCAGCTGCACCTCGCCGGTCGCGGTCGTCAGCAGCCGCGCGGCCGCGGCGAGCAGCAGCGACAGGCCGAGCCACAGGAAGCCGAGGTGCAGCATCCCGACCCAGCGCAGCGCGAGGTTCTGCGCCAGGCGCCAGCGCGCGCAGAGCCAGATCACGCCCGCGCCGGCGACGAGCTCCACGCCGGCGCGCGCGGCTTGCTGCATGTCCGATCGCCCGCCGGCCGCCTCGAGCAGCTCGGCACCGGCCTCGAAGGCCGCCAGGCCGGCCATCGCCCAGAGGCTCCAGGACTGGCGGAGCCAGCGCGAGGCCGGGAACAGCTCGGAGGTGAAGAACGGGATCAGCCGATGGGCGACCACCAGGAACACCGCGACGACGAAGCCCCAGAGGCCGCTGCGCACCCAGCCGATGGCGGCGCGGTCGGCGCCCGCCGCGGTGCATGCCGCCACGGCCATGAGGCAGAGGCCGCCGAACGCCAGCGCCAGGCCGATCAGCCGCGCATGCACGCGATCGGGCTCGACGCTCGCGTGCACCATGCGGCCGAAGCCAATCGCCATGCCGAGCAGCCCGCCCGCCGCCAGCGCGAGGCCGGCGCAGGCGGCCAGCCGGTGCACATGGCTGCCGGCAAGCCAGATGAGCCAGCCGGCAGCCTGCGCGAGCAGCGGCGGCGCGATGCGGCGCGCCGGGGGGGCCGGCACATGCAGCCACTTGGGCAGGGCGGTGAAGAGAAAGCCGCCGAAGAAGAGCGGCATGAAGCCGAAGCTCGTCACGGCCGCATGCACCAGCGACGGCGACACCGAGAGCGCGAGGCCCGGCACGTGGCCGCCGCGCATCAACTGGACCGCGGCCCACCACAGTGCGGCGGCGAGCAGCACCAGCGTTGCGAGGAAGAAGCCGAGCCGGTGCGGCGCCAGCAGCAGGTGGCGCGCCCGCCAGCGCCGGGCTTCGGCCCGTGCGGCGGCATCGGCCTCACCCACAGCTGCCCAGGTGCCCGCACTGCGTGCAGTAGTCGCAGCCGTCCTTGCGGATCATCGCGTGCGCACCGCACTCGGGGCACTTGGCGCCCATCAGCGGCGCGGGCACCGCGGCCGCGGCCGTGGATGCGGGCGCGCCGGCCGGCGGCGGCGCGGTGCCGCTGCGCTGGGCGATCAGGTTCTGGATGGCGAAGGCGATCGCGCCGACTTCCGAGTCGTGCCACATCGGCACCGGAGTGCCGTCGGCCTTCACGTGGCTGCCCAGGCGCACCGGGCCGCGGTCCCAGGCGACCTTGCGCATGTCGGCCAGCGCCCGGTCGAGGAAGCCGCCGCGCGCGGCCAGCGACAGCAGCCGCATGCTCGCCGTGATCCATTGCTGCGACTCGCCGCTCTGGCCCACGGGCATGAAGAACTCGACCGCGCGCTCGCGCCCGTCGGGAAGCGGCAGGAAGGACACGACCAGGTACAGCGTCTGCCGGCCCTGCTGGGTCCAGTACTCGATCTTCTCCGCGAGCGCGCTCAGCGCGCCCGTCGGACGGCTCTCGATCATGGCGCGCATCGGGTCCGCCGGTGCGGCGCCGGCGGCCGCTTCGGCTTCCTTCGCCGCCGGCGTGGCCTCGAGCACCGCGCCGAGGATGGCGTTGGGCCGATAGGTCGCGAGGCCCTTCAGCCGCGCGCGCCAGGCCTGCAGGTAGAGGTCCTTGAAGTCCTCGTACGGATACTCGGCCGGCACGTTCACCGTCTTCGAGATCGCGGTGTCGACGAAGGGCTGCACCGCTTCCATCATCGCGAGGTGGTCGGCCGCGGGCATCGACAGCGCCGACACGAAATAGGGCGGCAGCGCGTCGGTGTCGCCGCCGAGGAAGCGGTAGAGGCGCCAGGCATGGTCCTCCACCTGGTACTCGGTCGTGCTGCCGTCGGCCTCGCGCTTCCTGCGACGGTAGGTCCAGGAGAAGGGCGGTTCGATGCCGTTCGAGGCGTTGTCGGCGAAGGCCAGGCTCACCGTGCCCGTGGGCGCGATCGACACCAGGTGACTGTTGCGGATGCCGTGCGTGCGGATGCGCTCCTGCAGCGCGGGATCGAGCCGGCTCGCGAAGGTGCCTTCAGCGAGGTAGTGCGGCGCGTCGAATTCGGGGAACGGGCCTTTCTCGCATGCGAGCGCCACCGAGGCCGCATAGGCGGCGTCGCGCAGGCTGCGCGCGATGCGCGCCGCCATGGCGCGGCCCTCGGGGCGGTCGTAGCGCAGGCACAGCATGGCGAGCGCATTGCCCAGGCCCGTGAAGCCGACGCCGATGCGCCGCTTGGCCATCGCCTGTGCGCGCTGCTGGGGCAGCGGCCAGTGCGTGAGGTCGAGCACGTTGTCGAGCGCGCGCACCTGGAGCGCCACGGCCTGCTCGAAGCGGTCGAAGTCGAACCGGGCGGCGCCGCCGAAACCGAAGGGATGGTCGACGAAGCGCGGCAGGATGACCGGGCCGAGGTCGCAGCATCCGTAGGGCGGCAGCGGCTGCTCGCCGCAGGGGTTGGTGGCCTCGATGGTCTCGCGGTCGCGCAGGTTGTTGTCGGCGTGGATCGTGTCGGTGAACAGGATGCCGGGCTCGGCGAAGTCGTAGGCCGAGCGCATCACCGTGTCCCACAGCGTGCGCGCGGGCACGCGGCGGTAGACCCAGCGGCCGTCGTCGGCCTGCGCCGCGCCCTGCGCGATCAGCGCGGCGCCGGGCCGCGCGGCGTGCACCAGCGCCCAGTCCTCGTCGGCCGCCAGCGCCTGCATGAAGCGGTCGCTGACCGCCACCGACACGTTGAAGTTGTTCCAGCGGCCCGGCGTGCGCTTCGCGGTGATGAAGTCCAGCACGTCGGGATGGTCGATGCGCAGCACGCCCATCTGCGCGCCGCGGCGCGCGCCCGCGCTCTCGACGGTGGCGCACGAGCGGTCGAACACGTCGATGTAGCTGCACGGGCCCGAGGCAAGCGAGGCGGTGGCGCGCACTTCGGCGCCGCGCGGGCGGATGCGGGAGAAGTCGTAGCCCACGCCGCCGCCGCGGCGCATCGTCTCGGCGGCTTCGCGCAACGCCTCGTAGATGCCGGGATGGCCGGCCGCGTCCTGGCCCTGGATGCAGTCGCCCACGGGCTGCACGAAGCAGTTGATCAGGGTCGCCTCGAGCCCGGTGCCGGCGGCGCTCATGATGCGCCCGGCGCCGATGGCACCCGCGCGCAGGTTGTCGAGGAAGCGCGCCTGCCACTGCGCGCGCACGTCCTCGGCCTCGACCGATGCCAGCGCCTGGGCGACGCGGGCGAACAGGTCCTCCGCCTCCTGCTCGCCCGGCTTGAGGTATTTCTCGCGCAGCACGTCCTGGCTGATCGGCTGCACCGGCAGCGCGGTGGCTGCGGCATCGTCGCGTTTCATGGAATTCCTGGCATGGGGGTGGCGCGCCGACCGGGCGCCGGCGGGGCGCTCAGAGGCCGGCAACGACGAGGATGGCGGTCGCGACGAGGGTGGCGAAGGCGAAGGCCGCGGCCTGCAGCGCGTCGGATTTGGTGAAGGTCATGGCGGATCCTGTGCGTCGGTGGATGGAGGTCACGACTCTAGGGAGGGCGCGGCGCGCGCGCCTTGCGGTAGATCAAGCGCGGCGCAGCGGCCGCGGGCCCGCCGGTTGATGCGGCGCAAGCCGCGCGGGCGCTTCGCGAGCGACCATGGCCGCTCCAGAACGCCCGACCCCGCCATGACCCCGCCTTCCCCGCACTCCGCCCCTTCCGACCGGCCGGCCGCCGGCGTGCTCGCGGACCGCCTCGGCCGGCCGCTCACGGACCTGCGCATCAGCGTCACCGACCGCTGCAACTTCCGCTGCACCTACTGCATGCCGAAGGAAGTGTTCGACAAGGACCATCCCTATCTGCCGCACGCGGCCATGCTGAGCTTCGAGGAGATCACGCGGCTCGCGCGCCTCTTCGCGCGGCAGGGCGTGCGCAAGATCCGGCTCACGGGCGGCGAGCCGCTGCTGCGCCGCGGGCTGGAGCGGCTCGTCGCCTCGCTCGCGGCGCTGCGCACGCGCGAAGGCCGGCCGCTCGACCTCGGCCTGACGACCAACGGCTCGCTGCTGGCGCAGAAGGCCGCGGCCCTGCGCGATGCGGGGCTCGGCCGCGTGACCGTCAGCCTCGACGCGCTCGACGATGCGGTGTTCCGGCGCATGAACGACGTCGACTTCCCCGTCGCCAAGGTGCTCGCGGGCATCGAGGCGGCCCAGGCTGCGGGCTTCGCGCGCATCAAGGTCAACATGGTGGTGAAGCGCGGCACCAACGCGCAGGAGATCCTGCCGATGGCGCGCCATTTCCGCGGCACCGGCGTGGTGCTGCGCTTCATCGAGTACATGGACGTCGGCGCCACCAACGGTTGGCGCATGGACGAGGTGCTGCCGTCCTCCGAGGTGCTGTCGCTGCTGTCGCAGGCCCATCCGCTGGTGCCGCTCGAGGCCTCCGCGCCGGGCGAGACGGCGCAGCGCTGGGCCTATGCCGATGGCGCGGGCGAGGTCGGCGTGATCAGCAGCGTGACGCACGCCTTCTGCGGCGCATGCAGCCGCGCACGCCTGTCGACGGACGGGCGGCTCTTCCTGTGCCTGTTCGCGCACGACGGCCACGACTTCAGGGCGCTGCTGCGCGACGAACCGGAGGCGGCGGGCGATGCGCGCATCCAGGCCCGCCTCGCGCAGATCTGGCAGGCGCGCGCGGACCGGTATTCCGAGCTGCGCGCGCTCGGCGCGGCGCCGCCGCGGAACGCCGCTCGCCGGATCGAGATGAGCTACATCGGCGGCTGAGGCGTGCACGATCCGCGGCCGCCGTGCCTTGATCCAGCGCAAGCCCGCGAGAGCCCGGTGCATGGACGCTATGGGGATGACAGCTCTCTCCCTTTTCGACACGCTGCTGCAGGCCGCCGCGATGCAGCCCGAACCCCAGCGACTGCTTTTCGTGTTCACCGAGGCGGAACTCCCGTCCGACGCCACCGATGCGCAGCGTGCGGGCTTCCGCGCCCGGCGCGGCGGCGCCCTCGCGCCGCTGGCCTGCGCGGACAAGCGCCTCGACGAGCTGAGCGATTTCGCGGCGCTGGTGGCCGAATCGCGGCGCGCCTGTCCGCCCTGGTCCTTCGTGTTCATCGCGGCGCTCGCGGGGCGCGATGGCCAGGCGCCGTCCGACGCGCAGGTGGACACCGCGCTCGAGACCATGGTGCGCAACGTGCGCGAGGGCAGCTTCGGCGGCTACATGGCGCTGGACCCGTCGGGCGAGCCCGTGCGCTTCTTCGCCGGCTAGCTGAACGGCGCGGGGCGGCCGGACCGGCTCAGGCGACGTAGCGCAGCACCGTGACGTAGTGGCAGCCGCTGCCGGCGAGCACGCACAGGTGCCAGAAGCCGTGGCCGTGGCGCAGCCGGTGGTCGGTCGCGTAGAAGCCGATGCCCGCGGTGTAGACCACCCCGCCGGCGGCCAGCCAGGCGAAGCCGCCGGGCGTGAGCGCGCGCCACAGCGGCCAGGCCGCCGCCAGCGCCATCCACCCCATCAGCACGTAGATCGCGAGCGACAGCCTGCGCGCCCCCTTCGCGAACCAGATCTCCTGCGCGATGCCCAGCAGCGCCAGGCCCCAGACCGTGCCCAGCAGCGTCCAGCCCCAGGGGCCGCGCAGCGAGACGAGCGAGAACGGCGTGTAGGTGCCGGCGATCAGCAGGTAGATCGCGCAGTGGTCGAACTTGCGCATCACCGCCTTGGCCCTGCCGCGCAGGCTGTGATAGAGCGTGGAGAAGAGGTAGAGCGCGACCAGCATCGCGCCGTAGATGCTGAAGCCGACGATCTTCCACGGGTCGCCCGAAGCGCTCGCGTGGGCGACGAGCAGCGCGGAGCCGCCCGAGGCGCAGCCGGTGCCCACGAGGTGGCTGATGCTGTTGAAGCGCTCGCCGTGGTGCATGGGCGACGGCTTCAGCCGCAGGCGGCGGCGCGCGGGCCGTGCGCTTCGTCTTCCACGTAGGGCGGGTAGGGACCGGTGCCGCTGTTGGAGGCGATGGCGGCGGGCACGAAGTCGCCCGCGAGCGCGTCGAAGACGTGCACCGCGCCGTCCTCGATGACGTAGTGCCAGCCGTGCAGCGTGATCGCCCGGCGCTCCACCCGGCTGCGCACCATGGGGTAGGCCATCAGCCGTTCGAGCTGCAGCACCACCGCGCGCTGCTCGCTGCGCCGCAGCGCGTCGGGGCCCGGGCGCACCGGCAGCAGGGCCTCGTCCGCCAGGCGCAGCCACGACTTCAGCGCCACGGCCTCGGCGGGCACGCCCTCGTAGGCCGCGCGGATCGCGCCGCAGTGGCTGTGGCCGCAGACCACGATGCGTTCCACCTTCAGTTCGAGCAGCGCGAATTCGATCGCGGCCACCGTGCCGTGCAGCCCGTGCTGGCCGTCGCAGGGCGGCACGAAGGCGCCCACGTTGCGGATGATGAAGAGCTCGCCCGGCCCGGTGCCGGTCAGCAGGTACGGCACGAGGCGCGAATCCGAGCAGCCGATGAAGAGCGTCTTCGGATGCTGGCCCTGCGCGACCAGGTCCTGGAAGCGCTGCTGGTGCAGCGGGAAGTAGTCCGACTGGAAGTCGCGCAGCCGCGACAGCAGTTCGTCGGGGCCGGCCTCGGCGTTCATTGCACCAGCAGCGAATCGGCGCCTTCGAGCGCCAGGCCCTCCACGTCGGCCGCGCCGGCGAGCAGCTGCATGTACTGGTGCAGCGCCTTGGCGCGCGACTGCTGGGCCAGCTGCACGGCGATGCGCTCGCGCACCTCCTCGAAGGACTGCTGGCGGCCGGGGTCGCGCTGCAGCACCTCCACGACGTGGAAGCCGTAGCGGCTGTGCATCAGGCGCGGATGCAGGCCGACCGCGTCGCGCGCGCCCTCGGCATGGAACAGCTCGGCCGTGAGTTCGTCGGCGCAGTCGTCCGGGCCGATCCATCCGAGCTCGCCGCCTTCGGCGCCGCTCGGGCAGTTCGACAGCTCGCGCGCCAGCTCGGCGAAGCGCGCGGAGTCCGCCGGCTGGCGCAGCGCGATCAGGCACTGCTCCGCCCGCGCGGCCAGCGCCGGCACGTCGATGCCCTGGGTGACGGCGAAGAGGATGTGCCGGGCCAGCACCCGCCGGCCGATCGCGAAATGCGCGCGGCGCGCCTCGTAGTAGCGGCGGCATTCGGATTCGCCGGGCGCGGGGATCTCGATTGAGCGGTCCAGCATGCGCTGGATCGCGGCCTGCTCGGCGTCGCCGAGCGCGGGCGCCTCCAGCACATGCCGCGCGGGCAGCACGCCCAGGCGCACGGCTTCCTGCCGCAGCAGTTCGGTCCACGCCAGCTCGCGCAGCGTGTGTTCGTCGGGCCGCTCGCCCGGGCGGTGCAGGGCGATGCCGTTGACCGCGGCCGCGCGGCCGGTGTCGGCGCCGCCCGCGCCCTGGCATCCGCAGGCGCCGCTGCCGCATCCGTTCGCGCCGGCCGTCATGCGGCCCTCCGCGGCTGCGTGACCACTGGGGTCGGCCGCGCATGGGCCGCGGGCACGGCGGCCGGCGCCGGCTGCGCGGCGGGCCGCTCGAGCCGCCGGCGGCTGCGCACCACCTGGTAGGGGCGCAGCAGGTAGGCGGCGGTGGCGAAGCCGCTCCATACGTGGACCAGCCGCGTGAACGGGAAGACCAGGAAGATCGACATGCCGAGGAACATGTGCGCCTTGAACACCCAGCCCGCGCCGTCGAGCAGCTCGTCCGCGCCGCCGCGGAAGGTGACGATGCGCTGCGCCCATTCGGCCAGGCGGAGCATCATGCCGCCGTCCAGGTGCTGCGCCGACAGCGGGATGGTCGCGAGGCCGAGCGCCAGCTGCAGCCACAGCAGCACCAGCAGCACGATGTCGCTGGTCCTCGAGTTCAGGCGGATGCGCGGGTCGGTGAGCCTGCGGTGCAGCAGGATCGTCACGCCGGCGAAGCCGAGCAGGCCGGCCACGCCGCCCGAGACCATCGCGACCAGCTGCTTGCTGCCCGCGTCGATGAAGCGCTCGTAGAGGAAGTGCGGCGTGAGCATGCCGGCGCTGTGGCCGAGGAACAGGAAGAGCACGCCGACGTGGAAGAGGTTGCTGCCCCAGCGCAGCTGGCCGGCGCGCAGCAGCTGCGAGGAGTCGCTCTTCCAGGTGTACTGGTCGCGGTCGAAGCGGATCAGGCTGCCGAGCAGGAACACGCTCAGGCAGATGTACGGATAGAGGCCGAAGAGGAAGTTGTCGAGTGCGTTCATGCCCTGGCTCCCACGGCGCCGGCGGGCGCCTTGCGGACGAAGTGGAGGGGTTGCGGCTGGCCGGGACGGGCCTGGCCTTGGGTGCTGCAGCCGTCGAAGGCCATGGGCTCGGCCCAGGCCTCGTCGAGCGGCTGCTCGTCGGCGACCGGCACGGCCTCGGCACGATGGCCGGCCAGCTCGAGGATCGCGGCGACCACGCTCGCATAGGCGCTGTCGCGCTGGCGCAGCGCGCTGAAGACGGCGGTCAGGATGTGGGCCATCTCGCCGAGGAACTCGCGCGCCACCGGCGCCGGCTGCGTGGAGGCGAACTCCAGCACCACGCACAGGTGGTCCGGCACCTCGTGCGGTGCGATGAGCAGGCCGGCCGTCTCGTAGGTCTTGACCAGGTCGATCATGGCCGGGCCGCGCTCGCGCGAGTCGCCGTGCACATGCTCGAAGAGGTGCAGCGAGGTGCTGCGGCCGCGGTCGAAGAGTTCGACGAACTGCGTCTCCGCATCGACCGGGTCCATGCGCACGATCGCATGCGCGAGCTTGCGCAGTTCCTGCCGCCGCGGCGCGGGCAGCGCGCCTTCGGCATCGATGGCGTCGGCCACGAGGGGCAGCAGGTCGCGCACGCGCGCGTCGGGATAGCTCAGCAGCAGCGCCAGGGCGCGCAGGGTGTGACGTTGGGTTTTCATGGCGGTGTCCGTCTCAGACGTCGGCGTGGATGGGAATGGTGCGGCGCTTGCTTCCGCCGAACAGGCTCGTCTCCGAGCTGCCGTCCGAGCAGCCGTTGCCGAAGGAGAAGCCGCAGCCGCCCTTCATGTCGAAGGTGTTCTCCGCGTACTCGCGGTGGCTCGAAGGGATCACGAAGCGGTCCTCGTAGTTGGCGATGGCCATCACCTGGTACATCTCCTCGACCTGCGCGGCGCTCAGGCCGACCTGGGCGAGGATCGCCGGGTCCTCGATGTGGTCGACATGCTTGCCGCGCTGGTAGCTGCGCATCGCGAGCATGCGCTCCAGCGCGCGCACCACGGGCGCGGTGGCGCCGGCGGTCAGCAGGTTGGCGAGGTACTGCACCGGAATGCGCATCTGCCGCACGTCGGGGATCGCGCCGTGGGCGCCCACATGCCCGGCATTGGCCGCGGCGGTGATCGGCGACAGCGGCGGCACGTACCAGACCATCGGCAGCGTGCGGTACTCCGGGTGCAGCGGCAGCGCGACCTTCCAGTCCATCGCCATCTTGTAGACCGGGCTGTTGCGCGCGCCCTCGAGCCAGGCTTCGGGGATGCCGTCGCGCCGCGCCTGCGCGATCACCTCGGGATCGTGCGGATCGAGGAAGATGCCGAGCTGGGCCTCGTAGAGGTCCTTCTCGTCGGGCACGCTGGCGGCCTCCTGGATCCGGTCGGCGTCGTAGAGCACCACGCCGAGGTAGCGGATGCGACCGACGCAGGTCTCGGAGCAGACCGTGGGCTGGCCGGCCTCGATGCGCGGATAGCAGAAGATGCACTTCTCGGCCTTGCCGCTCTGCCAGTTGTAGTAGATCTTCTTGTACGGGCAGCCCGAGACGCACATGCGCCAGCCGCGGCACTTGTCCTGGTCGATCAGCACGATGCCGTCCTCCTCGCGCTTGTAGATCGAGCCCGAGGGGCAGGAAGCGACGCAGGCCGGGTTCAGGCAGTGCTCGCACAGGCGCGGCAGGTACATCATGAAGGTGTTCTCGAACTGGCCGACCATCTCCTTCTGCACGCGGTCGAAGCCTTCGAGGTTGGCGTCCTTGCTGCGCTTGGCGAACTCGCCGCCGAGGATCTCCTCCCAGTTCGGGCCCCACTCGATCTTCTCCATGCGCTGGCCGGTGATCAGGCTGCGCGGGCGTGCGGTGGGCGGCGCCTTCACCGAGGGCGCCGACTGCAGGTGGTCGTAGTCGAAGGTGAAGGGCTCGTAGTAGTCGTCGATCTGCGGCAGGTTCGGGTTGGCGAAGATGCGCATCAGCAGGCGCCACTTGCCGCCCTGGCGCGGCTCGATCGAACCGTCGGGCTTGCGCACCCATCCGCCCTGCCACTTGCCCTGGTTCTCCCAGTCCTTGGGATAGCCGATGCCGGGCTTGGTCTCGACGTTGTTGAACCAGGCGTACTCGACGCCGGGCCGGCTGGTCCAGACGTTCTTGCAGGTGACGGAACAGGTGTGGCAGCCGATGCACTTGTCCAGGTTCAGGACCATGCCGATCTGTGCGCGAATTTTCATGGTGGGGTTCTCCTCGCTTCAGGCCGCGGCTGCTGTCGCCGAGTCGGCCGGTGCGTCGAGCCAGTCGACGCGGTTCATCTTGCGCACCACCACGAACTCGTCGCGGTTGGTGCCGATGGTTCCGTAGTAGTTGAAGCCGTAGCTGAACTGGGCGTAGCCGCCGATCATGTGCGTGGGCTTCAGCACGATGCGCGTGACCGAGTTGTGGATGCCGCCGCGCGTGCCGGTGATCTCCGAGCCGGGCGTGTTGATGATCTTCTCCTGCGCGTGGTACATCAGCACCATGCCGGGATTGACGCGCTGGCTCACCACCGCGCGCGCCGCGATCGCGCCGTTGACGTTGAAGAGCTCGACCCAGTCGTTGTCGACGATGCCGGCGCGCTTCGCGTCGTCCTCCGACAGCCAGACCACCGGGCCGCCGCGGTTGAGCGTGAGCATCAGCAGGTTGTCGCTGTAGGTCGAGTGGATGCCCCACTTCTGGTGCGGCGTGATGAAGTTGAGCTGGATCTCCGGATGGCCGTTGCCGCGGATGTTGTGCAGCTCGTGCGTGGTCTTGAGGTCGACCGGCGGGCGATAGGCCACGAAGCCCTCGCCGAAGGCCGTCATCCACGGATGGTCGAGGTAGAACTGCTGGCGGCCCGTGAGCGTGCGCCAGGGGATCAGCTCGTGCACGTTGGTGTAGCCGGCGTTGTAGGAGACCTTCTCGCTCTCGATGCCGCTCCAGGTGGGCGAGGAGATGATCTTGCGCGGCTGGGCCTGCACGTCGCGGAAGCGGATCTTCTCGTCCTCGCGGTACACCGCGAGGTGGGTGTGGTCGCGCCCGGTCTGCGCGCCGAGCGCCTCCCAGGCCTTCACGGCCACATGGCCGTTGGTCTCGGGCGCGAGCTGCAGGATGACCTCGCAGGCGTCGATGTCGGTGTCGATGTTCGGCAGGCCCTGGGTCGCGCCGGGCTCGGCCACGCGGCCGTTGAGCTGGCCGAGCTCGCCCACCTCGGTGCCGGTCTTCCATGCGATGCCCTTGCCGCCGTTGCCGATCTTGTCCATCAGCGGGCCGAGGGCGGTGAAGCGCTTGTAGACGTTCGGATAGTCGCGCTCGACGACCGTGATCTGCGGCGCCGTCTTGCCGGGGATCAGCGCGCACTCGCCGCGCTTCCAGTCGGCCACGCCGAAGGGCTGCGCGAGCTCGGCGGGCGAGTCGTGCATCAGCGGCGTGAGCACCACTTCCTTCTCCACGCCCAGGTGGCCGGGGCACAGCGCGCTGAAGGTGCGCGCGAAGCCCTTGTAGATCTCCCAGTCGCTGCGCGCCTGCCAGGCCGGGTCCACCGCGGTGGACAGCGGATGGATGAACGGATGCATGTCGCTGGTGTTGAGGTCGTTCTTCTCGTACCAGGTCGCGGTCGGCAGCACGATGTCCGAGTACAGGCAGGTGGTGCTCATGCGGAAGTCCAGCGTCACCAGCAGGTCGAGCTTGCCCTCGGGCGCCTTGTCGTGCCAGACCACCTCGGTCGGCTTGGCGTCGTCGGGGCCGAGGTCCTTGCCCTGCACGCCGTGGGTGGTGCCCAGCAGGTGCTTGAGGAAGTATTCGTGGCCCTTGCCCGAGGAGCCCAGGATGTTGGAGCGCCAGACGAACATGTTGCGCGGCCAGTTGGCGGGATGGTCCGGGTCCTCGCAGCTCATGCGGAGCGACCCGTCGGCGAGCGCGCGCGCGGTGTAGGCGGCGCCCTCCATGCCCGCGGCCGCGGCGTCGCGCGCGACCTGCTGCGGGTGGGTCTGCAGCTGGGGCGCGGAGGGCAGCCAGCCCATGCGCTCGGCGCGCACGTTGTAGTCGATCATGGTGCCGGCGTAGGCCGCCTTGTCGGCCAACGGCGAGAGCACCTCCTCCAGGCCCAGCTTCTCGTAGCGCCACTGGTCGGTGTGGGCGTAGAAGAAGCTGGTGGAATTCATCTGCCGCGGCGGGCGGATCCAGTCCAGCGCGAAGGCCAGCGCGGTCCAGCCGGTCTGCGGGCGCAGCTTCTCCTGGCCCACGTAGTGCGCCCAGCCGCCGCCGCTCTGGCCGATGCAGCCGCACATCATCAGCATGTTGATGACGCCGCGGTAGTTCATGTCGCTGTGGTACCAGTGGTTCATCGCCGCGCCGATGATCACCATCGACTTGCCGCCCGTCTTGTCGGCGTTGTCGGCGAACTCGCGCGCCACCGTGATGACCTGGTCGCGCGGCACGCCGGTGATCTTCTCCTGCCAGGCGGGCGTGTAGGGGGTGTCGTCGTCGTAGTCGGCGGCCGCCTTCTCGCCGGGCAGGCCGCGCGCCACGCCGTAGTTGGCCGCCTGCAGGTCGAAGACGGTCGCCACCAGCGCGCGCTCGCCCGCGCTGCCGAGCGCGATCTCCCGCACCGGCACCGTGCGCACCAGCACGTCCTGCTGCACGTTGGCGGGGAAGTGCTCGCTCTGGATGCCGCCGAAGTACGGGAAGCCGACCTGCGCCGTCGCACAGGCGTCCGTGCCGGCTTCGAGCATCGACAGCTGCAGCTTCACGTCGCCGCCCTCGCGGGCTTCCTTCGGTTCGAGGTTCCACTGCCCCTTGTCGGCGCGGCCGTCCGGTCCCCAGCGGAAGCCGATCGCGCCCTGCGGCACCACCACGCGGCCGTCCTCGGCGAGCGCGACCGTCTTCCACTCGGGGTTGTTCGCCTGGCCGAGCTGGTCGCCGAAGTCGCTCGCGCGCACGTAGCGGTCCGGCACCATGACCCGCTCGCCCGAGGGCAGCGCGTGCGCCTTCAGCAGCACCAGCATCGGCAGGTCAGTGTAGCGGCGCGCGTAGTCATCGAAGTAGGCGCTGCGCCGCTCGAAATAGAACTCCTTGAGGATCACGTGGCCCATGGCCATCGCGACCGCGGCGTCGGTGCCCTGCTTCGGATGCATCCAGAGGTCCGAGAGCTTGGCGACCTCCGAGTAGTCGGGGGTGATCGCGACGGTCTTGGTGCCCTTGTAGCGAACCTCGGTGAAGAAGTGCGCATCGGGCGTGCGCGTCTGGGGCACGTTGGAGCCCCAGGCGATGATGTAGCTGCTGTTGTACCAGTCGGCCGACTCCGGCACGTCGGTCTGCTCGCCCCACACCTGCGGGCTCGACGGCGGCAGGTCGCAGTACCAGTCGTAGAAGCTCATGCACACCCCGCCGATCAGGCTCAGGTAGCGGCTGCCGGCGGCATAGCTCACCATCGACATCGCCGGGATGGGCGAGAAGCCGATGATGCGGTCGGGCCCGTGCTTGCGGATGGTGTGGATGTTGCTCGCCGCGACGATCTCGTTGACCTCGTCCCAGCTCGCACGCGCGAAGCCGCCCAGGCCGCGCGCGCTCTGGTAGCTGCGGCGCACCGCCTCGTCGTCGACGATCGAGGCCCAGGCCTCGACCGGCGGGCGGTCGCGGCGCGCGGCGCGCCAGGCCTTGAGCAGCTGGCCGCGCACCATCGGGTACTTCACGCGGTTGGCGCTGTACAGGTACCAGCTGTAGCTGGCGCCGCGCGCGCAGCCGCGCGGCTCGTGGTTCGGCATGTCCCAGCGGGTGCGCGGATAGTCGGTCTGCTGCGTCTCCCAGGTGACGATGCCGCCCTTGACGTAGATCTTCCACGAGCAGGATCCGGTGCAGTTGACGCCGTGCGTGCTGCGCACGATCTTGTCGTGCGCCCAGCGCGTGCGGTAGGCGTCCTCCCAGGTGCGGTCTTCGCCGGTGACTTGTCCGTGCCCGTCGGCGAAGGATTCGCGTACCTGCGCGAAGTAGGTGAGGCGGTCGAGGAAGTGGCTCATGGTGGGTCTTGGTTCGTTGGGGGCTTGGGGGCTGGTCAGCAGGGCATCGGTGCGTTGCGCCGGCTGTAGTTCCACCAGGTGATCGCGATGCAGACGAGGTAGAAGGCGACGAAGGTGTAGAGCGCGGCATCCGGGCTGCCCGTGAGGCTGATCGAGGTGCCGTAGCTCTTCGGGATGAAGAATCCGCCGTAGGCGGCCATCGCGGCGGTGAAGCCCAGCGTGGCGGCACCTTCGGTGTTGCCTTCCTTCGTGGCGCGGGCCACGGCTTCGGCGTCCTTCGTGTCGACGCCGCGCATCGCCTGGTTCAGGAAGATCACCGGGATCATCCGGAAGGTCGAGCCGTTGCCGATGCCGGTGGTCAGGAACAGCACCAGGAACATCAGGAAGAAGCCGGTGAAGCTGCCGCCGGCCCCGCCGTGCGGCAGGAAGTAGAGGACGCCGAGCACCGCGAGCGCCATCACCACGAAGTTCCAGAAGGTGACGCGCGCGCCGCCGAGCTTGTCGGCGAGCCAGCCGCCGAAGGGCCGCACTGCCGCGCCGACCAGCGGCCCGAGCCAGGCGTAGGACAGCGGGTTGACGCCTGGGAACTGGCTCTTGATGAGCAGCGGGAAGCCGGCCGCATAGCCGATGAAGGAGCCGAAGGTGCCGAGGTAGAGCACGCACATCAGCCAGTTGTGCTTGCGCCGGAAGATGGTGGCCTGCGTGGCGAACGAGGCGCGCGCGTCGGCGATGTCGTTCATGCCGAACCAGGCCACGAGCGAGGTCAGCGCGATCCACGGCACCCAGATGAAGGCGGCGTTCTGGGTCCACACCTGCGCGGACTGGCCGGCCTTGACGACGGTCTGCGGATCGCCGCCGAAGACGCCGAACACGCCGGCGGTGACGACCAGCGGGCTCAGGAACTGCACCACCGAGACGCCGAGGTTGCCGAGCCCGGCGTTGACGCCGAGGGCCGAACCCTTGCGCTCCTTCGGGAAGAAGAAGCTGATGTTCGACATGCTCGAACTGAAGTTGCCGCCGCCCAGGCCGCACAGCAGCGCCAGCACCAGCATGGTGGCGTAGGGCGTGGTGTTGTCCTGCACCGCGTAGCCGATGCCGACGGCCGGGATCAGCAGCGTGGCGGTGGAGATCGCGGTCCAGCGGCGCCCGCCGAGGATCGGCACGATGAAGGAATAGAAGATGCGCAGCGTGGCGCCCGAGAGCGCCGGTGCGGCCGCGAGCCAGAACAGCTGGTTGGTCGAGTACTTGAAGCCCAGCGCCGGCAGGCCGACGGCGACGACGCTCCAAACCTGCCAGATGGCGAAGGCGAGGAAGAGGGCGGGCACGCTGATCCAGAGGTTCAGCTTCGCGATGGCCTGACCCTCGCGCTCCCAGAATTCCTTGTCCTCCGGCGTCCAGACCGACAGGACGCGGCCGCGCCGCGCAGCCCGCGCGGGAAGGGTGGTGGTCGAGTTCATGGTGTGTTCCTGGTGGCCCGGCTCAGCGGGCGAACGATGGTGCGGCGGGCGCCTGCTGGCCCATCACCGCGGTCTGGCGCACTTCGGTGAAGTACATCCAGATCAGCGAGACCCACACGACGCCGTAGAGCAGCATGAAGGCGCTCGAGCGGATGCCGGTGAGGTCCATCAGCGCGCCGAACAGGATCGGCAGCACGAAGCCGCCCAGGCCGCCGGCCAGGCCGACCACGCCGCTGATCGCGCCGATGTTCTTCGGGTAGTCGTCGCTGATGTACTTGAAGACGCTCGCCTTGCCGAAGGCCATGGCGATGCCGAGCACGAACATCAGGGCGGTGAAGGCGTAGACGTTCAGGCCGATGTGGAAGGTGCGCGGGCCGTCGACGGTGGCCACGGTGAGATCCGTCTGCGGATAGCTCAGCAGGAACAGGCAGATCCAGCAGACCCAGAGCACCCACCAGGTGACGCTGTGCGCGCCGTAGCGGTCCGACAGCCAGCCGCCGACGGCGCGCAGCACGCCGCCGGGCAGCGAGAAGCAGGCCGCCAGCAGCGCGGCAACCCGGATGTCGAGGCCGTACTCGCCGACGTAGAACTGCACCATCCACAGCGACAGCGCCACGTAGCCGCCGAAGACGATGCTGTAGTACTGGCAGTAGCGCAGCACGCGGCGGTCGCCCAGGGCCTTGAGCTGCTCGGAGAAGGAGGCGGTGCCGCCGCTGCGGTGCGAGGGATCGCTCGCGCTCATGAACCAGAAGAGCAGCAGGGCGCCGAGCATGATGGCGGCATAGGCCTGCGGCACCATGGTCCAGCCGAATGCGACCACGAGCACCGGCGCGACGAACTTGTTCACCGCCGCGCCCGAGTTGCCCGCGCCGTAGATGCCCATCGCGAAGCCCTGCCGGTCGCGCGGGAACCAGCGCGCCACGTAGGGCGTGCCGACCGAGAACGAGCCGCCCGCCAGGCCGATGAACAGGCCGAGCGCGAGGAACTGCCAGTACTGCGTGGCGTACGACAGCAGCCAGATGGCCGGAATGGTGAGGCCCATGACCCAGGCCATCACGACGCGGCCGCCGAAGCGGTCGGTCCAGATGCCCAGCGGCACGCGCACCAGCGAGCCGCTGAGCACCGGCATCGCCGTGAGCAGGCCGAACTCGGTCGCGTTGAGGTTGAGGGCCTTGCGGATCGGGATGCCGATGACGCCGAACATCATCCACACCATGAAGCAGGCGGTGAAGGCGACGGTGCTGACCGCAAGGACGCGCCACGCCTTCGCGGACGCCCGGGCGGGCTGGGCGCCTGAGCCTTGAATGGCTCCTTGTGGATCTGCGCGCTGTAGCAAGTGGGTTCTCCTGGTGATGTGAACCGAGCTTAGGTTTTGGGGTGCGGCCCCGTGTTGATGCAGATCAAGCGCTTGCCCGGCGTGTGTTCGGCGCATCGAATCCGGCGCGGCTTTGACCTTCATCAACATCGCATGCAGCACGAGGCCCTACCGTGCGGGGATTCCAACCAATGCAGTGCGGCGCGCATGTGCCCTGCCGCGTCCGCCATGACTCCCGAAGACCCCTCCATCGCTTCCACCGATCCCCTCGCCCCCGTGCCGGACGCCGCCGGGAACGCCGCGCAACTGATGGCCCTGCTGGCCCGGAGCGGCCTTGCGCCGCTGCGGCTGGGCGCACGGACGCTGCTGCCCGTGGTGCAGGGCGGCATGGGCGTCGGCGTGTCGGCGAACCGGCTCGCGGGCAGCGTGGCCGCGCTCGGCGCGATGGGGACGATCTCGTCGGTCGACCTGCGCCGCCACCATCCGGACCTGATGGCACGCACCCGCGACCTGGCGCCCGGCGAGGCCGCGACGCGGCAGGCGAAGGAGGACATCAACGCGGCCAACCTGGAGGCGCTCGCGCGCGAGATCGCGGCCGCGCGCCAGCGTTCCGGCGGACGCGGCCTGCTCGCAATCAACGTGATGCGCGCGGTGGGCGAGTACGCGCCCTCGGTCACGCGTGCGCTCGAATGCGGCATCGACGCGGTGGTGGTCGGTGCCGGCCTGCCGCTCGACCTGCCGGAACTCGCGCAGGACCATCCCGATGCGCTGCTGGTGCCGATCCTGTCGGATGCGCGCGGCGTGCAGCTGCTGGTGCGCAAGTGGGAGCGCCGCAAGCGCCTGCCCGACGCGATCGTGATCGAACATCCGCGCCTGGCGGGCGGCCACCTGGGCGCGGCGAAGATCGCGGACCTCGGCGATCCGCGCTTCGATTTCGAGAACGTGATCCCGCAGACGCTCGCGTTCCTGCGCGCCGCGGGCATCGAGAAGCAGATCCCGCTGATCGCGGCCGGCGGCATCCGCCGTTTCGAGGACATCGCGCGGCTGCAGGCGCTCGGCGCTTCCGGCGTGCAGCTCGGCACCCCCTTCGCGGTGACGCAGGAATGCGATGCGCACGACGGCTTCAAGCAGGTGCTGGCCGAGGCGCGCGACGAGGACCTGGTCGAGTTCACCAGCGTGGCGGGGCTGCCCGCGCGCGCGGTGGCGACGCGGTGGCTCAAGGGCTACCTGAAGGCCGAGCCCAAGCTCCAGGGCGTCGCGCACGTCAAGCCGCGCTGCACGCTCGCCTTCGACTGCCTGGCGCAATGCGGACTGCGCGACGGCTTCGCCACCTGGGGCCAGTTCTGCATCGACACCCAGCTCGCCGCCGCGCTGCGCGGGGACGTGAAGAAGGGCCTGTTCTTCCGCGGCGTCGGCGAGCTGCCCTTCGGCGCGCAGATCCGCAGCGTGCGGGAGCTGATGGCGCGGCTGCTGACCCGGCCCGCCGACGCCGCGCTCGCAGCCTGATCGCGCCGAAGGAGAAGAAGCATGGAACAGGTGGGCATCGTGCAGCTGGCCCGCGAGGACGGCTACCGGTTCAGGATCGACTTCGGCCTCGCCGGCGTGCAGCACCTGCTCACCGATGCCACGCCGCCGCTCGGGCGCGCGGGCGGCCCCGACTCCGAGCGGCTGCTCATGGCCGCGGTGGCGAACTGCCTGTCGGCCAGCCTCGCCTTCGCACTGCGCAAGTTCAGGAACGAGGACGTGCCGATGCGTGCCTGCGTCGACGCGACCTTGCGCCCCAACGAGGCCGGCCGCCTGCGGATGTCGGGCATCGACGTGACGCTGAACCTCGGCGTGCCCGCGGCGCGGCTGCGGCTGCTGGAGCGCGCGCTGGCGCAGTACGAGGACTTCTGCGTCGTGACCCAGAGCGTGCGCGCCGCGATTCCCGTGACGGTTCGCGTGCGCGATGCCGACGGCGTGTTGCTGCGCGGCTAGCGATGCCATGACCGCATCGCCCGTCCGCCCCGCGAGGCCGCATGCGCTGCTGGACGACGCGCAGGGCTTCGGAACCGCGATCCTGCTGGTGGGCCTCGGGCTTGCGGTGCTCCGCAGCGCCGGGCTGCTGACCGGCGGACTCCCGGGGCTCGCCTTCCTGACCGCCTATGCGACCGGCTGGCCGCTCGGCTGGACCCTCGCCGTGGTCAACCTGCCCTTCGTCGCGTTCGCATGGCGGGCGTTCGGCACGCGCTTCACCTGCAGGACCCTGATCGTCGCGGCCGGCCTGTCGCTCGGCGTGGAGGGCATCGGGCGCGCGCTCAGCGTGCATGCCGCGCATCCGCTCTTCGCGGCGGTGGCCGGCGGCCTGCTGATCGGCGTCGGCCTGCTGGTGCTGTTCCGCCATGGCGCGAGCCTCGGCGGCTTCGGCGTGCTGGCGCTGTTCCTGCAGCGGCGCCGCGGATGGAATGCGGGCGCCGTGCAGCTGGCCTGCGACGCGGCGATCGTCGCCGCGGCGTTCGCGGTGGTCGAGCCGCAGCGCGTGCTCCATTCCGTGGTGTCGGCCGTGGTGGTGAACCTGGTGCTGATGTGGAATCACCGGCCCTGACGGGGCTGCGAGGCCACGCGGGGAGGCCGCGGCGCCATCCATCCGCACCAGCGTTGAGCCACATCAACGTGCGCGATCCCCGGCCCGCTAGCCTCGGGTCTTCATCATCCAAGGAGATCGCATGGCCGCCCTGCAACGCTTCGGTGCACTGGCGCTGGAGCTGCCGTTCATGGACCACGCCTGCAGGGACTTCCTGGGGCTTCTCGCGCGCGTCGACGCGTCGGACGACGCGCGGCTGCGCACCGCGTGGGACGAACTGGTGGCGTTCACCGACGAGCGCTTCGCGCGCGAGGACGTCTGGATGCGCACGACCGGTTTTTCCTCGGGCAAGGAGCACATGGTCCAGCACCGCGTGGTGCTCGAAGTGATGCGCGAGGGCGCGCTGCGCGCCGCGCGCGGCGACGTGGCGCATGTGCGGGAGATGGCGCGCCAACTCCGGGACTGGCACCAGAAGCATGTCCAGTCGATGGACGCGGCGCTCGCCCTGCACCTGCGCGGCATGCGCTTCGCACCCGCGAATGCGGGCCGCCTCAGCCCGGCTTGCCGTCCAGCCGGGGCCGGGTGAGAACCGGCGCGTAGCGCAGCGCATAGAGCCCGAAGCCGAGGCTCCAGAAGGCCGCCGACGCCAGCACCGCGGCGAGGGTCTGCGACGGGGCCACGAGCGGCAGCAGCACCCGCACGACCGCCGCGAGCAGCACCAGCACGAAGCAGGCGGTGTCGACCCGGTCGGCGCGCAGCACCCGCGCCGTGTGGCCCCGCGCGGTGCGGACCATCATCCCGATGATGAGACCGCCCGCCGCGCCCACCGTGAGCGCATGGGTGGCCAGCGACGGCGCGGCCCAGCCGCCGAGCGACAGCAGCCGCAGCGCGAGGTGCAGCGGCACCCACGCGTAGGCCAGGTGCAGCACCAGCACGAGCGTGTTGCGCGCGCTCTTCCACGGCTGCCAGAGCAGCCAGCGCGCGGCATGGGCCAGCGCCGCCGCCAGCGCGATGGCGCCGGTGATGGCGGCCGGCAGGTCCGCGGCATCGGCCGCCAGCAGCGCGAGCACGAGCGCCAGGCTGGTCTTCTCCAGCCAGGGCTGCCGCTTCGCATCGGCGCCCGTGATGCCGTTGTTGGTGAACATCGGAATCACCCGGCCACCCATCACCGCGAGGATGAACAGCAGGATGTCGAGCGCGAGCTGGATGCCGATCCAGGCCGGCGTGCGGATCACGCCGAGCGCGGACAGGTGGAAGGCGAGGGTGGCCGCCGAGAGCATCAGCAGCAGCCCGATGAAGAAATAGTTGCGTCGGTTGCGCGCGCCCACGAGCGCCATGCCCAGCCCCACCGCGCATGCGAGCGGAAAGGCCGCGTTCACGAGCGCGGCGGTCCAGGCGAAGGGCGTGAGCACCAGCACCCGCCCGGCGACCCAGAGCGCCGCCAGCGCGGCGAGCGGCAGGCCCGTCGGCGTCGGACGCCCGGACCAGTTGCGCCCGGCGGTGAAGAGGAAGCCGACGATCACCGCCAGCGTGAAGCCGAACAGCATTTCGTGCGCATGCCAGAGCGGCCCCTGCAGATAGGCCCGCGGCATCCAGCCGGCGAACTGCATGGCCCACAGGGCCACCGACAGCGCCGCGAAGGCGCTCGCGAGCAGATAGAAGGGACGGAAGCCGAGCTGCCAGAGCGCGAAGGCGGGCGCCGCGGCGGCGGACGGACGGGCGGAAGGGTGTGCTTCGAGGGGGATCATCGGGGGGTCTTTCCGGCACCTGCGGTGCCATGGCGCCAGCGCCACGCCAGGGCCGCGCCGGCCAGCGTGGCGGCGAAGAAGCCCAGGGTTGCCGCGTTGCCGGCTGCGCCGGCGGCGTGCAACGGCTGACTGAAGGCGCCCGCTGCGAAGCGCAGCAGCAGCGAGAGGTGCAACGCGGCGGGCGCCAGGTAGAAGAAGTTGCCGAACGCGAGCTTGACCCGTGCGACGGCCGGCAGCACGACCGGCGCGTGGCCCATGACCATGCCGACGACGAAACCGAGGCCGAGCGCATGCAGCGCGACGTCGCGCGCCGGCCATCCGAGCGCGGTGGCGGCCCAGGCGACGCCGGCGACGCCGAGCCAGGCGTAGCCGCCGAGCAGGCACACCGCCATGTAGCGGGCCAGCCCGTGGGTGCGCACCGTGCGCCGGGCGACGTCGAAGACCGCGAGCCACGCGGCCAGCAGCGCGAGCGCCGCGCCGTAGGCCAGCCCCCCGCCGCGCGGTGCCGCGCCCGACCACGCCGCGCCCAGCAGCAGCAGCGCGAGCACCGCGTGGAGCGCGGCGGCCGCGCCCGGCCGCCGCTTCATGAGGCGCGTCATCTCGAGGCGCTCGGCGGCGATGGTGAGGACGAGAAAGGCGAACCACCAGGGCAGGACGGCATGGCCCGCACGGCCCTGTGCGAACAGCAGGCTGCCGACGGCCCAGGCGAGGGCGCCCACCAGCAGCAGGAAGGTGTGCGGGGCGGCCTGGCGCCGTACGACCACCACGCCGACGGCCAGGAAGCAGGCCGCCGCCACCACGCAGAGCCATGCGCCGAGCGCCTGCTGTCCCAGCGCCAGGCACAGCGCGCCCGCGCCCGATGCGAGCGGCGCGAGGAAGGCCGCGCGATGCCGGAGCGCCACCGCGCGCTCGATGCCGATCACGGTGCCGAAGAAGCCGCAGATCATCAGCGCCGCATGGGCCAGCAGCCACTGCCCGGCCCAGGGAAAGGCGCGCCCGTCCGGCAGCGCGATGCCCGCGCGCCAGAGACCGCCGGCGATGCCCGACAGCAGCGACAGGATCGCGAGCGCGCCGAGCAGCGCGCGCGCGGCGATCCGCACGGGCGTGGCCGGCGACCGGCGCTGCGTGCGGCCGGCGGGGTGCACGGCGCTCACCATCCCATGATCCGCTTGGCTTCGCCGCTCATGCGCTCGGGGGTCCACGGCGGCGTCCACACCAGCTCCGTGCAGATGCGCAGCGCGGGCGGCACGACCCGGTCGAGCTCGCGTTCGGCGTCCTCGAGGATGAGATCGATCACGGGGCAGGTCGCGGAGGTCATGGTGAGACGGACATGCACCACCTCGTCGTCGACCGCGACGCCGTAGACCAGGCCGACGTCGACGATGTTGAGGGCCACCTCGGGGTCGACCACGCGCGCGAGCGCGGCCGCGATGGGCGCGCGCAGCGCGGGCGGCCCGTCGTAGGGAAAGGGCGCGGGCGCGGCAGGCGCCGGCTGGGGCGATGGAAGGCGCGTGTTCATGGGGCACGCCGTCCGATGCCGCGCGGCGGCGCGGCGCCCGCGAAGAGAACCGTGGAGAGCGCCTCGCGGTTGCGCACCAGGTCCGCGAGCGTGTAGCGCTGCAGCACCGCATGGAAGGCCGCCGCGGCTTCGGCGAGCACGCCGCGCAGGCGGCACAGGCCCTCGATCGGGCATTCGCCGGCGCCGGCGCCGAAGCAGGCCACGATGTCGCTCGCCTCGGTGTGGCGCACGACCTCGCCGATCACGATCGCTTCGGGCGGCTTCGCGAGCGACAGCCCGCCGCCCTTGCCGCGGACGTTGACCAGCCAGCCCTGCCTGCCGAGCGCATGGACCACCTTGGTCAGGTGGTTCTCCGACACGGCGAAGGCGGCGGCGATCTCGCCGATGGTGGCGCGCCGGCGCGGCTCGGCGCCCAGGTAGATCAGCACCCGCAGGCTGTAGTCGGTGAAGGCAGTGAGCTTCATGGCCGCTCGCCCGTTGCGCCGGCCTCAGCGCCCCGCGGCATGGGCCGCGGCCGCGGCGCTGCCGGCGGCGGGCGCGAGGGTGCCCGCCGCCGCCTGCAGCACGGTCGGCCGGCGCAGCAGGCGCAGCGCATAGCCGGCCAGGAGCACCGCACCGGCGGCGAAGACGAGGTCGCCGGGCACGCGCATCCAGACCAGGGTCTCCATCACGCGCGAATGCACGATCTCGGCCGAGCGGGCATACCAGAGGCCCTGCGTGACGCTCGCCCAGGCCTGGTAGATGCCGGCCGGCAGCAGCGAGAGGAACACCATCATCGCGAGCCCGATGTTGAGGCTCCAGAACGCCGGCCGGAGCAGCGCGTCGGCATGCAGCTGGCGCGCATACAGGCCGCGCAGGCAGAACAGCATCAGGCCGATGCCCAGCATGCCGTAGACGCCGAAGAGCGCGGCATGGCCGTGCGCGGGCGTCATGTTCAGGCCCTGCACGTAGTACAGCGCCGCAGGCGGATTGATCGCGAAGCCGAGCAGGCCCGCGCCGATGGTGTTCCAGAAGCCCACCGCGACGAAGCACATGACCGGCCAGCGGTAGGCCGCGAGCCAGGGCATGGCCCGCGCGCGCCGGTAGGTCTGCAGCGCCTCGAGGCCGATCAGCGTCAGCGGCACCACCTCGAGCGCCGAGAACACCGCGCCGACGGCGATCACCGAGGTCGGCGTGCCGGTGAAGTAGAGATGGTGCAGCGTGCCGAGGATGCCGCCGAACAGGAACACGATGGTCTCCGCGATGATCGCGCGGTTCGCGCTCTCGGTGCGCACCAGGCCCAGGCGGCTGAAGAGGAGCGCGACGACCGCGGTCGCGAAGACCTCGAAGAAGCCTTCGACCCAGAGGTGGACCAGCCACCAGCGCCAGTACTCGACCATCGCGTAGTGGGTGTGCTGCCCCCAGGCGAGCGAGGTGGCGTAGAAGCCGCCGATGCAGGTGGCCGACAGGAACACCATCGCGATCAGGCCGCGCGATTCCGAAGGCCGGGTCAGCGCGGGCCAGAGCGCGCGGCCGAGCAGGAAGACCCAGAACAGCAGGCCCGCGAACAGCAGCACCTGCCACACGCGGCCCATGCTGGTGTACTCCAGGCCCTGGTTGCCGAGCCAGAACGAGAAGTCCACGCCGCGGTGCTGCAGCGTGCCGAGCCATCCGGTCAGCGTGGAGCCGACCACGATCGCGATCAGCGCCCAGAACAGCAGGTCCACGCCCAGCTTCTGCAGCCGGGGCTCGCGGCCGGACAGCAGCGGCGCGATGTAGAGGCCGGTGGCCAGCCAGGCCGTGGCGATCCAGAAGATGCCGACCTGGGTGTGGATCGTGCGGCCGACCACGTAAGGCAGCAGCTCGGCCAGCGGCAGGCCGAAGAACGACTGCCCCTCGACCGCATAGTGCGCCGTGACCACGCCCATGGCGATCTGCAGCAGCATCAGCCCGATCACCGCGAAGAAGTACTTGCGCGTCGCCTTCATCGAGGGCGTCGCCACCGCGCCGAGCAGCGGATCGGCCGCGGGCGGCACGGCCTCGGCCTCGTGCCTGCGGCTGCCGTGCAGCCAGAGCATGGCCGCGATGGCCGCCAGCAGCAGCACGATGCTGACCATCGACCACACGGCCGCGGCGCTGGTCATGGTGTTGCCGACCAGCGGTTCATGCGGCCAGTTGCTGGTGTAGCTCAGGCCGGTTTCGCCGGGGCGGTCGGTGGCGGCGGCCCAGGCGGACCAGAAGAAGAAGGCGGCGAGCGCCTGCCGGTCCTCGGGCGCGGGCAGCGTGTCGGGCGTCATCGCGTACTGTTCGCGCAGCTTAGCGACCGCCGGCTCGCGGCCGAACAGCGCATCGTAGTGCGACGCCACCTCGCGGATGGCCCGCGCGCGCGTCGCCGAAACGGTGATGGCGCCGCTCGCGCCGTCGTAGGTGTTGCGGCGCATCTCGTCGCGCACGGTCGCGTCGAGCGCGCCGCGCTCGGCGGGGGTCAGCGCGGCGGGCGCCTTCCGGTAGGCCCGGGCGTGCAGATGCCCGAGCGCCACCGCCTCGCGGTGCAGCCAGTCGGCGGACCAGTCGGGCGCGACGTAGCTGCCGTGGCCCCAGACGGAGCCCAGCTGCTGGCCGCCGGACGCCAGCCAGACCCGCTGACCCTGGCGGACCTGCGCGCCGGTGAAGACCACCTCGCCATCGGTCGCGACGACGGAGGCGGGCATCGGCGGCGCCGCCAGGTAGATCTGCACGCCCAGGTAGCCGAGCGCGCCGAACGACAGCACGAAGATGAAGGCCAGCCAGCGCCACAGCCCTTTGTTGTTGCTCATTGCAGATTCCTTGCTCGTGGGACCGTCACGGCGCTCATGCGCCGCCGCAGCCGCCGCAGCAATGCCCGCTGCCATGGGGCTCGAAGGAAGGCACCTTGACGATCGCGACGCGCCACACCGCAGGGCCTTCCTCGAGGTAGTTCCATGCGAAGCGGCCGGGCCACTGCGCCTGGAACTGCGCGAAGAGCGGGCGCGGATCGTGGTCGTTCACGAGCTCGATGGCCTGCTCGTCGTCGAGCGCGGCGAAGGTCGAGAAGATGTGCGAATGGCGAAAGCGCGGCTCGAGCACGCGGACGTCGACGGTGGCGCAGAAGGCGGCAGGTTTCACGGCGGGTTCCTCGGTGGCTGCGCGAGTGCGCAGAAGGTGTATTTCGGATGCACCTATGCTAGGAACGGCTCTGCCGTGCGGTTTTGATCTGCGTCAACCTGCGGTCGTGCCGCGGTCGAGAAGGCCGGCGAGGGTCCGGCGCGGTGGGAAGCGAGGAGAGAGAGGGGAGACCGCCGCGGTCAGCGCCGCTGCCAGCGTTTCCACCACCGGCGCGCGGGCGGCTGCCAGGGCGCCAGCGGGCGGGTGTCGAGGTCGTGATCGACCGCGGGCGCGCTGCCGCGAAGCTGGCGCACCTTCACTTCGAGCAGGTGGGCGATGCCGCGCGCCTGGCGCTCGCCGCGCAAGGCGCGCCGGCGCCACTCGGCGGCCTGGGCGGCCAGCGCGTGCTGATCGGATTCGTCCACTTCGAGCATGTCGGCATTCTTGACGGCGCGCGCGCGCCGCCTGTAGGCGGGCGGCGCACGCTGGTGTACGAAAAGATACATCCCGCTGCACACCGGCGGCCGCCCCGATGCGAGGAAATCATGTGGCGCGGCGGCGGCCCCGCGATACGATGGCGTCCCCTCAAGGAGTCCGAATGCCGAACCGTCAATCCCCCGAAGGCCGTGAAGGCCAGGAAGCCCTGCCGGTCCAGCATGCGCTCGACCAGAGCAAGGACGTGAAGCAGGCGGTCGAGCAGGCCGCCGACGAGCTCGCGGTGGTCCACGCCGTGCTCGACAAGGAAGTCGCGGAAGCCGAACGCAGCGAGGAAGTGGACCGCGCGATCGCGCAGACGGACCGCATCGAGAAGAAGCTCTCGGCATCCGCCGAAACGCTGGAGCGGGTCGTCGAGACGCTCGACGCCGAGGTCCGCAAGAAGTCGCCCTGAGCGCCGTCACGAACTCGGCCGCCGTCGACGTCCTGCTCACATCGAGCCGCCAGCCTACAACCGCGACGGAAGCAAGGCCGTAAAAGCATTGCACGTCGTCGAGCGCATCTTCCCCCGTCCGGGAGGCCTCCGCGTTTGAAAGCACAGGCATGCCGCTCACCACGATCCTTGTCGAGGACAGCCAGACCATCCGGGAGAACCTGATCCCGGCGCTGGAGGAACTCGCGGGCGTCCACATCGTGGCCTGCGCCGAAACCGCGCAGGAGGCGATCGCCGCCTTCGCGCGCCATGCGTCGTGGCAGCTCGCCATCGTCGACCTGTTCCTCAAGGAAGGCAGCGGCCTCACCGTGCTGCGCGCCTGCGAGGGCCGCCGCGAGGACCAGCATGCGGTGGTCCTGACGAACTACCTGACCGACGAGATGCGCCGCCGCTGCCTGGCGCTCGGCGCCGACGCCGCCTTCGACAAGTCGACGGAGCTCGACGCCTTCTTCGCGCACTGCCTGCGCTACCAGGCCGGCTGAGCCTTCGTTCAGACCGCGGCGCGTGCGGGCTCGGCGGCCGCGGGCGTGATCGTCTTGGGCTCCAGGAACGCCTCCATCCCGAACACGCCGAATTCGCGGCCCACGCCCGACTGCTTCACGCCGCCGAACGGCGCGCCGAGTTCGGGCGCAATGCGGTTGACCAGCACCGTGCCCGCGTGCAGCCGCGCCGCGAGTGCGAGCGCGCGCTGCGGCCGCGCCGAGAAGACGTAGGCCTGCAGGCCGTAGGGCGAGTCGTTCGCGATCGCGACGGCATCGTCCTCCCCGTCGAAAGCGATCATCGAGAGCACCGGCCCGAAGATCTCCTCGCGCGCGATCGCCATGTCGTTGCGCACCTCGGCGAACACCGTGGGCCGCACGAACCAGCCCCGCTCGAGGCCTTCGGGGCGGCCCTCGCCGCCCGCCACGAGCCGGGCGCCTTCCTCGATGCCGCGGCGGATGAACTGCTGCACGCGCTCGAACTGGGCCTGGCTCGCCAGCGGGCCGATCGCGGTGGCCGGGTCGCGCGGATCGCCCACGCGCATCGCGGCGGCCGCGCGCTGCACCTGCCCGATCGCCTCGGCCATGCGGTGGCGCGGCACCAGCAGGCGCGTGCCGGCCACGCAGGCCTGGCCGTTGTTCATGAAGGCGGCGTTGAGGGCCAGCGGCAGCACCGTGGCGAAGTCCGCGTCGTCGAGCACGATCGTGGCCGACTTGCCCGAGAGCGCGAGGCTCACGCGCTTCATGGTCTCGACGCCCGCGCGCGCGATGCGCTTGCCGGTGGCCGTGGAGCCGGTGAACGAGATCTTCGCGACCTCGGGGCTGGTGGAGAGCTCGTCGCCGACGTCCTCGCCGCAGCCGAGCAGCAGGTTGAAGGCGCCGCGCGGCAGCCCGGCCTCGTGCAGCGCCTCGGTGACGATCCGCGCCTGGATCGGGCCCAGCTCGCTCGGCTTGATCACGCTCGCGCAGCCGGCCGCGACGGCCGAGGCGACCTTGCTGCAGATGCTGCCGGCGGCGGCGTTCCAGGGCGTGATGAGCGCGGCGACGCCGACCGGTTCCATCACCACCGTGGCGTCGCCGATGCGGCGCTCGAAGGCGTAGTCCTCGAGCGCCCGTGCCGTGGTGGCGAAGCATTGCGAGGCGTAGTTGCTGACCCACTGCGCGCGCGCGAGCGGGCCGCCGTATTCCTCGACGGTGGCGTCGCGGATCTGCGCGGTGCGCGCGAGCACGGCGGCCTCCAGGCGGCGCAGCATGTCCAGCCGCTCGGCCCGGGTGCTGCGCGCCATCGCGGGCTGGGCCCGGTTCGCGGCGGCGATCGCGCGCTTGGCGTCCTCGCGGTCGGCGAGCGTCGCGCTGCCGATGCGCTGCCCGGTCGCGGGATTGGCGATCTCCACCCGCTGCGTGCCGTGCACGGGGACGAAGGCGCCGTCGATGTAGGCCTGGTCGATGTTCCACATGGTTGGGTTCCTTGGTGCTTCGAGGGCAGTCTAGGAAGGCCTCGTTGTTTCGAGAAGATGTTCAAATCCGGATGAATCAATCCGAGAATCGGAACAATGCACAAAAGCGCACTGCTGGAACTCGAGGTCGTGCTGGCCGTCGCGCGCCGCCATGGCTTCCGGCTCGCGGCCGTGGACCTGGACATGTCCGCCACGGCGGTGAGCAACGCGGTCGCGGGGCTCGAGGCGCGGCTCGGCGCGCGGCTGTTCCACCGCACCACGCGCAGCGTGTCGCTGACCGAGACCGGCCGCCGCTTCGTCGCGGAGATCGAACCCGCGGTCCGGCAGATCCGCGGCGCCATGGCCGCCGCGGGCGAGGGCCATGCGGCGCCCGTCGGCACGCTGCGCATCAACAGCGCGCTCGGCGCGGCGCAGATGGTGTTCCGCCCCGTGCTGCTCGAGTTCCTGCGCCGGCATCCCGGCATGACGGTGGACATCGCGACCGAGGGGCGCATGGTCGACATCGTGGCCGAAGGCTTCGACGCCGGGCTGCGGCTCGCCTCCCTGGTGCCGCGCGACATGATCCGCGTGCCGCTCGGCGACGCGCTTCGCATGGCGGTGGTCGCGTCGCCCGGGTACATCGCGGCGCACCGCGCCCCGCGCACCCCGGCCGAGCTCGCGCGCCACCGCTGCATCCGGGCCCGGCTGCCGAGCGGCGTGCCTTCGCCCTGGGAGTTCGTGCGCAGGGGCCGGCGCACGCGCGTCGAGGTGCCCGGCCCGCTGGTGCTCGATGCGCCGCTGCTGATGCTCGATGCGGCGCGCGAGGGCATCGGGCTCGCGCAGCTCGCCGAGTGGTACGTGGCCGAGGACCTCGCGCGCGGCCGGCTGGTGCGCGTCCTCGAGGACTGGAGCTCGCCGCTGCCGGGGCTTTGCCTCTACTACGCCGGACACCGCCACGTGCCCGCGGGGCTGCGCGCACTGATCGAACTCGTGCACGAGCTGCGCGCGGCGTCCGGCGCCGCTGCCTTGGCCTGAGGTGCGCGCACGATGCGAAGGCTGCGACTCCTCACCCACCGGCACCGCGCACCGTCCACCAACCGCGCGCTCGGCTTGCTGCTGGCCTTCAATGCCGGCGCGATCAATGCGGGCGGCTTCCTCGTGCTGCACATGTACACCTCGCACATGACGGGCTTCGCATCGCAGTTCGCGGACGGGCTGGTGCTCGGCAACGCCAGGCTCCTGCTCAACGCGCTGGGCGCCATCCTGGCCTTTCTCTCCGGCGCCGCGGTGTGCGCCATCCTCGTGAACTGGGCACGCCAGCACCGGCTGCGCAGCGTCTATGCGCTGCCGTTCCTGCTGGAGGCGCTGCTCATGTTCCCGTTCGGGCTGATGGGCTCGATCACGCTGAGCTGGCCCACGCCGTTCGCTGTGCCGCTCACCGTGCTGCTGCTGTCCTTCATCATGGGCCTGCAGAACGCCGTGGGCTCCAAGACCTCGGGCGGCAGCGTGCGCACCACGCACATGACCGGCAACATCACCGACCTGGGCATGGAGCTGGGCAAGCTGCTCTACTGGAACCGGCGGGCGATGGCGAAGCACGCGTGGGTGCGGCACGACCCGCACCGCATGAGAACCGCCGGCGGGCTGCTCGGCATGTTCGTGCTCGGCGGCGTGGCGGGCGCGCTCGGCTTCAGCCGCGTCGGCTTCGTCTGCGTGGTGCCGCTGGCCGCGCTGCTGCTCGCGGTCTCCATTCCGCCGCTCTGGCAGGACGCGCCGCGTTCGCGCCTGCTGCGGCGCGTCCTTGCCGTTGCCGGCGTGAAGGCGCGTGGTTCCGCACGGGGCGCTGCCGACGGTCCGCCGCCGCCCGAACGCTGAGCGGCGCATCAGCGCCTCGCGCGGGTTTGCACGCGCAGGTCGGCGGGCGCGCGGTCGTCCATGGCCATGCGGCAGGGGCGGATCGCCGCGCGATCGTCCGCGTCCCCCGGTGCATCCGCGGTGCGCGATGCGGCGCGAGCGGCGGGCGCTGTGCCGCGCTCCGTCGGGGCGGCGGGCCGTCGGCGCGAGAACAAGAAGGCGGCGAGCAGGTCGTACATGGGCAGGTCGGGCGGTGCTGTCGGACCTGCTATTGAAAAGGGCCCGTGTATCCGCGGTGTGTTCGGCCCGGGGCTGTTCGGCATCCTCGTGTGGCAAGCGGCCGGCGCGACACACGGCGGTACAAAAAATCCCGCGGCCTGTGCGCGACGGCCGGCTTGCACGCGCGGCGCGGCAAAGCACCCCGCCCGCATGGGGACTCCCGCCCGCGGCGCGCGGCGCGGCTTGTCAGAATGCCGGTCGCCATGCCACAGCCTCCGATGCCCTTCCCCGCCGCCGCCCGCGGTTCCCGCCGACGCGCGCTCGCGGCGAGCGGCATCCTGCTGTCGAGCGTGCTCGCGCTGATCGTGCTGGGCCACGACGGCCGCAGGGTCGGGCAGTTGCTGCTGCTGGCGGCGCCCGTGTTCGCCTGGCTGCTGTTCCCGGTGCGCAGCGCGCCGGTGCACCGCCTCCGCAGCGCGCTCGTCTGGCTTGCGGCGATGGTGTTCGCGTTCGACGGCATCGCGCGGGCCTACCTGCTCGAAACCTATCAGGCAGCGCCCGACAGTTCGCTCGTGCTCGCCGCCGCGGCCAACACGAACGGCAGGGAAGCGGCCGAATACTTCGCCATGCATTGGCGGGCGATGCTCGTCTGCGCGGTCGTGTTCGTGCTCGCGGGGGTGGTGGCCGCGGCCCATGCCGGCCGGGGTGTGCGTGCGCCGGCGCCGCGGTGGCCGCGGTGGGCCGTGGTCGCGCTGGCTGCGGTGCTGCTCCTGGGCGCGGTGGCGCATGCCAGCAAGCCGTGGCGGCGGCTGCATCCGGTGGTGTTCTGGAAGGCATGGGGTGCTTCGACACTGGCGCTGCGGGCGACCTGGGCGGACCAGCAGAAGGAGCGCGACCGGGCGCTGGCGCACGCCCGGGCGCTGGCGCCGGTGATCACGCGCGAGGGACCGGCCACGCTGGTGCTCGTGATCACCGACAGCATCAATCGCGACAACATGTCGCTCTACGGCTATGGCCGCGACACCACGCCGCGGCTGCGCGCGCACAAGGCGCAGCTGCAGGACGAGATGCTGGTGATCCGCAATGCCTGGTCAGTCGATGCCAGCACCCTGCCGGCGCTGCGCAACATCTTCCGCTTCGGCACGGCGCCCGAGGGCGAGGGCGAGGGGCCGCACCTGCTCGCGCTCGCGCGCGCCGCGGGCTACAAGGTCTGGTGGATGAGCAACCACGACGACATCGCGATCGAGCAGCAGCATGCGCGGCTCGCGGACGTGGTCGATTTCGTGAATCGCGTGCCGGGCCGCGCGGGTGCGTCGCTCGACGGCGAACTGCTCGACTGCGTGCAGGAGGCGCTGGAGGACCCCGCCGAGCGCAAGCTCATCGTGGTGCATCTGATGGGCGCGCATCCGCACTACCGGCTGCGTTTTCCCGAGGATGCCAATCCCTTCGACGACCGCATCGACGGCGTGGAGCAGGGCTTGCAGCAGCGCGGGCGCTCGGCCTGGGTGCGCAAGTTCCGCCAGGAGTACGACGCCGCGCTGCTGTACCACGACTTCGTCGTGTCCGAGACGCTGCAGCTTGCACGCAGGGCGGGCCGCACCGACGGCTACCGCGCCTGGATGTACCTGTCGGACCACGGGCAGGAGGTCGGGCACGCCGGCAACCACGCGGGCCACAGCCCGTCGACGCCCGCGGGCTACCGGATTCCGACGGTGGTGTGGCGCAACACGCCGGCCGACCGCCACTTCGCCGTCGCCGAAGCGCGGCCCTTCAGGGCGGACTGGGCCGGATGGACGATCGCGGACCTGCTCCACATGCGATGGCAGGGCGACGGCAGCGCGCGGAACGCGCTGAGCGCGGACTACCGCTGGGAGGCGCCGGTGCTGCCGACGGCCGTCGGGTCGTTCGCGGATTGAATCATTCCGCCCGCGGCGCCGAGGTGCGCGGCTGCGCATCGTCCGCATCGAACACGATGCGCGCGGGCCAGGGTTCCCAGGGCGTCGCGGGGTCCGGCCGACCGGGGCTGCCGTCGCGCGCGAAGCGGCCGAGGCTCTGCATCATCTGCGCCGAGAGCGCGAGCCGCCCGGGCCGGTTGCGCTCGGTGAACATGACGTTCGCGTAGAGCGAGGGGCCGAAGTTGCCGAACAGGAACGGCAGGTCGAAGGTGTGGGCGGCGCCGTAGATCGCATCGAAGGGCGCCGGCAGCCGGTCCCATGCGAAGTCGTAGGCCCAGACCTCGCGCTGCCGCGAACGCAGCGCGTCGAGCACGTCGTTGCGCATCGCATCGAACCAGATCCGGTCGAGCGCCGCGGTGCGCGCGGCGAAGCCGGTGGCGGGCCGGTCGACCGGCAGATAGGCGGGCGGGATCCACTGGCCGATCGTGGTCGCGGGCGCGGCTTCCGGGTCGTAGCGGGAGACCAGCGCGAACACGGCGGCATCGTCGAGCAGCCGCCCGCTCGCGCCGCCGAGCGCCGGGTTCAGCGCGAGCAGCTGCGGGAACAGCCGGGTCTCGTCGCGCGTCTTGCCCGCGAGCACCGGCACCCGCAGGTAGCGGCCCTCGCGGATGGCGCGGATCGGGTCCTGCGCCACCACCCAGCCGTCGGGAATGGGATTGGACGCGGCCATGCCCTTCGGCGTGAGCCGGGTGCGCACCACCGACAGCAGCGCGTCGGCCGTGCGGCTGCGCAGGTAGGCCGCCATGCGCTCGGTGCCGCGCCCGGCGTCGACCTGCGCCCGCGCGGCCGCTTCGTCGGCGGCCGTGCCGTCGGCGAGCAGCGACTGCAGCAGCAGCGCCTCGCCGCGCTCGGCCCAGAGCGCGCGCGGCTGGATCGCCGCGATCGCGCCGGGCGGCAGCGTGGCCGCGGTCGAGATGCCGCCGCTCAGCGCCACCAGCCGGTGGAACAGCGGAGCCGGACGCGCCACCAGCATCGGCGAGGTCAGCAGCGCATACACGTTCACCGCGCCCGCGGACTGGCCCATCAGCGTGACGCGCGAGGGATCGCCGCCGAAGGCCGCGATGTCGCGCTGCACGAACTCGAGCGCCTTGACGATGTCCAGCAGCGCGAAGTTGCCGGCGTCGTTCTCGGGCCGGCCGTCCTTGAGCGGCGCGAGATCGAGGAAGCCGAAGATGCCGAGCCGGTAGTTGACCGAGACCACCACCGCGTCCTGCTGCCGCGCGAGTGCGGCGCCGTCGTAGACCGGGTCGGCGGTGTAGCCGGTGATGTTGCTGCCGCCGTGCACCCAGACGATCACCGGCCGCGGCCCGTCCCGCCCGCGCGCGGCCGGCGCCCAGATGTTGAGGTAGAGGCAGTCCTCCGCGCCGAGCGTCTGCCCGAGCGTGGTGCCGATGGTCTGGTCGTAGTGGTTGTGGCGCCCCGGGCCGTAGAGGCGGCCGGTCTGCACGCAGGCCGGCGCGAAGTCGACCGCCTGCCGCGGCGCGGTCCAGCGCTCCGGATCGGCGGGCGGCTTCCAGCGCAGCGCGCCCACGGGCGGCCGCGCGAAGGGCACGCCCTTCCAGCTCAGGGTGCCGGCGCCGTCGGCCTTGCCCACCACCGTGCCGAAGCTCGTCTCGCGCACGGTGCCGGCCGGCGCGCTCCCGGGGCTCGCGCAGCCCTGGAGCAGCGCGAGCACGATGGCGGCAAGGCCGCAAAAAGCGCGGTGCATGTCCGCCACTCCTATTCGGCCGTGATGTTCGCCGCCTTGATGATCTGCGCCCACTTGCGCGTCTCGCCGGCGATGAATTCGGCAAAGGCCTGCGGCGTACCGCCGCGCAGCTGCAGCCCCGCGGCCTCGGCCTTGCGGCGGATCTCCTCGTCGGCGAGCGCGGCATTGGTCTCGGCATTGAGGCGTTCGACGATCGCCGGCGGCAGGCCCGCGGGCGCCATCAACCCGTACCAGCCATAGCCGACCACGTTCGCGAGCCCGCCTTCGCGGAAGGTCGGCGCGCTCGGATACATCGGCGTGCGCTCTTCGGTGCTGACCGCGAGCACGCGCAGCTTGCCGGCCTGGATGTGCGGCACCGCGGTCGACACGGCCGTCAGCGTGGCGTCGATGCGGCCCGCGAGCAGCTCCGCATAGGCGGGCGCGTCGCCGCGGTAGTGCACGACCACGCCCTTCAGGCCCGCCTGCCGCAGCAGCAGTTCGGCCGTCAGGTGCGGTGCCGAGCCGGCACCGGGCGACCCGAAGCTCAGGCCCTTCGGCGCCTCCCTGCCGTGGCGCAGGAATTCGGCGAGCGTCCGGTAGGGCGACTCGGCATTCGTGACGAGGAACAGCGGCGCGATCGCGGTGCTCACGATCGGCGTGAAGTTCTTCTTCACGTCGTAGGGCAGCTTCGGGTACAGCGCCTCGCCGATCGCGATCGGCGCCGCCGCATGCAGCAGGGTGTAGCCGTCGGGCGGCGCATGCGCGATGAACTCGTTGGCGATGCGCGTGCCCGCGCCGGCCCTGTTCTCGATCACCACGGCCTGGCCGAGCCGGCGCGCGAGGTGGTCGCCGAGCAGGCGCGTGAGGATGTCGTTGGAGCCGCCCGGGCCGTAGGGCGACACGAGGCGCAGCGGGCGCGCGGGCCAGGCCTGCGCGAAGGCCGGCAGCGCGGTCATGGCGGCAAGGCCCGAGGCCATCGCGCCGAGCATTTGCCTTCGATCGATCATCATGCTGTGTCTCCTTTTTTTGTGATCGGTTCGGGTGCGGCCGCTAGAGCCGCTGCACCGCCGGGTAGATGAACCGTTCGTCGAGGTGCTCGGCGCGCGGCTGGTAGAGCCGGAGGATGACGTAGAAGCGCTCGCCCGAGGGCGCCGGCAGCCAGTTGACGCCCTCGCCCGGATCGTGCGCCTGCATGCGGATCGCGAGGCTGCCGTCGGCGTCGTGGCGCAGGCCCGGCGTGCGGTCGCCGATCGAATAGCGGCCGATCGGGTTGGCGACGAACAGGCAGTCGCTGCGGCGGTACAGCGTGAGCGACCAGAAGGCATCGACCTTCGGGCCCGCGCCCGGCGCGAAGCGCAGTTCGTAGGCGTGCGTGCCGTCGAGGGCATTGCCGTCGGCGTCGATCTCGGCGGTCGGGTACATCGCTTCCTCGATGCCGAGCGCGCCGATCAGGTTGCGCGCGACCCGCGCGCGGGTCAGGTGGTCGTCGCCCCAGGCGGTGCGCACGCGCACCGGCAGCGCCCAGCCGCCGCCGAGCTGGTGCGGCTGCGCGGCGGCGCGCAGTTCGTCGTAGACGCACGGCACCCAGTGCGCGAGCGCATCCCCGGCCACCGGCCAGGCCAGCCGCTCGCCCGGCGGCGGCGGATTGCGCTGCAGCGCATGCGCGACGATCTCGTGGAAGGCCGCGGCCGAGGGCACCGCGGTGTCGCGCCCGTCGAGCAGTACATCGAGCCGCGCGGCGGCGTCGCTGCCGTCGGGCCGCGAGATCCGCAGCTGCGACTGCAGCAGGCGCACCCGCGCGACGTCGGCTTCGTCGGCCACCAGCATGCGGCCGATGAGCCAGACGTCCGCGCCCGGCGCCGCGATGACCTGCGTCACGCCTTGGGGCACCGGGCCCTGCCACCCCGGCCCGTGCACCAGCGTGCGCTGCGCCCGGTTGCCGGTGGTGCGGCGGCCGACATAGGCGAAGGGGTTGGTCCAGGCATCGAGCAGGCCCAGGGTCCAGTAGCGCTCGCCCATGTCGGGCGAATCGATCAGCACCGGGCCGTCCGACAGGTCGAGCCATGCGTTGCTGTAGACGGTGTCGTTGTTGGGGCTCACGACCTCGCGGTCGTCGGGCCCGAGCCGCCGGTGCGTGTGCGTGAACTGGTTGACCCAGCGCACCGGCGCGTCGCGCCGCTCGGAGGCGAAGCCATGCAGCGGATGCCGGCGCGCGGTGGTGGCGGCACGCATGCGCATCATCTCGAACAGCGGCAGCGTCTGGATCACGGCGGTGCGCGCGGGATCGTCGGTGGTGGTCACGGTGGAATGGTCCTTCATGGATTCAGGCCACGGCGCCGGTGCGCCGCAGTGCGTCGATCTGCGCGGCGTCGTAGCCGAGCTCGGCCAGCACCGCGTCGCTGTCGGCGCCGCATGCAGGGGCCGCCGGCGGCGCGGCGCGCGGCGCCTCGCCCAGGCGGTAGGGCAGGCCGAGCGCCCGGTAGCGGGTGCCGTCGGGCGCCGCGGCATCGACCAGCAGACCGCTCTGCGCGAAGTCGGGCGCGGCCAGAACCTGGGCGTAGCTTCGCACCGCGCCCGCCACGATCTGGTGGCGCCCGAGCTTCTCCACGCATTCCTCGCTGCTCAGGCCCGAGAGGCATTCGCGCAGCACGGTGCGCAGCGCCGGCCGGTTCGCCACCCGCAGCGCGTTGGTGGCAAAGCGCGCGTCGCGCACCAGTTCCTCGCGGCCCATCACGCGGCAGAAGCGGGCCCAGTGCGCATCGGCATAGGCGGAGAGCACGATGTGGCCGTCGCGCGTGGGCACCACCTCGGCCGCGGGCGCGTTGTGGGGCTGCCCGTCGCCGATGCGCGTGGGTTCGGGCGCGCCGCCGAGGTAGTCGCTCCAGGTGGTCGCCTGCAGGTGCATGGCGACCTCGAACAGCGAGGTCTCGAGCGTCTCGCCGATGCCGCTGCGCTCGCGCCCGTAGAGCGCCGCGAGCACGGCCTGCGCGCCGAGGTGGGCGGCGGCGGCATCGATGATCGGCACGCCGACCTTCTGCGGCGGGCGGTCCGGCTGGCCGGTCACCGACATCAGGCCGCTCTCCGCCTGCGCGGCGATGTCGTAGCCCGGGCGGTCGCGCGACGGCCCGCGCGCGGGGAAGCCGGTGATCGAGAGGTACACGACGCGCGGGAAGCGCTCGCGCACCGCACGCGCACCGAGGCCCAGCCTTTCGATCGCGCCGGGGCGCAGGTTCTGGATCACCACGTCGCTCTGCGCGATCAGGCGCCACGCCGTCTCGCGGCCGGCGTCGCTGCGCAGGTCGAGCGCGATCGAGCGCTTGCCGCGGTTGTAGGCGCGGATCATCGATTCGCCGTAGCGGCCGATCTGCCGCGCCTGGTCGCCGGCGAGCGGCTCGACCTTGGTCACCGTCGCACCGAGTTCGCGCAGCACCATGGCCGCGCCGGGCCCGGCGATGTACTGCCCGAGGTCGAGCACGCGAATGCCCTGCAGCGGCCCTGCGTGCGTGGAGGAATCGTCGTCTTGCGCCATGCTCATGCGCACCGACAATAGCGCCTCGCCCCATTCCTGAAAATTCGAAAATCGTGAGGTGGCGATCACGCCGGGTGATCGCCTGGAGACATGGCCACTGGCACCGACTACCTGCTGCGCCGCCTGCGGCTGCGCCATCTCGAACTGCTCGTCACGCTCGCCGATGCGGGCACCGTGCGCGGCGCGGCGGGCCGCCTGAGCCTGAGCCAGCCGGCCATCAGCAAGATGCTCGGCGAGATCGAGGAGGCGCTCGGCGCGCGGCTGTTCGAGCGCAGCCACCAGGGCGTGCAGCCCAATGCGCTCGGCACGGCGGCGATCTACCGGGCGCGCGTGGTGCTGAGCGAGCTCGGGCGCATCGGCGACGACCTCGGTGCGCTGCTGCGCGGCGCCACGGCGGTGCTGCGCGTGGGCGCGCCCTCGGTCACGGCGACCGTGCCGGCGGCGATCGTGCAGCTGCGCGCGCGCATGCCCGGCACCTCGGTGCGCATCACCGAAGGCCCGGTGCGCGAGCTGATCCGCCGCCTGCTCGACGGCGAGCTCGACTGCGTCTTCGGCGCCATCACGCCCGAGCTGATGGCGGGCGACGAGCTGCCGCTGCTGCAGTCCGAGGTGCTGGTCGAGGACCGGCTCTGCGTGCTCGCGGCCGCGTCCAACCCGCTCGTGCGGCGTCGCGGCCTGCGCTGGGCCGACCTGCGCGCGGCCGACTGGGTCGCGCCGCCGAAGCAGACGCTGGTGCGCCAGGGCTTCATGACCGCGTTCGCCAACGAGGGCGTCGATCCGCCCGAGCCGGCGATCGAGGTGATGTCCTCGGTCACCATCGGCGCGGTGCTGCGCATGGACCCGTCGCTGCTCTGCGCAGTGCGCTTCGACCAGGCGCGCGACGAGGTCGCGCGCGGCGACGTGCGGCGGCTGCGCGTCGAGCCTGCCGTCGCGCTGCCCTCGCTGGGGCTCTTCACGCGCCGCGGCGCGGGCCCGCAGCCGGCGACGGTGCAGGCCTTCGCGCGCGCGGTCCGCAGGGCCGGCGCGGGCTGATTCCTACGGCACGCGCCGCCGCCGGCCGACGGCGGCGCCGGTCGCAGTGCCTAGGCTTTGCCGATCCACAGCGAAACATCCGCTGCAACGGAAAGCCACCATGAACCCGCAAGACACCACCTCCCAGACCATCGACGCCGGCGACGCCGCCGCCGTTCAGGCCCTCGCGAAGAAGCTCGACGCCACGCCCGAGCAGATCGAGGAAGCCATCCGCGCCGTCGGGCCCAAGCCCGCCGACATCGAACTGCACCTGAAGGGCTCGCGCAGCAGCAGCAACGCGGAGCGCACGGCCTCGAAGACCTGAGCCCGACCGGTGCCGCGCCTCAGCGCACGCACTGGAACGAGGCCGCGAGGTTGACGTCGCCCGTGCCCTTGTACTGCGGCCACTTCGGGTAGTCGCACAGCGGCCGCGTGCGGCCCGGCACGCCGGCGGTGTCGGTCGTCACCTGCCCGGCGGGCGCGGTGCCCCGCTCGGCCCAGGCCTCGAGCGCGGTCAGCGAATCCCAGCTCGCGTTGAACACGCTGCTGATCGCATGGCCGAGGCCGGGCACTTCGTAGTAGCGCACGAAGGTGTCGATCTCCGCCGGCCCCATGCGGGCCTGCAGCCGCTGGTAGTACTGCTCCGTGGCGCGGGTGCTGACCAGCACGTCGGCCAGGCCGTGGGCGAGCAGCAGCTTGCCGCCGCGCGCCTTGAAGGCCGAGATGTCGGTGCTGGCGTCGAGCTGGGTGCTCAGCGCGCTGATGCGGCTGGCCCACGGGCCCGGGTCCTCGGGATCGAGCGAGAGCGAATCGAAGGCCGGATCGCGCGTGACCGAGTACTTGATCCACTGGTCGGTCAGCACGCTGATGTACGGCGCGCTCGCGGGCATTGGGTTCGCGGGCTGCGTGGTGCCGAAGGCCAGGAAGGTGACGACCGGCTCGAGCGGCGAGGTCCAGGTGGTGATGCCGGGGTCCGCGCCCCAGATGTTGTAGCCCGGGTACTGCGTCTCGCCGCTCGCGAGCGGGAAGCGGAACTGGGTCGCGCTGTCGATGGTCTTCATCGCGGTGATCTGCGCATCCGACAGGCAGGTGTCGCCGGTGTCGGCGCCGCCCGCGCAGCGCAGCGGCTGGCCCGCGAGCGTAGCGGTGGCCGGGTCGAAGCGCGCATTGCACAGCGTCTGCTGGCTGATGAGCCCGTCCGCCACGCCGTCGAGCGCGTCGCAGGCCTCCATCGCGGCCTTGTAGAGCAGTTCGCGTTTGGCCGAGTTCGGATAGGCGCCGGGCTGCGCGAGCGCGCGGCTCATGCGGTGGCCGCCGAGCAGCGCGGCGGCGTCGTTCCATGCCGGATACCAGGCGATGGCGCCGTCCCAGTCGGCGGGCCAGCGCTGGATGGCCGTGACCGCCTCGCGCCCGCCGGTGGAGCCGCCCGCGAAGTAGGCCTTGCGCGGACGCTCGGCATAGCGCGCCTCGACGATCGCGAGCGCGGCGTCGCGGGTCTTCTTGAGCGCATCGCCGCCGAAGTTGCGCACGGCCTCGTCGTTGAGGCCGAAGCGGCCGTCCTGCGAGCCCAGCGCATTGGCCTGGTGGCCCGAGTCGCTCGCGAAGGTGGCATAGCCGCGCCCGAGCGGCGTGGGCTGGTCGACCGGTCCGTTGGGCACGTTGCCCTTCACGTTGGGAATGCTGCCGTTGAAGCCGCCGCCGCCGAGCATCACGACCTTGCCGTTCCATGCAGTGGGCAGCGCCACGGCAAAGCGGATGTCGGGCGCGGTCGCATCGACCGGCGCGATCCGGCCCGCGACCTCGCAGTGCACGGGCACGGCCGCGGCGCCGGTGCCGCTGGCGGCCACGGTCTTGGCGGCGGTGACGGTGGCGCCCTGCGTCGGCAGGCCGATCGCCGAGGCGGGCACGACCAGGCCGGCGAGCTGTTCGCAGCCGAGGGCCGCGCTCGGCGGCGGTGGCGGCGGTGCGGGCGGCGGCGGCGGCGCGGGGGGCTGGCCGGCCGCCGGCGGCGGCAGGAACGGAAAGCCGCCGCCGCTGCCGCCGCCACCGCCGCAGCCCACGAGCGTGGCGCTCACGGCAAGGCAGGCGGCAACGCCCAGGACGAAGTCTCGATGGCTGCTGGTTGTCATAGGTCTCCGATGTCGTTCGTTGTTCGGTTCTCGCGGCAGTACCGCGGGCGGTGCCGGTCCTGCAGGGACCGCCGCAGTCTCGCGCGCCGCACCGCGCCGGCCAATGTGCGGACCCGACACCGGCGCGCACCGTCCTGTGTGCGCACAGGACGCCGTGCAAACCCTGATCAGTGCGGCAGCGGCACGTCGAAGCCGGCCTTGGCGAGCTCGAGCTGGTACTGCTCGAAGCCGGTGCCGGGCACGCGCTCGCCGCGGCGGTCGCGGATCTCGTCCATGCGCGCGGCGACCTGCGCTGCCACCTCGTCCGATCCGTCGATGAAGATGCCTTCGGTCATCGTGACGTGCGCGCTCTCGAAGCTGCCCGCGCCGGCGAGCAGGATGGTGCGCGTGGGCGCGTCCTCGGCCACCAGCGCGACCAGGCCGGGGCTGACGTAGGCGGGCTGCAGCCGGGCCAGCGCCTCGGGCGGCAGCACGCCTTCGGTCATCGCGGTGGCGGCCGTGGGCGCGAGGCAGTTCACGCGGATGTCCTGCCGCGCGCCTTCGAGCGCCAGGGTCTGCATCAGGCCGACCAGCGCCATCTTGGCCGCGCTGTAGTTCGACTGGCCGAAGTTGCCGTACAGGCCCGAGGACGAGGTGGTCATCACGATGCGGCCGTAGCGCTGCGCGCGCATGGTCTCCCACACGGCCTTGGTGCAGTGCACGCTGCCCATCAGGTGCACCTCCATCACGCGGCGGAAGTCGTCGAGCGGCATCTTGGAAAAGCTGCGGTCGCGCAGCACGCCGGCATTGTTGACGAGGATGTCGATGCGGCCCCAGGCCTCGACGGCGCGCGCGGCCATGGCTTCCATCGCGGCGAAGTCGCACACGTCGCCGCCGTCGGCGATGGCGGCGCCGCCCGCGCGCACGATGTCCTCGACCACCGCATGCCCGGGCGAGCCCGGCTGGCTGCCCGCCACGTCGTTGACCACCACGCGCGCGCCGTGCTGCGCGAGCGCGAGCGCATGGGCGCGGCCCAGGCCGCTGCCGGCGCCGGTGACGATGGCCACGTGGCCGTCCAAAAGCTTCTTCATTGCTGTTCCTGCGAGAGAGAGGGGTGGGGGGAAAGGAAAAGGCCTGATCAGAACGCGACCGCGTCGCGGCCCTTGAGGCCGAGCATGGCGCGCGCCTCGTCGGGCGTGGCGATCTCGAGCGAGAGTTCCTCGAGGATGCGGCGGATCTTGCGCACCTGCTCGGCGCACGACCTGGCGAGCTGCCCCTTGGCGATGTAGAGGCTGTCTTCCAGCCCCACGCGCACGTTGCCGCCCATCACCGCGCCCATGGTCAGCAGGGGCATCTGGTGGCGGCCCGCGCCCAGGATCGAGAAGCGGTAGCCGTCGCGGCCGAACAGCCGGTCGGCGGTGCTGCGCATCGTCACCAGGTTCTCGGGATCGGGGCCGAGCCCGCCGAGGATGCCGTAGATGCTCTGGATGAAGAGCGGCCCCTCGACCAGGCCCTCGTCGACGAAGTGCGCGAGGTTGTAGAGGTGGCCGACGTCGTAGCACTCGAACTCGAAGCGCGTGCCGCACTCGTCGCCGAGCACGCGCAGGATGTGCTTGATGTCGCGGAAGGTGTTGCGGAAGATCAGGTCCTCCATGCCCTCGACATAGGGCCGCTCCCAGTCGTGCTTCCAGCTCGTGATGCGCCGCGCCGCCGGGTGGATCGAGAAGTTCATCGAGCCCATGTTGAGCGAGCACATCTCGGGTTTGGCCTGCAGCGGATAGGCGAGGCGCTCCTCGAGCGTCATGCGGGTGCTGCCGCCGGTGGTGATGTTGATCACCGCGTCGGTCGCGGCCCGGATGCGCGGCACGAACTGGTCGAACACCTTCGGATCGGCCGAAGGGCGCCCGTCGCGCGGATCGCGCGCATGCAGGTGCAGGATCGCGGCGCCGGCCTCGGCGGCCTCGATCGACTGTTCGGCGATCTGGTCCGGCGTGAGCGCGAGGTGCTCGGACATGCTCGGCGTGTGGACCGAGCCCGTGACCGCGCAGGAGATGATGACCTTGTCTTGGGTTCTTGCCATGGTTGTCGTCGGTGGATGAAAGCTGTGAAGGAAGCGGCGGAAGCGCCGTCAGACCGCGAGCCAGTCGGCGACGAGCTGGCGGTCGGCCGTCAGTTCGCCCGGCGTGCCCTCGAAGACGATGCGGCCGTGGCCCATGACGCAGACGCGCGTCGAGACCTTCAGCGCGATCGCGAGCTTCTGCTCGACCAGCACCACCGACAGGCCCTTGCGGTGCATGTCGACGATGCACTCGCCGACCTGCGCCACGATCCTGGGCGCGAGGCCCTCGGTGGGTTCGTCGATGAGCATCAGCCGCGGGTTGCCGAGCAGCGAGCGGCAGATGGTGAGCATCTGCTGCTCGCCGCCCGACATGCTGCCGGCCCGGGTGTTGCGCCGCTCCTTGAGCCGCGGGAAGTAGTCGAACATCTGCTCGATGCTCCAGCGGTGCGCGCCGGCCGCGGGCGGCTGCTCGCCCATGCGCAGGTTCTCGTCGACCGTGAGGTTCGCGAACACCTCGCGCTCCTCGGGCACGTAGCCGATGCCCGCGCGGCAGACCGTGTAGGGCCGGGCGCCGGCCAGTTCGCGGCCGTCGAGCCGGATGCTGCCCGACGAGGGCGGGGCCAGGCCCATGACGGCCTTCATGGCGGTGGAGCGGCCCGAGCCGTTGCGCCCGAGCAGGCTGACCACCTCGTTGCGCGCCACGCGCAGGTCGACGCCGTGCAGCACATGGCTCTTGCCGTAGTGCACGTGCAGGCCGCGCACGTCGAGCAGCGTGCCGGCGGCCGGCGCGGAAGGCGTGCTCATGCGGCCACCTCCTCGCCGAGGTAGGCTTCCTTCACGCGCGCGTCGGCGCGGATCTCGGCCGGGGTGCCGGTCGCGATCACCTGGCCGTACACCAGCACGCTGATGCGGTCGCTGAGCGCGAACACCACGTCCATGTCGTGCTCCACGATCATCAGCGCGCGGCCCTTCGTCACCTCGCGGATCAGCGCGGCCGTGTAGTGCGTCTCCTCGGTCGACATGCCGGCCATCGGTTCGTCGAGCAGCACCACCTTCGGGTCGGAGGCCAGCGTCATCGCGATCTCGAGCGAGCGCTGCTCGGAGTAGGCCATCTCGCCGGCGGTGGTGGTGGCGCGGGCCTCGAGCCGCACCAGCGCGAGCAGCCGCTCGGTCTCGGTGCGGACCGCGCGGTGGCCGTCGATGAAGCGCCAGAAGACGTACTGCAGGCCGTGGCGGCGCATGACCGCGAGGCGGATGTTCTCGTACACGCTGAGCTGGGGAAAGATGTTGGTGATCTGGAACGAGCGCGCGAGGCCGAGCCGGTTGATCGCCTGCGGCGTGCGGCCGCCGATCTGCTGGCCGTCGAACACGATCTCGCCGGCGCTCGGCGCGAGATGCCCCGAGACCAGGTGGAACAGCGTGGACTTGCCGGCGCCGTTGGGGCCGATCAGCGCATGCCGCTCGCCGGGCCGCAGGTCGAGGTCGACGCCGCGCATGATCTCGGTCGGGCCGAAGGACTTGCGCAGGCCGCGGATGCGCAGGATCGCGTCGTCGCTCATGCGAGGCCTCCGTTCCCGGCGGCCAGGAGTTCGGGTGCCGCCGCGGCGGACTCCGCCGCCGCGAGCGCCCTGAAGCGCAGCCGCGCCATTTGCGCGAGCAGCGCGCCGACGGCGATCAGCCCGAGCGGCACCGCCCAGGTCGCGGCCGATGCGGGCGCCCAGGCGCGGCCCAGGTACGCGATCGGCGGCCAGCCCCGGCCGGGTTGCAGGTTCGCGAGCGCGCGGTAGTCCTGCGAGAACGCGCGCTGCAGCATCTCGATCGCGAAGGTGGCGCCGGCCGCGAGCAGCAGCGCCGCGCCGAGCGACAGCAGCGCGAGCGGCAGCAGCCGGCCCCATCCGAAGCGCTGCCGCAGCCGCGCGGTGGTGCCGACGAGGCCCGCCAGGCCGGCGGGCATGAACATCATCACGCCCACGAACAGCACGCCCTGGTAGAGCAGCCACGAGCGCGTGAGGTCCGACACCGCATAGCCGAAGAAGGTCATGAGCGCCGCGCCCAGGGCCGGCCCCAGGAACACCTTGACGCCGCCGATGTAGGTGTTGAGCACCACCGCGGCCGACAGCGCGGGATCGAACACCACGTAGTTCGCGGATTCGTTCGACAGCACCTGCAGGCCCCCCGCGATGCCCGAGAACATCGCCGAGATCGCGAACACGCCGGTGCCCAGGCCGTGCACGTCGTAGCCCAGGAAGCGCAGCCGGTGGCTGTTCTCGCGCAGGCCGCAGGTGAGCCGCCCCAGCGGCGTGCGGGTGTAGAGGTAGAGCAGCGCGAGCGACAGCAGCACCCAGCCGAGCGCGAGGTAGTAGACCTGCGTGGTGGAGCCGAAGTCCAGGCCCCAGGCCGGCATGCGCATGGTGGACACGCCGGCCTCGCCGCCGAACAGCCCCTTGAGGTGCGGCGCGAGCGAATGCACCAGCTCGGCGATGGCGAGCGTGATCATCGCGAAGTAGGTGCCGCTGCGCTGGGTGGCGAACCAGCCCGCGACCGTGCCGAAGGCGAGGCCGCAGACCGCGCCGGCGAGCGGCATCAGCGGCGTGGGCAGCAGGCCGGCGCCGCCGAGCGCGTTCATCGCATGCACGGTGCCGAAGGCGCCGATGCCGAAGTAGGCCGCATGGCCGAACGACAGCATGCCGGCCTGCCCGCACAGCAGGTTGTAGGCGCTCGCGAAGAGCGCGGCGATCAGCATCTGCACGGCCGCGTTGAGCAGGCCCTGCGAGAGCAGGAAGGGCAGGGCGGCGAGCAGCGCGACGCCGGCCGCGACCAGGGCGAAAGCGGTCTTCATCGCCTCAGCCCTTCTCGCCCATGAGCCCGCTCGGGCGCACGAGCAGGATCAGCAGCATCAGTGCGAACGGGATCGTGGCCGACAGGCTCGAGAGCTTGAGCGTCATCAGCCCGCCCACGCCGCGTGCCCAGTCGCCCGCGCCCGTGAAGGCGAGCAGGTCGGCGAGGCTGTAGTCCACGCCCACGGCCAGCGAGGTGACCAGCCCGATCAGCAGCGACGCGAGCATCGCGCCGCCGAGCGAGCCGAGGCCGCCGACCACCACCACCACGAACACCATCACGCCGAGTTCGAGCGCCATGTTCGGGTTGGTGGTGTAGAACGCGCCGGCCACCGCGCCCGCGAGCCCGGCGAGCGCGGCGCCCACGCCGAACACGCCCATGAAGACCAATGGCACGTTGTGGCCCAGCGCCTCGGCCATGCGCGGCTTGTGGATCGCCGAGCGCACCACGATGCCGACGCGCGTGCGCGTGAGCAGCAGGTAGAGGGCGGCGAACATCGCGAGCGCCACGCCGCCCATCAGCAGCCGGTAGGTCGGGTACTGCGCGCCGCCGATGCTGAAGGCCGGCACGTCGAGCGCGGGCGGAATGCGGTAGTCGACCGGGAAGTTGCCGAAGAACAGCTTGATCGACTCGGCGATGATGAACGACAGGCCGAAGGTCAGCAGCAGTTCGTGCGCATGGCCGTGGTGGTGGACGCGGCGCAGGAAGAAGCGCTCGACCACCACGCCGATCAGCCCGACGAGGATCGGCGAGGCGACGATCGCGGCCCAGAAGCCGACGTGGTCCTGCAGCGTGTAGGCGAAGTAGGCGCCGAGCATGTAGAACGAGGCATGCGCGAAATTGAGCACGCCCATCATTCCGAAGATCAGCGTGAGGCCGGCGGAGACCATGAACAGCAGCAGCCCGTAGACCGCGCCGTTCATGAGGGAGACGAGCAACTGGTCCATGGGCCTCAGCCGGCGCGCTTCATCGCGCAGGCGGGTTGCGCGGGCGTCGAGGCTTCCTCGGCCGAGAAGCGCCTGACCGGCTTGAAGCCCATGTCGGTGCCGTCGGCCTTGTAGCGCGCATCCTTCGTCACCGTCGAGACCACGATCGGCAGCAGCGCCTGGTGGTCGGCCGCGCGCATGCGCATCTCGCCCATCGGCGTCATGACCTTCGCGGTCTCGATGGCGCGCGCAAGCGCGTTCACGTCGAGCCTGCCGTTCACCGGCGAGGTGCGCTTGAGCGCATCGGCCACCATCGCCATGCCGAAGACGGTCTGCGGCTCGACGAAGGCGGGCGCGTGGCCGGTCCTGGCCTTGTACTCGTCGACGAAGCGCTCGCCCTCGGGCCCGCCCGCCTCGGCATTGAAGGTGTGCGCCACGAAATGCCCCACCGCGAGCTCGCCGGCGTTCGCGATGTTGCCCGGCTGGTCGAGGAAGACGGTGCCGAAGCGCACCTTCAGGCCGGCCGACTTCGATGCCTTCATCAACAGCAGCAGGTCGTTCGACCAGTTGCCGGTGAGGACCGAGTCCGCCCTGGCCGCGCTGATCTTGGCGACGTAGGGCGCGAAGTCCTGCACCTTGTTGACGTCGTGCAGCGTCTTCTCGACCACCTGGTAGCCGCCGGCGGCCGCGTTGTCGGCGATGGCGCGCTCCATGTCCTGGCCCCAGGCGTAGTTCTGGTTGATCGAATACACCCGGGTGCCGAGTGCGTCGGCCTGCTTCATCGCGCTGACCAGCGCCTTGGTGCGGATCTGCGCGTCGCCGCTGAAGCGGAAATGGTGGAAGTGGCACTTCTCGCCGGTGAGTTCGAGGGCCTCGGCGCCGACGTTGATGTAGATGATCTCCCTGCCCGGGTTGCGCAGGTTGTGCTTGCGCACGTCCTCCGTGATCTGGCCGCCGATGGCCGAGGAGGCGCCCTGCACGATCAGGTGCACGCCGTCGGCCGCGGCGGCCTTGAGCTTGTCGGCCGCGCCCGCGGGCCCGCCCTGGTTGTCGTACTCGAGCAGCTGCACCGGCTCGCCGTTCCAGCCGCCGGCCGCGTTGATGCGGTCGATCGCGAAGCGCACCGCCGTGCGGTAGGCCTGGCCGGACGAGGCCTGCGGACCCGAGAGCGTTTCGAGCACGCCGACCTTGACGGGCGCGGCCGCGGCCGAGCCGAAGGCGAGGATGCCGATCGCGCAGGCGAGACCGGAGGTGAGGGTTGCGTTGAGTTTGTGCATTGATGTCTCCATGCTTGTCGGGAAGGGAAGAAAGGCGAAAGCGGTCTCAGAGGTATTCCATGTTCCCGTCGACGCTGATGGCCTGGCCGCTGACGTTGCGCGCCGCGGGCGAGCACAGGAAGAGCGCCATCGCGGCCACGTCCTCGGTCGTGACCATGCGGCGCAGCGAGATCTTCTGCAGGTACGCCGCGCGCATCGCCTCCACCGGGACGCCCGCCGTGGCGGCGCGCGCGCCGATCACGCTGTTCATGCGGTCGCCCTCCACCGTGCCGGGCAGGATCGCGTTGACGCGCACGCCGTGCGGCCCGAGCTCGATGGCGAGCGACTTCATCAGCCCCACGACGGCCCACTTGGTGGCCGCGTAGGGCGTGCGGAAGGCGTAGCCGAGCCGGCCCGCGACCGAGCTCATCGCGATCAGGCTCGGGTTCATGGCCGAGCGCTTGAGCAGCGGCACCGCGCGGTTCGAGAAATAGAACTGGCTGTTCAGGTTGACCGCCACGGTGCGCTCCCAGTCGCCGCGCTGCAGCTCCTGGATCGCGCCGGTGGGGCCCGCGATGCCGACGTTGTTGACCAGCACGTCGAGCCCGCCGAGGGCGCCCTGCACGTCGTCGAACACGCGGTCCACGTCGCCGGGCACCGAGGCGTCGGCCACGCTGGCGGTGATCTCGGGCGCCTCGCGCGCGAGCCGCTCGAGCGCCGCGCCGTCGATGTCGCACACGTGCACGCGCGCGCCGGTCTCGCGAAAGGCCAGCGCCACGGCCGCGCCGATGCCCGATGCGCCCGCGCTGACCAGCACGCGCAGGCCGGGCGGCGGGCGCAGTGAATCGATGATGCTCATGGGTTCCTGTGGGGTGTCGGAAGTCGTCGGGTGCAGGGTGGGGCGTGCGTGCGGCAGGCCTGTCCCGCTGCCGCATGCAGTGTCCGGAAACGGGTCGCGCTCGCCTATGTGCGGCGCGCACACTGGCGGCGCCGCGGCGGTGTGATCGCGCGCCGGCGGCAGGGACAGGGCTGGAACCCATGGGCAGCGGGATGGCGTTCTGCTAGCCTTCGCGGCCCTATGTCCCTACTGTCCCCCGATCGACAACGCGCGGCAGGCTCTGCGCCCGATGCGTCCGGCGAGGCGGTCGACGCGATCGCCGCCGAGCTGCTCGGCCTGCTGCACCGGAATGCGCCGGCCGAGGAATTCGCCGCGCGCCTCGCGCGGGTCGAGGCGCTGCCCGATGCGCTGCAGCGCAAGACGGGCCTGGTGGAGCTGGTGCGCATGGCGATGGCGCTGCGCCACCGGCTGGAAGTGCACGAGCAACGCGAGCGCGGCATGCTCGCGGTGATCGAGTCCGCGCAGGACCTGTCGAGCCGGCTCGACCTCAGCGAGCTGCTGCAGGCGATCGTGCGGCGCGCGCGCCACCTGATGGGATCGCAGCTGTGCTGGCTCACCATCTACGACGCCGCGAGCGGCGAGTTCCAGGTCGTGGTGGCCGACGGCGCGATCTCGGACCGCACGGGAAAGATGACCGCGGCACGCAGCCTCGGCGTGGCCGGCGTGGTGATGTCGACGCGGCTGCCGTTCTTCACGCCCGACTACCTGCACGACAACCGCTTCGTGCACGACCCGGCGCTCGACGACACCTTCCGCGCCGAGGGCGTGGCCGCGCTCGTGGGCGCGCCGCTGATGTGCGACGACAACGTGATCGGACTGCTCTTCGTGGCCGACCGCTACCACCGCACCCACACCGCGCTCAACGTCTCGATCCTGTGCACGCTCGCCACGCATGCGGCGGTGGCGATCAACAATGCCAAGGCCTTCGCGGAATCGAAGGCCGCGCTGGCGCATGCCGACCTGGCCCGGCGCGAGCTGGAGCGGCATGTGCGCGACGTGCAGGGCGCGGCCGAGGCGCACGAGCAGCTGACCTCGCTGCTGGCGCAGGGCGCCTCGCTCGGCGCGCTCTGCCAGTCGGTGGCGCAGCTGCTCGACGGCAGCGTGCTGGTGCTCGACGAGGCGTTCCAGGTCATCGGCCGCGGCCGCGCCGCCGGCTATGCGGGCACCGCGGCAGACGCCTATGCGCCGCACGACGCGCACAGCGCGGAACTCGCGGCGGCGCTGCGCGAAAGCCGGCGCGCGGGCCGGTCGGCGGTCGCCTATGCGGAAGGGGACGAACTCTGCCGCGTGATCGCGGTGCTCGGCGGCAACGACGTGCTCGGGGCCGTGCTGCTGTTCCGGCACGAGGACCTGCGCGAGGTGTCGCTGCGCACCTTCGAGCGCAGTTCGAGCGTCATCGGCATCGTGCTGCTGTCGCAGGAGCGCGTCGAGGCCGGCAAGAGCCGCGAGGTCTCGGCGCTGCTGCGCACGCTGGTCTCGCCGCGGCAGGACGAGCCGGCCGTGACGCGCGACCGCGCCGAGCGCTTCGGCCTCGACCTCTCGCAGCCGGTCTCGCTGCTGCTGGTGGAGATGGCCGAGCCGCGCCCGGGCTTCTGGGCCCGGCGGCTGCGCGCGGGGGTGCCGCTCCTGGCCGACCATGTGCTCGACGAGATCGACGGCGTGCTGGCCGTCGTGTGCGGCGCGACCCGGGCGCAGGACGTGCTGGCGCAGATCGCGGCCTTCGCACGGCGCGAGCTCGGCGACGCCTACCGCGGCGTGCTGTCCAGGCCGGTGCGCTCGCCCGCGGAGATGCCAGCGCTCTACGCCGCGCTGCGCAGGGCGCTGTCGGTGCTGGGGCGCCTGGGCATGCGCGGCAGCATCGTGGGCCAGAACGAGATGGCGCTCTATTCGGTGCTGTTCGAGACCCACGACCAGGGCAGTCTCAACGCCTTCCTGGACGCGACCATCGGCGCGCTGCTCGCGCACGACCGCAAGCGCGGCTCGGAACTGACGTCGACGCTGCTGGCCTACTTCGACTGCAACCAGAACGCGAAGACCACCGCGTTGCGCATGAACATCCATGTCAACACCGTGCGCCAGCGGCTCGCGACCATCGAGGAATTGATCGGGCACTGGGGCAGCGCGAGCAGGGCGCTCGAGATCCACATGGCGCTGCGCCTGTGGAGCATCGGGACGCTCATCTGAAGCCGCGTCGACGGCTGCAGGTGCGGCCTGGCTATCGCAGTTGCGCTTCGATCGCCACCTCATCGATCACGGACCAGACCTGTTCGATCCTTCCGTCGCGGAACGCGTAGAAGACGTTCTCGCAGAAGCTCACGCGCCGTCCGTTCACCGGCACGCCGAGGAAGTCCGCGGCCGGCGTGACGTCGAAGCGGAGCCTGGCCGCGAGCCGGGGCGGGTCGGCCACCAGCATCTCGATCTCGAAGCGGAGATCGGGAATCTGCGCGCAGTCGGCCTCCAGCATCGCGCGGTAGCCGTCGATGCCGAGCGCCGCGGCGTTGTGGCGCACGTCCTCGTGGACAAAGCGACCGAGCGCCGTCCACTCGCGCCGGTTGAGGCATGCGATGTAGTCGCGGTAGGTGGTCTCGAGTTCTGTCTTCGTCATGGCGGTCTGGCCATGAATGTATGCGGACGCCGCCCGCCTGTGCCACCACCGGGGACGACATTCCCGGGTGTTCGGCCGAAATCCGGAAAATGGGTAAAATCCAGAAAACACCCCTGCCGAGGAATCCCATGGCCGCCCACACCGCTTCCGTCCGCCCCGCCGAGATCGAGCGCCTCACGCGCGAGCTGCCCTCGTTCTCCGCCACCCGGCTCGCGTCCGGCATGCAGAGCGTGACCAGCACCGTGATGGCGCGCGGCGCGGTCGTGATCACGCGGCACGAGCAGCCGTCGATGGTGCTGATGTCGGTGGAGCGCTACCTCAAGCTCGAACAGGCCGCGGAGCCGAACCTCGAAGCGCTCACGCACCGCTTCGACGACATGTTCGCGCGCATGCAGGGCGATGCGGCCGCGCAGGCCATGGCCGATGCCTTCGCGATGACGCCGGACGAGCTCGGCGAGGCCGCGGTCACCCAGGCCGCCCGGCGCTGATGCCGGCCCGAATCTTCGTGCTGGCCGGCGTCAACGGCGCCGGCAAGAGCAGCGTGGGCGGCGCCGCGCTGCTGCAGAAGAAGGTCGACTACTTCAACCCGGACCTGGCCGCCCGCGCGCTGGCGGATGCCGACCCCGCGCTGTCGGTCGAGGCGGCGAACGCGAAGGCCTGGGAGCTCGGCCGTCAGGGGCTCGAGCGCGCGCTCGCGCAGCAGTTGAACTTCGCGTTCGAGACCACGCTCGGCGCGCGGACCTTGCCCGAGATGCTGCTCGAAGGCGCGCGCGCGGGCGCGCAGGTCCATCTCTGGTACGCCGGGCTCTCGTCGCCCGAACTGCACCTGCAGCGCGTGCGCGCCCGCGTCGCCGCGGGCGGGCACGACATTCCAGAGGGGAAGATCCGCGAACGCTACGAGACCAGCCGCGCCAACCTGATCCGGCTGCTGCCGCACCTCGCGAGCCTGCGCCTCTACGACAACAGCGCCGAACGCGACCCCAAGGCCGGACAGCGTCCGCAGCCGCTGCTGCTGCTGCACATGGAGGGCGGGCGCATCGTCTCCCACATCGCGCTCGACCGGGTGCCGCAATGGGCCAAGCCGATCATGGCGGTGGCGCTGGGGCGGGGCGGCGGCGCGGGCTGAGCGTGCACGGGCAGTTGTTCCAACACCGGAGCGGCTCAGAAGCCAACATGATCACCCTGCACCGAGCCGGCGGAACGAAAGCAGCCGCAGGTCGCCGACGACTATGCCAAGTGGTTCCTGGCGCGGCTGCGGACCCTGGAGCCGCGGCTCGGCGAGCGTGAATACCTCTGCGCGGGCCGCTTCACGGCGGCGGATGTGTCGGTGGGCTACGCACTGCTGCTCGCGCAGCATCTGGGCTTTGCCGAGCGCTTCACCCCTTCGCTGGAAGCCTACTGGGCGCGTCTGCGGGCGCGACCGGCCTTCGAGGCAGCGATGGCTGCGCAGTCGCGAGCTGCCGAGGCGCAGGGCGTCCCGCTGATCCCTGCACCGGATATCAGGCCCGACGGTTCTTGACGAATCGCATCGGTATGGCCCAGCAGATCGATAGGCGGAAAACATATCTGCTATAGAACCCATGTGCTTACGCTTGATCTCCCTGCCTGAAAGACTCCAGGCATGGAGACAAAAGATTCAACCGCACATGCCGGGGTCCACGCCCCCGCAACGCGCAAGCTGATCAGCTATCGCTCGGCCCGCGACGGCGCGGAGATCCAGATCGAGTACGCCGACGAAGGCGCCGGGCCTGCGATCTGCATGCTTCCCTCGCTCGCGCGCTCCGGCCGCGACTACGACGTGGTCGCGGCCATGCTGGCGCGCGAGGGTTTCCGTGTGCTGCGGCCCGAGCCGCGCGGCGTCGGTCGCAGCACGGGCCCGATGCAGTCGCTGGACATGCACGACTTCGCCGCCGACGTGGCCGCCGTGTTGGACCAGGCGCGCACCGGTCCGGTCGTCGTGGTGGGCCATGCGTGGGGCAGCCAGCCGGCGAGGGCGCTGGCTGCGGATCGGCCGGACCTCGTCTGCGGTGTCGTCATGGCCGCCGCATCGGCAGGCAAAGTGCCGCCGGGCTCGGACGAGAAGCCCTACGGCCGGCTGCGCGATGCGATCGACGGTGCCGGCGACCCGCGCCTTCCCGAAGCGCAGCGCATCGACTGCCTGCGCCGCGCATTCTTCGCCCCCGGTCACGATCCGCGCGTCTGGCTGGACGGCTGGAGCGTCGCGGCGCACGAGGCGCAAAGCCATGCGCGGCGGGTGACGCCGGTGGACGACTACTTCTCCGCAGGTCTGAAGGTGCCCATCCTCGATCTGCAGGCCGAGCACGATGCGGTGGTGATCCCCAACGTCATGAAGCCCCACCTGGGCGATCGCGTGACGGTGGCGGTGATTCGCGACGCCGGCCATGCGATGGCGCCGGAGCAGCCGCGTGCCATGGCCGACGCGATCGCGGCATTCGCGCGCCGCATCCACGGTTCGCAACCCGGCGTCTAGCGTGACAGACCCGTTCGCAGCGCATCGCCCTGGCCGCAGGGCGAGGGCGGACATCGAGCCATCCCATCCAGAAAGCAGGAGACTCACCTTGATCGAAAGAAACCGCCTTTCCGCCCTGAAGCTCGCATGGGCCGCATCGGCGCTGCTCGCCGCCGCCTTTGCGCACGCAGAGAGCTATCCGAGCAAGCCGATCCGCATGGTGATTCCCTACACGCCCGGCGGCTCGATCGATACCGTGGGCCGCCTGGTGGCCGATCAGCTGCAGCGCCAGCTGGGGCAGCCGATCGTGATCGAGAACACGCCGGGTGCTTCCGGCCTGGTGGGCGCGATGAACGTGAAGAAGGCCAAGGCCGACGGCTACACGCTGCTCTTCAACGCGTCGAGCCAGACCTACCTGCCGCTGGTCGTGGCGAAGAAGACCTACGACGCGCAGCGTGACTTCACGCCGGTGGGACAGATCGGCTACGTGCCGCTGATCGTCGCCGTCAACAACGACGTGCCGGCCAGGACCATGGGCGAGTTCGTGCAGCTGGCCAAGGCCCATCCCGGCAAGTACACCTGGGCCACCTCGGGCCTGGGCACCACCAGCCATCTGAGCGAGGAGATGGTCAACCGGGCGCTGGGCCTGCAGATGCAGATCGTGGCGTACAAGGGCGCCGTGCCGCAGTTGACCGACGTGATCGGCGGCCATGTCTCGGCCGCGATCTCGCCAATGCCCGGCGTGGCGCCCTTCGTGCATGGCGGACGGCTGCGGCCGCTCGCAGTGACCAGCAAGGTGCGCGTCGCGTCGATGCCGGACGTGCCGACGCTCTCGGAGGCCGGCATGCCGGGCTTCGAGCTGCTGTCGTGGTACGGCATCTGGGGGCCGGCCGACCTGCCGGCGGCCATCACGGACCGGCTCAACAGCGAGATCGCCAAGGCTGTCGAGGCGCCGTCGCTGAAGGCCAGGTTCGCGGAACTGTCCTTCGTGCCGACGAAGTCCAGCCCGGCGCAGTTCAGGCAATTGATCGCGGACGACCTGACGAAGATCGGCAAGGCCGTGAAGGAAGCGGGCATTCGCATCGACTTCTGACCCGCCTCATGAAGACGCGCCAGCGTTTCCCTGGGCCTCCGGCCAGCGGGTGACGCGCTTCACGCCGCCGCCGCCGAGGGCGGCCGGTAGGCGCGAAAGTCCAGCGCGCGCAGCAGCTTCGCGGTCTCCTGGATGAGACGGCTGTTGGGGCGCGCAGCGGGCATGGCGAGCACCAGCCGGTTCCACATCGCCGGCGGGCCGATGGGCGCGGAGCGAACCTTCGCGCGGCGCGCGCTGAGATGGAGCGCGCTCTCGGGCAGGATGGAACACGCCATGCCTTCCTCCACCACCGTCATCGCCGTGTGCACCGCGCCCACTTCGGCCAGGATGTTCAGGTTGATCTTGCGCGGCAGGAGCACCGCATCGACCAGGCTACGTATCGGGTTGGGCGCCGCGGGCAGGATCAGCGGGAAACCCGCGAGCGATGCGAGCGGCACACGCTCTGGCAGGCGATAGCCGGCGGGCGTGACGAGCAGCAGCCGCTCGCGCATCAGGGGCTCGTAGCTCAGCAGCGGCGTGGGCGGCGGGTCGAAGAGGACGCCGACGTCGATGCGCCCCGCGAGCAGGCCCTCGCGAAGCGACAGGCTCAGCCCTTCCACCACCGACAGCATGGCATGCGGCAGCCGCTCGCGGAACGCGCGCACGAGCGGCACGCAGAGGCCGCTGGCCACGCGGTTCGGCAGGCCCACGACCACCTTGCCGGCGGGCTCGTCGCGCATCTCCTTGATCTCGAACAGCGCCTGCGCCGCGGCGTTGAGCATGACGCGCGCATGCGCCAGCAGTGCGTGCCCCGCCTGCGTGGGCGTGACGCCCCGTCCCGTGCGCTCCAGCAGGCGCTGACCCAGCTCCTGCTCGAGCAGGGCCACTTGCCGGCTGATGCTCGGCTGCGCCAGGTTCAGCACCGCCGCGGCACGGCTGAAGCTGCCTTTCTCGACCACCGCGACGAAGTATTCCAACTGCCTGAGATCCATAGCGGCAAGACATATCTGATATAGAAGTCATTGGATTTAACTTTGCTTCCACCCGGTTCAGACTCCATGTTTTCCCGGGGACGCCGGGCGCGAGGAACAAGGATGACGAGATTCGAATCGAAGGTCGCGATCGTGACCGGCGCGGGCTGCGTGGGAACCGGCTGGGGCAACGGCCGCGCGATGGCCGTGCGGCTGGCGCAGGAAGGTGCCAAGGTGCTGGCGGTCGACCGCGATGCCGAACGCCTGGCCGAGACCCTGGCGCTGGCAGGCAGCGCGGCGGCATCCATCACCAGCTGCATCTGCGACGTGACCCGCTCGGAGAGCGTGCGGGCGATGGTCGACACCTGCCTCGAGACCTACGGCGCGCCCGACATCCTGATCAACAACGTGGGCGGCTCGGCCGCGGGCGGTCCGGTGCAGCTGAGCGAGGAAGCCTGGGACAGCCAGATCGACATCAACCTCAAGAGCGTGTTCCTGACCTGCAAGCATGTGCTTGGGCACATGGTGGCGCGCAAGCGCGGCGCCATCGTCAACGTGGCCTCGACCTCCGGCCTGCGCTGGACCGGCAGCGCGCAGGTGGCGTACGCGGCCAGCAAGGCCGGCGTGATCCATCTGTCGCGCGTGGTAGCGGTTCAGCACGCACCCGACGGTGTCCGCGTCAACACCGTCGTGCCCGGGCAGTTGCACACGCCGATGGTGGAAGTGCGCCTGGCCAAGCAGCGCACCGGCGGCGACATCGATGCGCTGCTCGCTTCGCGCCTGCGGCGCATTCCGCTGGGCTTCATGGGCGACGGCCGGGACACGGCGAGCGCTGCGCTCTATCTTGCGAGCGACGAGGCGCGGTTCGTCACCGGCACCGAACTGATCGTGGACGGCGGCATGACGGCCCGCTGCGACTGAGTAATTGCAAAAACGAACGGAGACAAGCCAATGAACAGACGGCACATCCTGGCCGCCGCCGCGGTGCTTTCGATGGCACCGGTCGCCTTCGCGCAGACCGGCGGAAAGCCGGTTCGCATCGTGACCTCGTTCAGCCCGGGCGGGCCGGTCGATTTCGTGGCGCGCACGCTGGCCGAGCAGCTCGCGCGCGAACTGAAGCGGCCGGTCATCGTCGACAACAAGCCGGGCGCGAACGGTGCGCTGGGCGCACTGGAAACCCTGCGCTCCGAAGCGGATGGCGGCACGCTCTGGATCACCAGCGTGGGTGCCGCCGCGATCAATCCGTCGCTGGTCGACAAGTCGCCCTACAACACGCTGCGCGATTTCGCGCCGGTCTCGCTGGTGGCGAACAACGTGGAGGTGCTGGTGGTCGGCGCGAAGGATCCCGCAGCGGACGCCGCGGCGTTCGTGCAGGCCGCCAAGGCGAGCAAGGAGCCCACGCCGATGGCCTCGTCGGGCTCCGGCAGCATCCCGCATCTGGCCCTGATCCAGCTCGAGGAGTCCACCGGCGCGCGCTTCCTGCATGTGCCGTACAAGGGCATGGCGCCGGCTTTCACCGACCTGATGGGCGGGCAGGTGAAGGGCGTGTTCGCCGACGTCGCGGCGATCATGCCCCATGTGCAGGGCGGCCGGCTCAAGGCCATCGGGATCGCGGCGGCCAAGCGCCATCCGTCGCTGCCGGAGGTCAAGACCCTCGACGAGCAGGGCATCAAGGCGGTGGACACCAACAACTGGTACGCCTTGTTCGTTGCCGCCAAGACACCGCCGGCGGTGGTGGCGCAGTTGAACCAGGCCGTGCGCCATGCCGTTGCCGACCCCGAGGTGAGCGCCAGGCTGCTGCGCGGCGGCGCCGAGCCGAAGACCTCCACGCCGCAGGAACTGGCAGCGCTGCTGAAGGCCGATACCGACAAATGGGCCGCATTGATCAAGTCCCGCAACATCAAGGCCGACTGATGAGCACCAGCCATATCCGCGTTCCGCTGGTGGTTCCGGGAACCGTTCCCGAACTGGCCGAGATCGAGGCACGCATCCTGTCGGAGCGCGGCCGGATCTCGCTGCTCTACCAGGTGCTGCTCAACAGCCCGAGCATCGCCAGCGGCTGGGAGTCGATGCTGACGGCCGTGCGCAACCGCACCGGCGTGCCGGCCGACCTGCGCGAGATGATCATCCTGCGTGTGGCCGTGCTCAACGATGCGGCCTTCGAGTTCGACGCGCATGTGCCGCATGCGCTCGAAGCCGGCTTCGCGCAGGCGAAGATCGATGCGCTGCGCGCGCCCGTTCCCGACGCCAGCTTCACGGAAGACGAGCGGCTGTTGCTGGCGCTGACCGATCGCATAACGCGCGAGGTCCAGGTGCCGGCCGAACTGATGGAGCGCGTGAACGCGCGCTTCGATCCCGCCACCGTGGTCGAACTGGTCGCCACCGTGGCGGCCTACAACATGGTGTCGCGGTTCCTCGTGGCGCTGAACATCTCGCACTAGACGCAAGCACCCGGTGCCTGCCCGCCCCATGACCGACGCCACTGCCGATGCCAATGCCGAAGCGCCCGTGAGGACCTATCTGGAACACCCCTCGCCGCCGGATCTTCGCCTGCCACCGAATTCCTGCGACAGCCATGTGCACGTCTTCGGTCCGGTCGCGCGCTTTCCGTATGCGCCGAACCGCCGCGCGACGCCGCTGGAAGCACCCAAGGAGACGCTGTTCGCGCTCCACCGCGGCATGGGCATCGAGCGCTGCGTGATCGTGCAGTCGATCACGCATGGCACGGACAACCGCGTGGTCGAGGACGCGATCGCGGCGGGGCAGGGCCGCTACCTCGGCATCGCCCTGGTCGAGCCCGAGGTGCCCGATGCCGAGTTGCAGCGCCTGGCGGCGGCGGGATTCCGCGGCGTGCGCTTCAACTTCATGCGGCACATCGCGACCACCGCGGGGGTCGAAGCGGTGCTCGCGCTGACGCCGCGCCTGGCCGCAGTCGGCATGCATCTGCAGGTGCATTTCGAGAGCGAACTGATCCACGAGCTCTGCGCCCCGCTGCAGCGCAGCCGCGTGCCGGTGGTGATCGATCACATGGGGCGCGTGGACGCCCGGCGCGGGCTGGACGCCCCCGACTTCCAGGCGCTGCTGAAGCTGCTGGAGAACCCGCGCTTCCACGTCAAGGTCAGCGGCATCGATCGCATCGATGCCCATGCGCCCGCGGCCGAGCGCTATGCGCGCGGCGAGGCGCTGGCGCGCATCCTGGTCGCGCGTTTTCCGGAGCGCTGCGTCTGGGGCACCGACTGGCCGCATCCCAACCACACCCACATCCCGGACGACGGCGCACTGGTGGATGCGCTGGGCCGCATCGCGCCCGATGCGAGGCACCTCGAGCAGCTGCTGGTCCACAACCCGCAGGCGCTGTACCGCTTTACGACCTGATCCGCGGCCCTGTCGCCGCACGCTTCATTCGAGGTGCCCATGTCCACTGGACGGATTCCCACCGACGTCATACGTCTGCGATTCCATGGTCCGCTTCCGGACCCCGCCGCACTCGGCGAGGGGTTCGCGAGCCTGCCCTGCTGGGAGGACCTCGGCTGCAGCATCGTCCGGCGTGCGCACGCCGAAACGCTGCAGGTCGCGCATGTGTACCTGCAGCTGCTTCACCGCACGGCGCTGTCGAAGCACACGCTCGCCGCGCTGACCGACGCAGCGGGCGCGGCCTGCCCTGGCACAAGCGTGGAGGCCGCTCGCCTGACCTTGATGCAGGACCTCGCCGGCGCCAGTGCGGAATCGCCCGCGCGTTTCCATTACACCGTCGAGATGGCGCCTGAACCGGGCTGGGGCATCGAACTGCAGCGCTGGTACGACCAGGAACATCTGCCCGGGCTGGCCGCCGTGCCGGGCTGCGTCAGGGCTCAGCGCTTCTGGAACAACGACGATGAACGGGCGTCGCTCGCATGCTATGACCTCGTCTCCGATCGGACCACGGCCTCTGCCGAGTGGCTGGCGGTTCGCGGCACGGCGTGGAGCGATCGCGTGCGGCCGCATTTCATGAAGCCCGCTCGAACCATGTTCACCCTCGTCGCACCGGTACCCTGAGACGCGCGCGGCGCCTCGTTCGAGCGGGGCGTCGGATCGTGGGCAGTACGATGTGGAACGACGCACCGCAAAGGGTCCGCCGCCGCAGGCGAGCCCGAATGAGTGCCCGCCTTCCTCCTTCCAACGACGCGACCACGCCGATGCTCTACGAACTCCGCATCTACACCGCCATGCCGGGCCGCCTGCCCGACGTGCTGGCCCGCTTTCGCGACCATACGGTCGGCATCTGGAACCGGCACGGCATCCGCCAGCTCGGCTACTGGACCACGGTGGTCGGACCGGACAGCAACGCGCTCACCTACATGCTCGTCTGGGACAGCATGGCCGATCGGGAGACGAAGTGGGCCAAGTTCGTGGCGGACCCGGAATGGATCCAGGTGCGACAGGCCAGCGAAAGTGCAGGGCCGATCGTCGCGAACATGGACAGCTCCTTTCTGGCGCCGACTTCGTTTTCGCCGCTCGCGTAGGCTGCGTGCCTCACGTGGACCCGCCCTTGTCTGCGCAACGCATTTGAAGCACAATCTCGCGAATGAAGTCAGCCATCCTTCCACAGGTGCGCGTTGACCCTGAGCTTCGCGCAGACCTGGAGTCGGTGCTTGCTGAGGGCGAGACCTTGTCCGAGTTCATCGAGGACACAGTGCGCGGCGCCGTGGCTTACCGACGCACCCAAGTCGAGTTTCATGCCCGCGGTGAGGCTGCCTGGCAGGCGTACTTGCGCACGGGCGTGTCGCATCCAGCAGACCAGGTCATCGCAGAGATGCGCGAGCGCCTTGAAATCAAGCGCCAGCAACTGGGTATTCCGTCGACGAAGACGCGATGAGCTTTGCGGTTGCGTTCGCTCCGCAAGCGAGAACGGATCTCCTCAGGCTCTTTCAGTACCTGATTGACCGCGCTGAAACGGTCGAGGACCTGGATCTTGCGGAACGCGCGATCGCGGCCGTCGAGATGTCTGCCCAGACACACCTGTCCAAGACACCGTTTATCTACCGCAAGGCAACACGGGGCGATGGTCTGCGTCGCGAACTGGTTGTTCCCTTCGGAGCCAGCGGTTATGTCTTGCTTTATGAGATTGTGGGTCCCTCCACGGTCGTCGTGCTCGCTGTAAGGCATCAGCTGGAGCAGGATTACCACTGACGGTGGGAAGGGATGCAGGTTCTCGGCCGAGTAGCGTCGGTTCGAGCCTGCCTGCCGCGACGAGCCGGCTGAGAACCACAGTTGGGATGCCTTGCTCGGCGATATTGCGAGCGCAGGAGCGGTCGGCTCCGGGCGAGGCAAACATTTAGATCCAAGAGGGCGCGCGAAGCGCAACCGGCATGCATTGATCAGCCGGGCTGATAGCCGCATTCAGCAGTCACCAGCGACGTGCATTCCTTGGTTCTGACTAACCCGCGGGGCCGCTCTGGCGCAGCGCCTGCACCACAAGCGAGAACGCGGCCGAAGGCTGGCGCCGGTGCGGGTAGTACAAGTGATAGCCCTCGAAGCGAGGGCACCAGTCCGGTGGGATGGTGGGCCTGGGTGGCGCGCACCTTCCCGCACGACGCCGAGGCCGGCGGCGGCCTGTTCGTGGCGGTGGTGCAGATGGCGATCGCGCTCGGCTCCACGGTGGGCGGGCTGCTGTTCGACCACCACGGCCATCGGGCCACCTTCCTGGCCAGCGCCGCGCTGCTCGCGGCCGCGGCGGCGTTGACCGGGGTGACGGCCGCGCGCGGCCGCTGAAGCCGCGCGGGGCTCAGGCCCGCGCCAGGTCGATCACCGCCTTGGCGAAGGCCTCGGGCGCTTCCTGCGGCAGGTTGTGGCCGATGCCGCCGCTGACGAGCCGGTGCTCGTAGCGGCCCGAGAACTTCTTCGCGTAGCTGCTCGGCTCGGGATGCGGCGCGCCGTTGGCGTCGCCTTCGAGCGTGATGGTCGGCACGGCGATGGTCGGCGCCTTCGCGAGCCGGTCCTCGAGCGCCTGGTACTTCGCTTCGCCGTCGGCCAGGCCCAGGCGCCAGCGGTAGTTGTGCACCACGACCGCGACATGGTCGGGGTTGTCGAAGGCGCGCGCGCTGCGTTCGAAGGTGGCGTCGTCGAAGTTCCACTTGGGCGAGGCGAGCTGCCAGATCAGCTTGGAGAACGCGTTGCGGTTCTTGTCGTAGCCCTCGCGGCCGCGCTCGGTCGCGAAGTAGTACTGGTACCACCACTGGAACTCGGCCTGCGGCGGCAGCGGCACCTTGCCCGCCTGCTGGCTGCCGATCAGGTAGCCGCTGACCGAGACCAGCGCCTTCACGCGCTCGGGCCAGAGCGCGGCCATGATGCAGGCGGTGCGCGCGCCCCAGTCGCAGCCGGCGACGGTGGCGACCTGGATCCTGAGCGCATCCATCAGCGCGACGATGTCGACCGCGACCACCGACTGCTGGCCGTTGCGCGGCGTGTCGGCCGAGAGGAAGCGGGTGCTGCCGTAGCCGCGCAGGTACGGCACGATCACGCGGTAGCCGGCCGCGGCGAGCATCGGCGCGACGTCGACGAACATGTGGATGTCGTAGGGCCAGCCGTGCAGCAGGATCACGGGCGGGCCGTCGGCCGGGCCGGCCTCGTGGTAGCCGATGCTGAGGCTGCCGGCGTCGATGTTCTTGATCGGCTCGAGGCGGCGCGTGCTGCCGGCGCGGGGACCGGCCGTCTGCGCGAAGGCGGGCACGGCCGAGACCAGCTGGGCCGCGGCGGCGCCGAGCGCAGCCTTGGCGAGGAAGGCGCGGCGCGGCAGCAGGGGTGTTGCAGTCGTCATGGGAGAAATCCGGGATCGTTGGATGGGGAACGCTCAGAGGGTGCCGTGGGCGGCGCCGCGCGCCTGGGCCTGCACCGCGGCGCGGTCCAGCGTGCTCACGAAGGCCTGCGGCAGGCCGGCCTCGGCGCCGTCGGCGTACGGGTTGCCTTCGCGCGCGGCGGCAACGGCCTCGGCGCGCACGTCCTTGCGGGCGAGGGCCGTCGGCAGCGCCGGCGCCACGTCGGCCGAGGCGCCTTCGCGGTAGGGATCGGCACTGTGCGCGGCGGCCACCGCTTGCGCCCGGACGTCGGCGCGGCTCGCACTGGGGTGGAACTGCAGCACGCCCTGGTATTGCTCGGCGCTCGCGTGGAGGGCGAACAGCGAGGAGAGGGCGGCGGCGGCGAGAAGGGCGGGGACTTTCATGATGATTCCTTTCGAGGTTGGCGGTGGCCCGTCGGCAGGCGCGCCGCAGAGGTGGAGACCGTTCGGATGGGGTGCGGTTTCGATCCGACAGCGCGATTGTTCGGCGCGCCTGCGCCGTGGCGCACCGGTTCGTATGCCTCTGTATCCGCGGCGCTTTCGCGCACACTAAATTTCAATCGGGGGGCCGTCGCGTCGGCGCGGCGCGCGCGATGAGCCGCGTGCCGGCGTTGAATTTCGTGCTGCAAGCGTGGAGATCACCGCTCGCAGCGCGGGGGGCACGCCAGGCCAGGCATGCAGCGCCCATCCTCGATGGGCCGCATCTGCTGCGGAAGGACCCGTTGCAGGTCCATGCCACGCCCTCACGGGCGCGTTCATCCGGTGTGTGAAGGGGGAGGGGGGTCGCCCCTCAGGCGATCATCGATTCCAGGTCGGACGCGAGTTCGCGCGGCGCGGGCATGTCGTGCACCACTTCTTCCGACAGGCCGATGGCATCGGCCGAGGCGGCGGGCCAGACATGCCGGGTGTCGCCGATCGGGAGTCCCTCGCGCTCCAGCGCCACGCGCCACACCGCCAGGTGCAGTACGTTGGCGAGCGCGTCGGTGCGGCCCGACTCCATGGGGTTCGCGAAGCAGGCGAGGGCGCTCGTGAACTCGGAGGCGAATTCCCAGCGCGCGGCCAGCCGCGCGCTCACGTCGCCGTAGTGGTAGCCGAACTTCTGCGCCTCGACCTCGAGGCGCCCCATCGCGTCGAAGGGATGGACGGCGTTGAGCCTGGCCATCTCGTCCTTCATGGCACGGGCCATGATCAGGTGGCCGATGGCATGCATGCTGCCGACGGTGAAGGCCAGGCTGTGGTCGATGCCGCGCGTCTTGCCCGCGAGGTAGCGCGCGACCGCGGCCACGCGCAGGCTGTGCGCCCAGAACGCGGGCAGGTCCACGTTGTCGACCTTCTGGAAGGTGCCCTTGAGCCCCGAACTCACCACCAGCGATCGGATCGCCGAGAAACCCAGCAGCTGGATCGCGTCCTGGATCGAGACGATCTTGCGGCGCAGCCCGAAGTAGGGCGAGTTGACCATCCGCAGCACCCTGGCGGTCAGCACCTGGTCGAGCTCGAGCTTGCGCGCCACCGCCGGAACGGACGCATCCTCGCTGCGCAGCATCTCGATGAGGTCGAACACCACCTTGGGCACCGTCGGGAGCAGGTGGGCATCGGCAAACAGTTCGTCCAGGGTCATGGCGATCTCGGCTTTGGTTTTTCGCTGGCGAGATTCTCATTCAAACTTAAGGTTGCATGTGGATGTCGAGCGAAATCCGGTCTTGTTCGGCCAATTGCGCCGTGGACTTCCCGCAACAGCGCATCCATCGCTAGCGGGTTCCCGGTATTGCGCATTCGGTCAAAGCAGCGTAATAGCGCCGCACCGGCTCGATGCCATGCCGCCAGGGCGGCATCGCATGCAACGTTCTGTGGCAAGGCACAGCGCCGACACACAGGCATACAGAGAAGGCGCGAGGGGGCGCAGGCCGCTCCTAGAGTCGGCGCCGTCGGCATCCAGCCGATCCCTCTCTCCGTCTCTCAACGTCGAACCCAGGAAGAACCGTCATGACAAAGTCTCCCGGCCGCCGCATCGGCATGGCCCTGATCGCCGCCGCACTCGGTCTCGCAGCGCTCGTGCCGCTGCAGTCCTTCGCGCAGCAACAGCAACAGCAACCACAGGCGCAGAAGCCCACCATCGTGCTGGTGCATGGCGCCTTCGCGGATTCCTCGAGCTGGGACGGCGTGGTGCGCGGCCTGCAGGCGCGGCACTACCCGGTGATCGCGGCTGCGAACGCACTGCGCGGGCCGAAGGCCGACGCGGCCTCGGTGGCCGGCGTCATCGACTCGATCCAGGGTCCCGTGGTGCTCGTGGGTCATTCCTATGGCGGCTCGGTCATCTCGGCCGCGGCAATCGGCAAGGCCAACGTGAAGGCGCTGGTCTATGTCGCGGCCTTCGCGCCCGAGGCGGGCGAGACCGCGCTGGGCCTCACGGGCAAGTTCCCCGGCAGCACGCTCGGCCCCACGCTGGCGCCGCCGGTGCCGCTCGCCGACGGTGGCAAGGACCTCTACATCCAGCAGGACAGGTTCCCGGCCCAGTTCGCGGCCGACGTGCCGCTCGCCAAGGCGAAGCTGATGGCCGTGGGACAGCGTCCGATCGCCGAGGCCGCGCTCAACGAGGCGGCCGAGGCGCCGGCGTGGAAGTCGGTGCCCTCGTGGTTCGTCTACGGCGACCGCGACAAGAACATTCCACCGGCCGCGATGGCCTTCATGGCGCAGCGCGCGCATGCGGTGAAGACGACCGTAGTCAAGGGCGCTTCGCACGTGGTGATGACCTCGAAGCCGGAGGCGGTGACGAAGGTGATCGTGGAGGCGGCGACGCACTGAGGCGGCGCCGGTCCGCTTCAGTCCCGCGACGGTTTCGATCCGCGCGGCCTAGACCGCCCGCGGCGTGCGTTCCGCCCCTGCGCCTGGCAGCTCCAGGCGGAACGTCGACCCGCCTTCACCGGTCTGCTGCAGCGTGACGTCGCCGCCATGGCGTCTGGCGATCTCGCGTGCGAGGTGGAGGCCGAGGCCGGTGCCGGCCACCGCGGTCGCGGTTTCCGCGCGGAAGTACTTTTCGAAGACGCGGCCGGCATCGTCGTGGGCGATGCCCGGGCCGCGGTCGATCACGTCCACCTGGACGGCATCGCCCGCCTGCCGCAGCACGATGCGAACGGGCGCTTCCGGCGGCGAATACTTGAGGGCGTTCTGCATCAGGTTCTGCAGCGCGATCTCGATCAGTGCACGATCGCCCCGCACTGGGCGCAGCGAACCCTGCACCTCCAGGGCCAGGCGCGACCCGCCCGGCATCGCGAAGGTGTCGCAGAGGCCGCGCGCGAGGGCGGCCATGTCCACGTCTTCCACACGCAGGACCCGGTTCTCGGGCTGCAGCCGGTCTGCGAGCAGGACGTTCTCGATCAGCATCGTCAGCCGTTGCACCGCCCGCCGTATGCGCTCGGTGCGCTGCCTGAGCACGGGTTCCGTTCCGAGCCTGGAGAGGTCGAGCGACTGCGCGGCGCCGTCGATCACGGTGAGCGGCGTGCGGAACTCGTGCGACACCATCGAGACGAACTCGCGCTGCTGCGCGATCGCCTGGCGCTCCACTTCGAGCGACTGGCGCAACTGGGCCTCCAGCCGCGTCCGCGCGGCGATCTCCTCGTGCAGTGCCGCATTGGTGCGCGCAAGTTCGGCGGTGCGCCGTGCCACGGTGGATTCCAGGGCCTGCTCGGCCTCGAGCCTGACCGCGAGCACGCGCTCGCGCTCGGCGCGGTAGTCGCGCTCCGCACGCCGCGTGCGGTCGGCCACCGCTGCGTTGAGCAGGACGAGGTGCGCCATGCTCCCGAGCCAGTACAGGCGATCGGGCGAGGCGCCCGGCACCCGATCGCCGAGCCATAGCTTGAGCAGGCCGTAGAGTCCCAGCACCGTGCCGGTGGCGAAGGCCGAGGCAGGCAGCAGGTACTGGAACTGCCTTCGCACCAAGAGCAGGTAGCAGACGAAGAGCGCGCCGAACAACGTCGATGCGGCGCTGCCGGCACTCACCCAGGGAGCGATCGCGCTGTGGTAGCCCGCCACCGCGAGCACGAAGGCCGCGAGGTTGAACACGACGACCGCATCGAAGACGCGTGCCGCCGGCACCCAGTGGCGCCGGAACTGGAAGATGCGCGCCATGAAGGCCGTCCCGACCACGTTGAAGAGGCAGTTGACCGCCAGCAGCGTCTGCGCGACGCGCTCGGGGCGCGTGGCGAGGAGCCACTCGGCCGCAAAGCCCTGGCGGTTCATGCTCAGCGCCGCGATGCAGAAAACATAGAGCGCGTAATGGGCGTAGAGCCCGTCGCGCAACCAGACCCAGAAGATCAGGTTCATGCAGACCACGAGCGCCGCGGCGCCCAGCAGCACGCCGAACGTCGTGTAGTCGGCCGTTCGCGCGCGCTCGAAGCCGCCGGGCTGCCAGAGATCGAGTTCGGCCCGCAGCGATGGTCCATCGTTGCGCAGCCGCAGAAAGTACCGGGCCGGCTCGGCCGCGACTTCGAGCGGGAAGACGAAGTTGTGGTCGGGGATCTCGCGCGCCGCGAAAGCCTGCCTGTCGCCGAGCGCGGTCTCGATGAAGCCGCCGCGGCCGTCCGGCGCGTAAAGCGTGGCTTCGTTGATGCGCGGCGGCCGCACGCGCAGCAGCCATCGCGCGGGTGCATCGTGCGTGCGCGAGAGCGAAAAGCGCAGCCACACCGCATCGCGGCTGAAGCCCTCCTGCACCGAACCCTGGAGCGCTTCGAAGCCCTGCGCCCGCGCGCCGGTGGCGACGTCTTCGATGCGCCAGTCGCCCGTGGGATCGCGCAGGATCTCGATCCCCCGGGACAAGGCCACGGAACTGTCCACGCCGTCGGCGGACGACAGCACGGCCGCGCGCGCCGGCAGCGCCAGGGTCCACAGCAGCAGCGGCAGCAGCCACGCCCATGCGAGCAGCAGGCATGCGCAGCGGGCGAGGGCACGTGACGGGCGCGCGTGCTTGCGGGTGTGTTCGGCGTCGAGGCGCATCGGGGCGCGACTTTATACTTTCCGCCCCATGCCATCCCCGAGCCCGCGCACCGGTCTTCGCATCCACGTGATCGAAGACGACGAAGACATTCGCGCAGAAACCGTGTTCGCGCTCGGCGAGCTGGGCTTCGACGCGCAGGGCTTCGCGGATGCGCCGTCCTTCTACAAGGCCTTTGCGCTCCAGCCCTGCGACATCGCGGTGGTCGACATCGGCCTGCCGGGCGAAAGCGGCCTGGAGATCGTGTCCCACCTGCGCACGACCAGGCGCCTGGGCCTGGTGCTGGTCACGGCCAGGGGCCGTCTCGAAGACCGGCTGCTCGGGCTGCGCGAAGGCGCCGACGCCTACCTGGTGAAGCCCGTGAACATGATGGAACTGGCCGAGACGCTGCACGCCGTGGGGCGCCGCCTCTTTGCGGAAGGCACGATGGACGACGGAAAGGCCGCTGCGCCTGCCGCGCCGCCCCAGGCCGCAGAGTGGCGCCTCCAGGAAGGCGACTGGATCCTCGGCGATCCCGAGGGCCGGCAGATGGTCTTGACCACGAGCGAGCGCGCCTTCCTCGGCTGCCTGTTCCGCCAGCGCGGCCACGCAGTGAGCCGCGACGACCTGATCCGTGCGCTCGGCGGCGACGTGTTCGACTTCGACGAACACCGCATCGATGCGATCGCCAGCAGGCTGCGCCGCAAGGCCGCGAAGCTCGGCATGCGACTGCCGGTGCATTCGGTGCGTGGCACGGGCTACGTGTTCGCGAACTGAGCGGGTCGCCCTCCGCGCCGCGGCCGCCCTTGCCGCGAACTGGCGCGGCCATCAGGATCGGTGAGGAATGGTCAGAAAGCGCCAATGAAATAAATCGACGGGACTTGCACCATCCGGGCGCCAATGGCGGCTGCCCGGTGGATCGGAGATCCGCGGATGCGCGACGCCGCACGGCGCATCGACGCAATCCGCATGTCCTACTGGTCCCGGGCCTTTCCGCAGCGCGCGCACATCCTCGTCATCGACGACAAGGTCGAGGAGCTGCAGTTGCTGCTCGCGGCACTGCGCCGCGCCGGTCACCGCATCAGCGTGGCTTTCGAGGCGCTGGAGGGCTACCGGCGCGCGAGTGCGCTGCAGCCGGACCTGGTGCTGCTCGACGTGCACCTGGGCGCCAGCAGCGGCTTCGAGGCATGCCGGCTGCTGAAGGCGGATCGCGGCACCGCGCGCATTCCGGTGATCTTTCTGAGCGCAAGCCACGCGCTGGAAGAGCGGTTGACCGGCCTGCGCGAGGGTGGCGTCGACTACATCCTCAAGCCCTTCGAACCCGAGGAGGTGCTGCTGCGCGTCGCGGTGCACCTCGCGCTCGCGCGCGGCGACGAGGAGGAACAGCCGCCGCAGCACCCCGATGCGCGCAGCGGCACGCGCGGCACCGCGGCGCTTCCGCACGATGCCGATCGCGTGCTGGTCGAAGCGGCAGTGCGGCTGATCGAGAACGACCTCGCGCACGTGCCGCCGCTGGCGGAACTGGCCGCGCGCGTGGGCACGCACGAGAAACGGCTGTCGCGCGCCTTTCGCGCGCACATGCGGCGCACGGTCTTCGAATTCGTGCGCGAGGCGCGGCTCGCGCGCGCGCAGCGGCTTCTGACGGACTCAGCCCTGAGCGTCGAGGAGGTGGCGCTGGCGGTCGGGTTCTCGGGGGCGGCGAATTTCTCGACCGCGTTTCGTGAGCGCTTTGGCAGCACGCCTGGGGGCTTTCGGCGGATGCGGGGTGGGTGCGCGCAGGGCGCGCGATGCGACGTTTGATCGCCCCGAACGAAGCGCGCGATTGCGTTTTCGGTCTGCGTTGCTGGCGCCCAACAGAGCTGCGCGCCGAATGTAATCCATTCGAATTAACCGAGGTTTTCGGCGTCTGCACTGTTTGATTGCAGGTGTGAGCAAGTACACAAAGTCGATCACTTCGTCGATTCTTGACGTCTGCTAAGGCCCAACACCCTCTGACAATCGGCGCCCGTCGCGCTTTGATACGAAAGCGTGGCGAGTATCCAAAAATCGTCAGTGAGGGAGTTGGGCCATGAATCGCCGTCTGTACCGCATCGTCTTCAATGCCGCGAGGGGCGCGCGGATGGTGGTGCAGGAAACCGCATCGAGCACGGGCAAAGGTTCGCGCAAGGCCACGACCGGCGCAGGCGGCTTGCTCGCCGGTGGTGCTGCGGCATTCGCACCCATGCTGCTCGGCGCGGCGCTGGCGGGTGTGCTTGCCCCGCCGATGGCCCATGGCCAGATCGCCGGCGCCGCCAACGTTCCCGGAAGCCAACGCCCCACCGTGCTCGTCGCACCCAACGGCGTGCCGCTCGTGAACATCCAGACGCCCAGCGCGGCTGGCGTCTCGCGCAACATCTACAACCAGTTCAACGTCGGCCCCAACGGCGCCATCCTCAACAACAGCCGCACCGACGTGCAGACCCAGCTCGGCGGCTGGGTGCAGGGCAACCCCTTCCTCGCGAACGGGCCCGCACGCATCATCCTCAACGAAGTCAACGGCGGCAGCCCCAGCCAGCTGCGCGGCACCATCGAAGTCGGCGGCAGCCGCGCCGAGGTCATCATCGCCAACCCCGCGGGCATCAGCGTCGACGGCGGCGGCTTCATCAACGCCAGCCGCGCCACCCTCACCACCGGCACGCCGCAGTTCAACGCCATGGGCGGCCTCGACAGCTTCCTCGTGCGCGGCGGCACCATCACCATCGACGGCGCCGGCCTCGATGCCAGCAAGACCGACTACGCCGCCATACTCGCGCGCGCCGTGCAGGCCAACGCCGGCATCTGGGCGAGCGAACTCAAGGTCGTGACCGGCGCCAACGACGTCTCGGCCGACCACGGCCAGATCACCCCTATCGCGGGCAGCGGCAGCGCGCCCACCTTCGCGCTCGACGTGGCCGCGCTCGGCGGCATGTACGCCGGCAAGATCACGCTCATCGGCACCGAGGCGGGGCTTGGCGTGCGCAATGCGGGCACCATTCAGGCTGCGCCGGGCGCCACCCCACTGATGGGCGCCGGGCAACTGGTGGTCACCAGCGCCGGGCGGCTCGAGAACATCGGCAGCCTGCAGGCCACCGCGGGTGCCGACCTTGCGGCCGCGAGCCTCGCCAACAGCGGGCGCATCGCGAGCGGCGCCAACTTGAAGATCACCACGCAGGACACGCTCGCCAACGCCATCGATGGCAAGGGCGGCACGATCGAGGGCGCGCGCCTCGAGCTTGCGAGCACCGCCGGCGCCATCGACAACCGCGGCGGCACCATTCGGCAGACCAGCAGCGCGGCGCTGGACATCGCGGCGGCGGCGTTGAGCAACACTGCGGGCGGCGTGATCGGGTCCGAGCCGGTGGCGCAGCCTGGCGGCGGCATCGGCACCGAGCCGGGCACGGGAAGCGGTGCAGGAAGCGGCGGCGGAACGACCACCCCGACCAGCCCCGACGCGCCCACGACTGGCGGCAGCGCGGGAACCGGCGAGGTCATCACGCCTGCGCCCTATGTGCCCCCATCGCCGGGCACCCTCACCGCCGCGGCCGGTGCGATCCTCAACGATGGCGGCAAGGTCTACGCGGGCGGCGCGATCAATCTGCAAAGCGCCAACATCAACAACAGCGGCGGCACCTTGAGTCTCGCCAGCATGGCGGTCAGCCAGCCCAGCTTCGACAACCGGGGCGGCACGCTCAACGTCGCGAACGGCTTCAGCGCCGATGTCGGGCGCTTCGACAACACCGGCGGCACCCTCAATGCCGGTCGCCTCGACATCACGACCACGGGCGACTTCGTCAACGTCGACGGCAAGCTCGCGAGCGGCGGCGATGCGAATCTCAGCATCGGCGGGAACGCGGACAACACGCGCGGCACGATCTCGGCCACCGGGGCGCTGAACGCCAGCGTGGCAGGGGCCGCCAACAACGCCGGCGGCACGCTGATCGCGAACCAGGCGCTGACGTTTGGTGCGGGCGCGCTCGACAACACGCAGGGCAGCATCCAGTCGTCACAGGCCGGCGTGCAAGTGACGGTCAGCAACCAGTTGCTCAACGGCACCGGCGGCACCATCGGCGCTGCGACGGACCTGAGCCTGCAGGCGGGGTCGATGCGCAACAGCGGGTCGCTGCGCGCCACCAACGATGCGACGCTCAGTGTCACCGGCGACTTCGCGCACGACGGCAGCCTCACGGCCGGACGCCACGTCACCGTAACTGCCGGCAGCCTGCAAGGCGGCAGCGACAGCGTGCTCGGCGCCGGCGTGCAGAACGACGGCAGCCTCGGAGCGGCCGGTGATCTGCGCGTGACCACCTCCGGCGCGCTCGCGGCGGGCGGCAAGAACCTCGCGGCCGGCGACGCGGTGCTGCAGGGCGCGAGGGTCGATCTCTCAGGCAGCCAGACCAGCGCGGTGAACATCGGAATCACGGCCACGCAGGGCGATGTGGTCACCAGCAAGGCCGCGGTCACCACGCCGGGCACCCTGCACATCACAGCTGCGGGAACAATCTCGAACGTCGGCGGCACGCTGGCCGCCAACGCCGCTTCGGTCATCAATGCCGACCGTGTAGACAATTCCATGGGTACGCTGGCTTCCGTGACCGGTGACTTGCACGTCACCACAACCGGTGCCACAAACAACGCCTCAGGCAGCATGCTGGCCGCTGGCGCCGTCGTGCTTGCGAACAACGGCTTCACCAACACCGACGGTCAAGTCAGCGGCCGCAGCCTCTTCATCGATACGCACAGCGGTGCCATCGGCAATACGCGCGGAACACTGACCGCGGGCAGCACCGTTGATGTGAACTCGGGCGTGCTCACCAACGATGCGGGCCTGATTCAGTCGGGCGGTGCAATGGCCATCGACACCCACGGCCAAGCGCTTGTCAACACTAACGCAGCAGGGTATGCCACTGGGCAGGGCGGTATCGTGAGCGCCGCCACCCTGCGCATCGCCACGGGCGCCACGGGCGGCGCCTGGGGTCGCTTGGAAAACCACGCGGGCTTCATCGGTTCGCGCGAGGCGCTCGTCGTCGAGGCAGGGGGGCTTGTCAACGGCAATGCCGGATTGATCCTTGGCCAGTCGACCGTGGCCATCGACACACACGGTGGCAGCTATGACAACCGAGGGGGTCAGACCCTGGCGATCAATGACCTCACCATCGATGCCGGCAGCATCTTCAACGCGGGCGGGCTGATCCGTTCGACGAGAACGACAACACTGCGTGCAACCACTGTCGACAACACCGCGACATCCGGAGTCGATCAAGGTGTCGAAGGCCAAAATGTTGGGATCACTGCCGTCAATATCAACAACACATCGGGTGCCATTCGTTCCGATGTGAACACCACCTTGACCGGCACCGGTCCAATCGAGAATGGCGCGGGCGGCTTAATCTCCGCAGGCAATTTGCTGACCATCGCCGATTCCAATGCGAATACGGCGGCAGCGAAGACAGCGAGCGTGACCAACGCGGGCACCTTGCTGGCTGGTGAAACGCTTGTCGTCGACACGGCCTCGCTCAACAACACCGGCAGGCTTCTCTCTCAAGGCGACATGCACCTTGCCTTGACGCAGGACGTCGCCATGGCCTCGGGCAGCGAGACCATTGCCAACCGTGATCTGAGCATCACGACCAGCGCCAACATCACCAACAGCGGCCGGATCGCTGCCGGAAGGGACCTGGCACTCTCGGCCGCCAATATCGACAACACCGCGACAGGTGACATACAGGGCACCACCACGCGGCTCAACGTCCTCGGCACGTTGACCAACCGCGGGGTGATCGACGGCATCGTCACGCGTATCGATGCTGGCACCGTCGACAACCTCGGAACGGGCCGGATCTATGGCGACCACGTTTCGATCGGCGCCGGGACATTGAACAATCTCGCTGAAACCGTCAATGGCACTACCAGCGCGGCCACTATCGCCGCACGTCAGCGCCTCGACATCGGCGCGAGCACCGTGAACAACCGGGAGGGGGCTCTGATCTTCAGCGACGGAGATCTCGCCATCGGGGGCGGAATCGATGCCGCTGGCCGTGCCACCGGCTCGGCCGCGGCGGTGAACAACCATGCCGCAACCATCGAGGCGAGTCGCGACGTCGATATCAGAACGGGTGTGCTCAGCAACACCAACGGCGGCGTGACCTGGACTCTGCAGCCTGGTTCGAGTCAGCGCGTCGTCGAATATGCGCTTCCCGGCAGCAGCGTGCGCTATCCGGCGAGCGAAGTGCTCTTCAGCATCGGTGGCTTCCAGCAGTTCCCCGATACCGGCTGGAACGGCTGGGCCGCCGTACCCGCCACCAACCCGCAAGGGCCCGGTAGCAACGCCAACATGCGTCTGCTGATCCCAGCGCCAGAGTATCCGCTGGAGAAGTTCCGCGCTTACTACATGCAAAGCCCGGCCAGCAGCCACGATCGGACCATCCAGGAGTGCACGGTGGGAGAGGACAGCACCTGCACTGCCGTGACTGTTCCAGGGGCTTGGTACCCGCGCACCGATCCGATCTGGTCCACCTTCGGCGTCGCGCCGCCGGCGGAGGATGTGCCCGCGGACTTCATCGGCTGGCGCTACCCCGATGTCACGGTGGGACAGACGGGTATCACCAGTTGGGACGGCAGCGAGCCGCCCCATGAGGTGTTCACACCCTTCGATCACCCGGTCACGCAGGCCGAGTACGACCGGTGGCAGGCCTATCGCGCGGCCCACAAGAAGCTGGATGAGGCCACCCTGGCCTTCATCTACACGATGACCGGGCATATATCGCTCACAGGTTCCGACTACAAGCCCACGCGCATGGCGTCCATCTACGACGCTTACGACTACACCGTGAGCTCGTCCACTCCGGTGCTCCAAAGCTCCAAGCCGGCCAGGATTCTTTCCGGCGGCGCCATGAAGATCGACGTGGGCAGCGGCACCAACGATATGAGCCAGATCCTCGCCGGGGGCGCATTGAGCGTCACCGGCGGCACGATCCAGAACGTCGGCCTGACGGTCGATGCGCCCACAGTACAGACCGGCATCGCCATTCACAGCTACATCAACGAGCACGACTCCGGGAGCGACGAGCGGGTCTATCAGCTCGCCCCGTACAACCTCACCACCAACACCAGCGTCACGCTCGCGGCGGCACGCCAGGAGGGTAATGTGGGGTTCACGGGCAGTGGAGCTGGCACCGGCACCTTAACGCGAGGGCAGACCGGTACCGGTGCGCAGGGCGCCGGCGATGTTTCTGCCGGCGCGCGCGTCAATCCGATCATTCAGGTTCCCGCGGCTGCAGGGCCGAGCGGAACTGCCGGCGCCGCCGGTAACGCGCCCACGGTCGTGCGCACCAGCATGCCCAACCCCGCGGTGCCGACCGCCAGCCTGTTTGCCACGCGTCCTGAATCGTCCAGCCGCCACCTGATCGAGACGGATCCGCGGTTCGCCAACTACCGCGACTGGCTGTCCAGCGACTACCTGCTGAAAAACCTGGGGCTGGATGCCGACAGCACGCTCAAGCGCCTGGGCGACGGCTTCTACGAGCAGCGCCTGATTCGTGAGCAGGTGGCGCAGCTGACCGGTTTTCGCTTGCTGAACGGCTACGGCAGCGACGAGGCTCAGTACGCGGCGTTGATGGATGCGGGAGTGACTTTCGCCAAGGAGTACGGCCTGCGCCCAGGGATCGCACTGACGGACGCACAGATGGCGCAGCTCACCAGCGACATCGTGTGGCTCGTCGAGCAGACCGTCACCCTGGCGGACGGCAGCACCCAGCGCGTGCTGGTGCCGCAGGTCTATGTGCGTGTGAGGGAAGGCGACATCGACGGATCGGGCGCACTCCTTTCGGGCCGCAGTGTGAACCTGCAGTTCGCTGGCGATATCACCAATGATGCGGGCACCATTGCCGGTCGCAACGCGGTGGTGCTCACGGGGCAAAACATCCGCAACTTGGGCGGCCGCATCACCGGCGACGATGTCAGCCTCACCGCGCGCAACGATCTGGACGTCATTGGCGGCATCGTCGATGCCCGCAGCCGTCTGGCAGCGGTGGCCGGACGTGACATCAATGTGGTGACCACCACACGTGACTCGAACAGCACGGTCGGCGCGCTTGCGCGCTCGGACGCCTCGAGCGGCGTCGACCTCTCTGCTGTCACGTTGGATCGGGTCGCTGGCTTGTACGTGACCAATCCGGGCGGCAGCTTGGTGGCCGTGGCCGGGCGTGACATGAACCTCGTCGGTGCTGAAGTGAAGAGCGCCGGCGACACCACGCTGGCCGCCGGGCGAGACGTGAACCTCGACTCCGTTACGACCAGCCGGACCGAAGACATCCGCTGGAGCGGCAGGAACACGCGCAACGAGGAGCGCAGCCAGGAAACCGGCACCACCGTCAGTGGCGCAGGCAATGTGAGCATCAGTGCCGGTCGCGATCTCACGGGCCGGGCCGCTACCTTGAGCGCGGGCCAGACCCTCAGCCTTGACGCGGGCGACAAGCTCACCCTGTACGCGGGCGAGAACCAGGCGTCGGCCGAGACAACCCATTCCACCCGAAAAGGCATGAGCCACTACAGCCTGGATGCAGATAGCCAGCAAACCACGCTGGCACGCACCACGCTGGCTGGCAAGGACATCCAGCTGCGAAGCGGCGGCGACATGACGCTCAGCGCTGTCCAAGCCGATGCCGAGAACCTCGACATCCAGTCCGGCGGCAAGCTCAGTCTGCTCACGCAGAGCACTACCAGTGCCGCCAGCCGCAAGGAGAACGACGGCGATGCGGCCTGGGTCTCGGCCAAGGGCAGCGGGCGTAAGGACGAGACCAGCCAGTACAACCTGTTCAACGTCCAGAACCTGCACATTCAGGCCGCGGGCGGCGTGTTGGCGCAGGTGGGGCAGAACGACATCAATAACCTGACCGCACTGGGCCAGCAACCTGGCATGGCCTGGGTGAACCAGCTCACGTCTGATCCCGCTCTCGCCAACAGTGTCGAATGGCAGCGCGTCCAGGAGGCGCACGAGAAGTGGGCCTACAGCCAGACCAGCCTCGGGCCGGTGAGCTCGCTCGTTGTGAGCCTGGTGGTGGGTGTGGCGACCGCAGGGGCCGGCACGGGGGTGATGGGGGCCAGCGCAGCGACCTACCCCGCCACGACGGTGGCCCTCCAAGCGGGCATCACCGCGATGACCAGCCAGGCGACGATCTCGCTGGTCAACAACAATGGGGATCTCGGCAAGGTATTCGACGAACTGGGCAGCAGCGAGAGCATCAAGAATATCGCGACTGCCATGCTCACGGCGGGGGTTGTCCAGGGCATCAGCAATGTGCTGCCGGCCAATCTGGCCAATGCGACGAATGGCTCGGCATTGTTGACCGATCAGCTGCAACGCCAACTGATCGACGGGGCGGCCAGTGCAGTGGTGCGCAGTGCCATCAATGGCACCAGCCTGGAAGACGAACTGCGCTCGGGGCTGACGAATGCGTTGTTGAATACTGCCGCGGCGCAGGGGGCGAACTGGATCGGACAGAACGGACCGCAGGGCAATGGCAGCCTCAATGCATTCACCGCGGAAGTCGCCCATGCGGTCGCGGGGTGTGCGGTGGGGGCCGCAAGGGCCGGCAACGGTGACGGTTGTGCACCGGGCGCCATCGGTGCCGTGATCGGACACCTGACGGCACAGTTCATCAATCCTACAAGCGATCCAAGCCGCACGTCAGAGACCATCGCGTTCTCGCAGATCATCGGCAGCATTGCCGCGACGATGGCGGGTGGGGACGCACAGGCGGTGTACATCGCCGCAGGCGCGGCGGGAAATGCGGTGGAGAACAACTGGCTGAGCCAGAAGCGGCCCAATTTGTTGAATCCATCGGAACAGGAGAGATATGACGCGGCTGTCGCTGCATGCGGCGGCGGCGACAGGGCGGCGTGCAACACGCGGGACCAACTGGCCCAGATCTCAGCGGCGCGCGATGCTCCGTTGCGTGATGCCTGCATTAATGGTGGGGGGGCGCCAGGCTGTCAGACGGAGGTCCAGCGTGCCCAAGCGGCGGGAAACAGAGTCTTCGTCGACGGCCAGGGGAACATTACGGTCAACGGCGTTGCGTTCGCTTCCGCGGGGCCGGTTGTGTCGCCTTTCACGACCTCTACCGCCGGCCAGATCGCTCAAAGCACCGCGGATGGGCTCATCCTCGAAGCTGGAAATCAGTTGATTGGAGCCGGTCTTGGCTTGCTCGTTCGTGGCACTCGAACTGTCTCTCAGGTAGGGCGCGCAGGCAACGGGGAAGGCCTGTTCACAGATGTGGCGCGAGTTCCCTACACGCCGGCAAATTCAACGTTTGGACAGGCATTTGACTTTTCATGCGTCGCAGCGAGTTGCAGGATGGCAGCGAACCTTACCGATACTCCTGAAGCATACGTTCGGCAAGCGATATTGACCGATTCGTCAGGGACGGCACTGTCAAATGTTCCGAATGGACTTCAGCGGTTAGGATTTACCGGAACCGCCCGATACTCGACAACGATGACAGCCGAATCGATAACCACAGCTACCAATAATGGTGCCTCAGTCATCGTCAATGTAACTACTGAAGCGGGCGGCACTCACGCGATTGTTGTTGATTCTATAAAAGGGGGGATGGCGTATATTCGAGACCCTTGGCCGTTAGGAATTGGTTCGAGTTACGCGGTCCCTGTAAACTCTCTTGGCTCTGTTCTTACAGGCAGGGGCGTAATTGTGCGTCCGTAATGATATTAGGAGTCGCCATGCAAAAACAAGCCGATCTATATATCTGCGAGCCAGTGCGGTCAGAGCGGCTAAAATTTATAGCTCTCTTTGACGGGAGTTTTTCCTATGACGCTGAGAAATGCTATTCTGGATATCTGGGGCTTAACGCGGGGAGAGTTAAGCTGATATCGATAGTCTCTGATTTGAGGGCGCACAATGTTGACTGCTTTGGTGTTCCGATTGAATATCGAGATCTGGAAAATATTCCCATGTCCCAGGCGCTCGAGTTTGCGAAAGAACATGCCGCTGGAGTTGGTGCCTCAGTTTTTGAGATCTCGAAATTTCAGTCAAGAGATCCCCCTGTCTATTGGAAATTTGGTTTGAACCAGATTAATGGATTCGAGGAAAAAGCTGGCGGCATAGTGATGATTGATCGACTCGACGGGCATGTTTGGACGAATGACGAAAACGAGGAATATATGTATGACTATAACAACATCTTCTAATTTAATATTCGTTACGAGTATGGATTTCTTCAACTCTGCGGCGGTGGCCATGGGAGAGTCAAAAAACGCTTTGGCGTGCTTGGGGAAGCACTGAGGTAATTGTGAATTTGCAGATCTTACGCGTAACGATGCAAATTGAGAATTTCAGGGAGAGAAGTGAGAAATAATTCGCGCGCCATGTTGGCCGGCGTGCTCTTGGGCGGTCCCATGCTGGCCACAGCCCAGGTGCCCAGCACGCCTCCATTCATCGTCGAACAACAACGCCAACAAGAGCGCGAACGCGCGCTGCGCGAGCAGAACGAACGCACCGTCGACGAACGCCTGCAGACGGCGCCACCCGCCCCAGCCGCACGCATCCCCGAATCCGAGGCCCCCTGCTTCCGCATCGACCGCGTGCTGCTGTCCGGCGAGCAGTCGGACGCTTTCCAGTGGGCCATTGCCGACCTGTCCGGTCCTGATGGCAACGACTCCCCTCTAGGCAAATGCCTCGGCACGGCCGGTGTCAACGTCGTCCTCGCCCGCGCCCAGCAAGCGGTGATTGCCCGCGGCTTCGTCACCACCCGCGTGCTGGCCGCCCCACAGGACCTCGCCACCGGCACCCTGACCCTCTCGCTCGTGCCCGGCCGCATCGCCGCGATCCGCACGACGGCTGACTCGACCTCGACCTTGTTCGGCAGCGGCGCCTTGCTGAGCACCGCCATCCCCGCCCGCGTCGGCGACCTGCTCAACCTGCGCGACATCGAACAAGGCCTCGAGAACCTCAAGCGCGCGCCCACCGCCGAAGCCGACATCCAGATCGAGCCTTCTTCCGCCCCCAACGCCAAGCCCGGCGACAGCGACCTCGTCGTCAAGTACGTGCAGCCCCGCAAGCTGCGCTTCACGCTGAGCCTGGACGACAGCGGCACCAAGGCGACCGGGCGCAACCAGCTCGGCGCCACGGTGTCGGTGGACAACCCCTTCGGCCTGAACGACCTCTTCTACCTGAGCGCGAACCACAGCCTCAACAGCCATTTCCTCTCGGAGCCGAGCTATGGCACCGAGGGGCAGACGGTGCATTACTCGCTGCCCTACGGCTATTGGCTGCTGGGCTTCACGGCCTCGAACAGCCAGTACCACCAGAGCGTGGCGGGTCTGAGCCAGGACTATGTCTATGCGGGCAAGAGCAACAACGCGGAGGTCAAGCTCTCCCGCCTGGTCTATCGCGACCAGCACCGCAAGACCACGCTGGCACTCAAGGGCTGGCGGCGCGAGTCGCGCAACTTCGTGGACGACACGGAGGTCGACGTGCAGCACCGGGTGGTGGGCGGCTGGGAATTGAGCCTGAGCCACAAGGAGTTCATCGGTGAGGCCACGCTCGAGGGCACGCTGGCCCACAAGCGCGGCACGGGGGCCTTCGGTTCACGGGCCGCACCGGAAGAGCAGTTCGGCGAAGGCACATCGCGGCTGCGGCTCTACACGGCCGAGGTCAGCCTGAATGCGCCCTTCAAACTCGGCGAGCAGAAGCTGCGCTATTCGGGCCTGATCCGCGCGCAGTGGAACCGCACGCCGCTGGTGCCGCAGGACCGCTTCTCGATCGGCGGCCGCTACACGGTGCGCGGCTTCGATGGCGAGACGAGCCTGATGGGTGAGCGGGGCTGGCTGATGCGCAACGACATCGGTTGGCCGATGGGTCAGAGCGGGGCTGAGCTGTACGTCGGGGCGGACTACGGCCGCGTGGGCGGGCGTTCGACGGCGGGCTTGCTTGGAAACGAGCTGGCCGGTGCGGTGATCGGCGTGCGCGGCCAATGGACCAAGCTGAGCTACGACTTCTTCGTCGGCGCGCCGATCCGCAAGCCGGAAGGCTACCGCACGGCCGATGTCACGCTGGGGTTCAACCTCAACGCGAGCTTCTGAAGCCGAGCCACATTTCTTTTCTCATCTTCGTGCCAACAGCTTCGTCATGATCAAGCGAGTCTTTTCCGTTCTCACCGCCACTGCCCTGCTCGCCGCCTGCGCCAGCCAGCCCCGACAAACGGCCGCCGAAGCCGCAGAACCCGAGCGGCTCTCGCATCCGCGCGTCGAGATCGTCTACAACGCCAAGCCGGAGCTGGTGGTGCTGGACACGGGCGCGACGCCGACGGCCGGCTTCGGCGGCCTGCTGGGGCCGGTCGGTGCATTGGTGGCGATCGGTGTCGATGCGGCGAGCCGCAACAACTCGATCAACCAGGTCTCGAGCCGAAGCAAGCGCTTCCAGGATGCGGTGGAAGAGAGCAGCGGCGGCGACCTGGCGCTGCACCGCGAGTACGCCGAGCGCCTGGCGGCGGCGATGCGTGCCACGGGTCGCGAGGTCAAGCTCACGCCCGGCGGGCGCGCCGTCGGCCCGGCCCGGAAGATGGACCTCGGGGGCCTGAATCCCGCGCCGGGCTACGAGGTGATGCTGCTTCGCATCAGCACGAGCTATGTGGCGCCCGGCCTGGCCTCGGATTTCCGGCCGACGGTGGTGGTCGACTACGCACTGCGCGACGACCAGCTGAAGCCCATCACGTGGAACTCCGTGGTCTCGAACGGCGGCAGCCCGAGCTACTTCACCTACGACGATCTGCTGAAGGAGCACAAGACCGCTTACGCGGGCCTGCGCGAGAAGCTGTTCGCCACGGTGGGGCGTGTGATGAGCAACGATTTTCCGAAGCAGGAATAGGTCCGCAGCACGGGCTGGCGCGGCTTTCTCAAAGCCCATGCACCAGAACCACCCCCTGCGCCGCCCCCGGCACCTGCAGCGTGTGCTCGCCCACGCGATCGAACCGGTACTCGCGCCCGTTGATCGATGCCGACTTGGTGTTGGTCCAGATCCTGTACTCGTACCCGTCCTTCACCGGCGTGATCTGCAGCACCTGCAGCACGGGCGGCACGACGACGCGGATGCTCAGCTGGCTCGAGGCCCTGGTCGCGCCGATGGTGGATTCTGCAAGGCCCATCGGCGGGACAACAACAAGAAGCAACGCAAGCGGGGCGTGCTTGATGCAGCGCCCCCGGGGCAGTCTGCTTCGGGACATAAGGCGTTCCCCCAAGATAAACCGGGTTGGAGGCGTCTCCCTGACGCCTGACTCCCTTATATCGGCAGGCCGCTGAAATTGTGTAGGCCTGCGGGGTCGGCAATGACTTTTGTCTGTCTAACGGTCCTTTTGGACAGAAAAGTTCACGATCGTGGCATCTCGCACAAAAACGTTAACTCGCTGCGACGCGGCGCCGGTGCGGCTGCTCCATGGCAGGGGCAGGTTGTCCTGGACGAGTTCGATCTCGTGGCTGCCGGTGGCGACGGCCGGGAAGCTGTAGAAGCCCTGCGCGTCGGTGCGTGCCACGTAGGCGCGGTCGAGCATCACGGTCACGCCGCCGACGCCGCCTTCGCTCGCTTCGCGCAGGCCGTTGTCGTTCTGGTCGAAGAAGACATAGCCCTCGAGGCGCCCGGCACCGGCGCCGGGTGTGCCGCCGATGGGTGCGCTGGCGCGGCCCGCGTGGCCTTCGTAGCGGATCGCGATCATGAAGGAGCGGGTTCGAGGGCAGCACGCGCACGGGCTGCTGCATGGCCGTGGTCAGCGCCGACACCACGGCGGGGTTCAGCGACTCCTGGCCGCGCGACGCGGCGTACTGCGCAATCAGCGACCAGCCGAGGCCGAGCGGCCAGCTCAGGCGCGCGTTGGCGCTCAGAAAGCGCGCGTCGCCATCGCCGCCGATGCCGCTGCTGCCGCGCACGCTGAGGTCGAGCCGCGCACCGGCCGCGAGCGGCGTGGTGCCGAGCACGCCCCAGTGCAGCGTGCGCGCCTCGACACCGGCCTGGCGCGAATGCTCGAAAGCCAAGGAGGTCGAGAGCGTCTGCGTCTCGCCGACGCGCCAGGCGTGGTCGATGCCGGTGCGCAGCACGCGCAGGTCGAGGCCGTGGGCGAGGTCGGTGCGCCACTGCGTGTAGCCCCATTCGGACTGGTGCTCCCAGGTGATCTGCGCCGATTGGGCGGCGAAGCTGCCGCTGCGTGCCGCGACATTGCCCGAGATCGCGTCGCGCGAGTCGAATCGGTAGCGGCCGAACAGGCTGGCGTAGAGCGATCGGCGCTGCAGGCCGCTCACGCTGTCGCTCGCCTCCACGTTCGCGCCGAGCTGCCACTGGCGCGTGCCGATGTCGCCGCGCCATGCGGCGCCGCGCAGGTCGCTCGGCAGCGCATCGCCGCCCCAGCGCAGCGAAGGCTGGAAGTAGAAGACCGAGGCGCTCTGCTGCATCAGCGCGGTGCGCCAGCTCGCGTCGATCCAGCCGCCGGTGGCCGAATCGGTCGGCGCCCTCGACGATGAATCCGTCGGCCGTCCGCTGCTGTGCGCGAGGTTGGCCTGCACGCGCAGGCCGCCCACGCGTTCGCCCACGCCGCCGTAGCCGCCGCCCGCGACCGCGTCGGCCCACGGCGCCTGGCCCTGCCAGGAAACGGCGGTCCACAGCGCGCGCGTGTCCTGCGCGTAGCCGGGCACGCCGTTGGCGTTGAAGTTGCGCGTCTCGACCATCTGCACGGCCGCATCGGTGCGGCCGAGCGCGGTCGCCTCGGGGCCGCCGCTCCACTGCGTCTGGCCGCCGACGCTTACCGCGGTACCGCGCCCCGCGGAGAAGCCCTGGAACGAGATGCCGTCGAAGTAGCCGAGCCGGCCCGCCGAGGCATTGAGCGTGGTGCGCCCGGGCTGCTCCACGCTCAGCGCCACGCCTTCGATCGGCAGGCTCGGCAGGTAGACGCGGCCGACGCCGCGCGCGAGCGGCGTGCTCGCCATGTTGATGTTGCCGATGCTGTTGTTGCCGAACCAGCCGCCGTCGAAGGGCATGGCGCGCTGGTCGATGCGCCAGGTGCTGCCGCTGCGATAGCTGTAGGGCACCTGCGTGATCGGCATGCCGGTGGTGCCGTAGAGGCCGATGCCGCTCAGCGGCACCGTGTCGCGGTTGAGGTTCAGGTTGGCCGAGAAGGTGCCGTGGTCGGGCGTGTCGAGATGGCCCGAGAAGAGCAGCGAATGGCTGCGCGCGCGCACGACGCCGCTTTGCTGCGTGCTCTGGCCTTCGATGCGCCAGCCGCGCGACCAGCCGCTGGTCGGCTCGGCCGCGGGCTCATCGGCCGGTGCGGGCTGCGGGCTGTCGTCGAGCACCCGGTCGACGTACTCGGCCTGGTCGGCCTGCGCCCAGGCCGTGGTGCCGCCCAACAGCGGGCCCGCGCCGCACAGGGCGAGGGCGCCGCATCGAAGAAGCCGTCGCCTCATGGCGCGAAGCGCTGGTCGATCGGCATCGAGCCGCTGCGGCCCCACTCGAGCTTGCCCTTGATGGTGATCGGAAAGCGCACCGCGACGCTGGTCTCGGTGTCGCCGGGCTTGTTGGCGAGCAGGGCGATCTCGCGCGTCTCGCCGGGCAGGATCGGCGTGGTGCCCGGCTGCAGCTCGAGCGCGGTGCCGCTCGCATCGGTGCCCGAGAGGAAGCCCGCCAGCCGCCCGTGCGCATTGCCGGTGTTGCGCACGCGGATCACCGGCGTGGGCCGGCCGTCGACGGTCTGGATCGCGCTGCCCGCGAGTTCGAGCACCGGCGCCACGTCGCCCACGGCCACGTAGACGATCACGCCGATGCGCGCGCCGAGCGCCACCGGCACGCCCGGTGCGGTCGCGGCTTCCTTGCCTTCGATCATCACGGCGAAGCGGCATTCCACCGGCGGCGTGTCGGGCGGCGGGGTCACTTCGAAGCGGAAGCGATAGGGCCGCCCCGAAGTGATGCTGAGCTCGCGGCGCTCGATGGCGACCCAGGGCCGGCAGCTGCCGGGCAGCAGCTCGTCGCTGAACTCGACCGAGGCGTCGGGCTTGAAGATCCAGTCGGCCGTCTTGAGCTTGTACGAACCGGTGGCGCTTTCGCGGTGCGTGAGCTCGATCACGTCGCGCACGCGCTCGCCGGGCCGGGTCGAGAGCTCGAAGCGCGGCGGCGAGACCGCGAGCGAGAACTGCGCCTGCGCGGGCCTGCCGCCCGTCAGCAGGAAGAAGGCAACGACGACAGCCACGACGGCAAGGGCGGAACGGCGCATCACGGCGCGACCTCGATCTCGAAGAAGAATTGCAGGGACTGCGCCCGCTCAAGCCGTCGGCCGTCGGCCGTGAGGTCGAGCACGATGCTTTCCTGCAGGAAGGGCTCGCGCACCACGCCTTCGAACACCAGCGCGCGGTCTCCGCCGCGCACCGTGCCGCCCAGCAGCCGGCCCTGGGTGCGCCAGCTGGCCACGAGCTGTTCGCCGTCGGTCGGCGCGAGTGCCAGGTAGATGCGGGCCGGCCGATGGAGCCACGGCGAAAGATGGAGCCGCAGCGCCACCGAGAGCCGGCCTTCGACCGTGTGGTCGCCTGCGCGGCCCGGCGCCAGCTGGCGCCAGCGCATCGGCGTGACGGGCTGGCTCACGAAGGTGCCGGTGTCGTCCACGCGGAAGGTCGCGGCGCCCGCAGGCAGTGCCGCGGCGGCCGCGGCCAGCAACAGGCCCGCGCGCAGGGCGGTGGTGGTGGCGCGGTGCGTGCTCATGGCGCGCTGAGCGTGTAGGTCGCGCGGCCGCTGAAGCTGCCGGCGGGCACCAGCTGCGTGTTGAGGTAGCGGAACGCGAGGCAGCTTTCGAACCAGGTGTTCCGCCCCACCGACAACAGCGTCTGCGCGCCGCCGGTGAAGGCGCCGGCCGGGATCGTCGGTGTCGCGTCGCCGTTGCCGGTCGAGGTCCATGCGATGCGGTGGAACGGGATCGTGTCGCCGCCGTTGCTGATGAGGTTCGGCGGCGTGCTGACCGTCAGCGTGGCCGTGTTGCTGTTGCCGCCGGGCGCGCGGTAGAAGCCGCCCACGTACACCTCGCCCGTGGTCGCCGGCGAATCGCAGAACGCATAGCCCTCCCAGGGGCTGCGCGTCACGGTGCTGTCCGTCGTCATCGGCAGCGCGGCGCCCGAGCCCAGCTGCGTGGCCGGCACCGTCACCGACACCGTGTTGATGGTGGCGTTGTTACCGGGCGTGCCGCCGTTGCTGAAATAGCCGCCGGTCATCGTGCCGGCGCCCACCTGCAGGAAGAGCGCACGGCTGCCGCTGCTGATCGCGACCGTGAAGCCGTGCGCGGCGGGCAGCCACGCGCCGCCCAGCACCGCGAGCGCCAGCAGCGCGCGCCCGCGGCGGGAAAGGGAAGACAACGCAGTTTCCATGCGGCTCTCTGGGGCGGAACGAGAAAGACAGGACAGCCCTGCCTTCGCGCACTGCCCGTGTCGAAAGCCGCGTGTCCCGGGACGTCGGGTGCGCGATCAGGGCGCGGTCGCGGTGTAGGTCACGCGGCCGTTGTTGACCGCGGAGTCGCCGTAGGTGCCCGCCGGCAGCGTGGCCGTGTTGGCATATGCAAAGGTCCAGCTGCCCTCGCGGCGCACCAGTCCGGCGGTCGCGGTGAGCGTGGTGGCGGTGGCCGATGCACCGCCGGCGGCGGCGTTGTTGAACGGCGGGTGCGCGATGGCTGCGTTCGTGTAGCCGGTCGTGGTGCTCGGCAGGGCGGCGGCCGTCACGGCAATGTCGGTCCACGGCACCGTCGGGTTGCCGGCCACGCCGCTGCTGAGCTGGCCGGTGGTGGCGTTGGTCAGCGTGACATTGCCGCTGTTGCCGAGCACGCGCACGGTCACACCGCCGCTGGCAAGGTCGCCACCGGTGCCTGCCACCGGGGTGCCGTTGCCGATGCCGCCGGCGGGCACATCGAAGCTGAGCTCGTTCACCGTCGCGTTGTTCGCGAGGTTGGTGCCGGTACCCACCTGGAGAAAAAGAACCTTCGGAACCACGATCTTGAAGTCCAGCTTGGCGTTGGCGCTCTGGGCCCCTGAACTTGTAACGAAATTTGACTCGGCTTGCGCGAAAATCGGAGCCAAGGTCAGCGCCACGGCGGCGGTCAGAAGGATCTTTTTCATGAAGTTGGAAACTTTAGAGTTAGTAAAAGAAGAATCCGCCACAAGTGTAAGCAATTCCGTGCGCTGGAATGATTCTTAAGTACTCACAAAAAAGCCGGGAGCTACAAACTGTGGCTTTCCGTAAAAAAGTCACAATTTTCCCTGCATGCTGTTGTTAGAAAACAACTTTCAGACTTGCAAGATGGGAAATATTCACAGCGAAACTCGAGAAAAGGTCGCGCAGCCCCGCATGGGACGCCGCGCCGGCCCGTGCGCTTTGCTCAGCTGCGATGACGCTCGAGCACCCGCCGGACCGCGGAATCGAGCACGCGCAACTGGAAGGCGATGTCCTGCAGTTGCTGCGCAAGACTGACGAAGCCGGTCCGCTCCGCTGCCGTGCCTGGGGCCTGGCGCGCGGGCCGCAGGCGCGCGTCCGGGCTCGCGATGCACATCAATGTGTCGACGTTGATCGCGGCCGAGTCCGCGGCAGCACGCAGGGCAGCCACCGCTTCCTCGAGCTGCGTGTCGCGCCTTGCCATGGCGTCCGCCAGCGAGCCCTGCCAACGAGGGGTGCCCGGCTCCTGATCGTGCAGAGGGTCGATCTCCTTCATGGCTTGATTGTGTCGGAGAACCTCCGCACCACGCCACCACCTGGCCGGCGCGAGATTTACCATGCACCTATGTTTGTTTCGCGAATATTGCCGGGGTTCTGGGGGCGGGGGCACGCTTGAGGCCGCCCGGCGGACCCGTCGCGCGGCTGCTCTGGCGTGCTCTGGCGCTCGTGCTCGTCGCGCTCGGCGTGATCGGTGCCTTCCTGCCGGTGCTGCCGACGGTGCCGTTCCTGCTCGCCGCCGCGTGGGCCGCGGGCCACGGCTGGCCTGCGCTCGAACAGCGGCTGCTGGCACATCCGCGCTACGGCGAGTACATCCTGCGCTGGCGGCAATCGGGCGCGGTGCCGCGCCGCGCGAAATGGGCCGCGACCGTGATGATGATGCTCAGCACCGTCGTGCTGCTGACGACCGGTGCGCCGATGGCGGTGAAGATCGGCGCGCCGCTTTTCATGGCGGCCGTGGCGGTCTGGCTCTGGCGGCGGCCCGAGCCCTGATCAGACGACGTCGGCCGGGCCGGTCAGCACGCGCTGGTATTTGCCCATCGCCTCGAGCGCGACGCCGAGCCAGCGCGCCACCTCGTCGATGCGCGCGCCACGGCGCAACTGGCGCAGCGCGAAGGTGTGGCGCAGCACGAAGGAGCCGCCGCTGCTGGCTTCGATGCCTGCTTCCTCCAGCACCTGCTTGGCGGCGACGTACTGCGCCTCCTTGCTCCAGGGCTTGCCGGTGCGCGTGGCCGGGAACAGGAAGTCGCCCGCGATCTGTAGCTCGGCCCGCACCTTGAGCCAGTGCTGCAGCAGCTCGCCCGCCCATGGCGCGACCGGCGCCTCGCGCGCCGGCGAGTTGCCGTTGCCGGGGACCGCGAGTTTCCACGGCCGGTCCCGGCGGCCGGCGATCTGCGAGGTCGGGGCATCGAGCCGCAGCACCCGGACGTCGCCGGGCGCAAGCCCCGCGCCCAGTTGCAGCGCCACGGCCACGCGATTGCGCAGCGCCTGCCAGCTCAAGGCACTCCAGCCCTGGCTCGCGGCGCCGGGCCGCGGCCGCGCGCTCGAAAGGTAGGCGATGAGGTGCTTCGCCTCCGAGACGGAGAGGAACTCCGGCAGCGGATCGGCCCGCGCCGAGTCTGCATAGCGAACCGCCGGCTGTTCCGCGAGCCAGTCGGCGGCCGCGGTGTTGGCGGGTTCTCCGAGGGTCTCGGCATGGTGACGGAGCACCCGGTCGATCAGCCGCAGCAGGCGAAGCGCGTAGCGTGGCGACAGCGACAGGTCGGCGCTCTTCATGCCGAAGCGTGCCTGCTGAAAGGCCGACAGGTCGCTGCGGCCGAGCGACGCGAGCGTCACCGCGGGCGACTGGCCCAGACACCAGGCCGTGAAGCTGCCCCACATGTCGCGGTAGACCGCGACCGAAGAAGGAAGCCGCAGCGCGCCGTTGTCCTGCTGCGCCGCCAGCCAGGCATCGAACGCGGCCTGGTGCGACGTGGCGGAGGGCTCGGCGAAGAGGGGAAGGGATGCGGCCATGAAAATACGCTAACGGCGGGCGGTTGTGGTTCTGGATGGCGGTCTGTCCAGACATTGAATCGCCAGCCGTTAGTGTATTTTAGGAGGTTCGGTCCATGTACTTCGCCCTGTTCACCGACTGCTTGATCCCGGCGTGAGGCCGGCGCTGTTGATGACGCGGCAGAGGTCGTCGAACTCACTCGGCCCTGAGCCGCGCATACGACTTCATTGGAATGCCTCGGCCGATTCGTGGCGCACCAGGTCAACGGCGCGGTCGAGACTCCGCGACCACCTGGCAGGCGGCACAGCGCATGGCGGTCGGCCGCACGAGCAGCCGCTCATAGGGAATCTCCTCGCCGCAATCGGCGCAGATGCCGTAGCTGCCCTCGGCCACCCGCTGCAGCGCCCGTTCGATCTCGTGCAACCTGCGCCGGTCGATTTCGATCTCCGCTTCGCGCAGCTCTTCGATCCGCGCCGCTTCGGCGTCGTCGGTGCGCCCATGCACCTCCCGCATGCCGGCGCCTGAACCCTCGAACGCGAGCGCAGCGGCTGTGCGCAGCTCCTCCAGCACATCCTCCTTCATGGACTCCAGTTGGTGGACGAGCAGATGTCGATCGGTGGCATTCAGGTGCTTCATGGTCTTGTCGTTGCGGGGAGTTGAAAAATGGAAGTCGATGCCGCGGCGGGCGACGCCGGCCGTCGCACGGCGACATAGGCGAGGCGCCTGTCGCGCATGACCAGCAGCGCCACCGGCCGATCGCCGGGCCGCACGCGCGCCAGCGCCTGCGTGAACTGATCGACGCGGTCGAGGCGCTGGTCGTTGATGGCCACGATGAGGTCGCCGGCGCGAATGCCTTCGCTGCGCGCGGCGCCCGCGGCCTCGCGCACCAGCAGGCCGCCGTCGATGCCGCGCTGCGCCAACTGCGCGGCGGAGAGCTCGCCGAGCCGCAGCCCGAGGCCGTCGTTCCATTCGGGCGCGGCGTTGTCGGGCGGCGGCGCTTTCGCGGCGCGTTCCTCCGAGGGCGTGACCCAGAGGGTCCGCTGCACACCCTGGCGCCAGACCTCCACGCGGCTGCGCTCGCCCGGCACGCGGTCGCCGATCTGCCGCAGCAGGTCGGTCAGCCGCGAGACGGCCAGGCCGTCGAAAGCGGTGACGATGTCGCCCGGCAGCAGGCCCGCCGCATGCGCCGGACCCTGGGAATCGACGCGGACCACCAGCGCACCGGCGCCCGAAGGCAGCGCGAAGGACTGGGCCAGCGCCGGCGTCAGCGCCTGGAACTCGGCGCCCAGATGCGCGCGCCGCACGGTGCCGGCGGCGCGCAGCTGGGTCGCGATGCGCATCGCCAGGTTGATCGGCACCGCGAACGAAAGCCCCATGTAGCCGCCGTTGCCGCTGTAGATCATCGCGTTGATGCCGACCACTTCGCCGCGGCTGTTGAAGAGCGGGCTGCCCGAGCTGCCGGGGTTGATGGCTACGTCGGTCTGGATGTAGGGCACGTCGCCACCGCCGCCGACGAAGCGATCGACCGCGCTGACCACGCCGGCGGTGACGCTGCCGTGGAATCCGAACGGCGCGCTGATCGCCGCCACCCAGTCGCCGGGCGCGAGGCGCGAGGAGTCGCCGATCACCGCAGTGGGAAGGCCGGTGACGTCGATCTTGAGCAGGCCGACGTCGGTCCGCCTGTCGAGCCCCACCACCCGGGCCGCGAAGCGCCGCCCGTCGTCGAGCCGGACCTGGGCTTCGTCGATGTTCGCGACCACGTGCGCACTGGTCAGGATCAGCCCGTCGCCGCTCACGATGAGGCCGGAGGCGAGATCGCGGATCTGGCTGATGCGCACCCCGGTGCGCAGCGGCCAGGCCAGGCGGTCGGCGAAGTCGTGCTCCGGCGCGATCTCGAGGTCGATGTCCTCGGGACTCTGGTCGCGTCCGATCCGCAGCGTGCTGATGTCGACGACCGCCGCGCCTCGGCTGGCGGCCAGCGGGGCGAACTGCGTCGAGGGTGCGGCAACGTCGCCATCGTTACGCATCACGGCCGCGGGCGCGGCAGCGGGCGGCGACGCCGCGGCGCAGGCCGCCAGCAACGCGGCCAGGCCGGCCGCGAACGCTATCGCGAAGATGCGCCGGCGCGGTGATTGAAGCGCTGCTGCGGATTCTTTGCTCATGCGGCCTGCGGCGAAAGCGCCATCGGGCGCACCGCGTCCTGCATGTCGCCGGCGCCGCGCACGGCGTTGCCGAAGGCCTGCAGCCGCGCGGCCAGGCTGCCGCTGTCGACCTCGCGCATGGTGAATGCGGTGTCGAGGACCGGCGCCCGCCCGAGGATCCGCGCGATCTCGGCCGCCGCGTTGGGTGCCCCGCGCCCGCCCATGACCGAGACGACGGCGACTTCGGGCAGCTGCGTACACCGCTGGCCCACGAAGCTGCGCATCGGTCCCGCCAGGCGTTCGGCCCAGATCGGCGACACCAGCACCACCGTGTCGAAGTCCGCCGTCCTCGGCCCCTCGTAACGAATCCGCGGGTGCCGGCGGAAGAAGGAATCGAGCAGGCAGCGCCAGTTGCCGAGCACCCCCGCGCGCGGGCGGATGTCGGTGATCTCGCCCATGGGCCAGCCCTGCTGGCTGCACAGCAGTTGCGCCAGCTTGCGAGAGGTTCCGGTGCAGGAGTAGACGACCACGAGGATCCTGTTCATTGCCGCTGTCCTTGATGTCTGAATGGAAATTCAATGTAGGCCGCGAAAGCGGCGCCGGGCTTGCGCTGCATCAAACAAAACCGCGCATGGCGGCCGGCGTTCGGGTGCTCGCCGCTTTGATCTGGCGCAAGGGCGGTCGCGGAACGGCACGTCAACATGCGCCATCGGACATCCACAACCAAGGAGCACCCATGAAGATCCTTCTCGCCGTCGACGGCAGCGCCTACACCGGCCGCATGCTCGACTACCTCGCCACGCACAAGGAGTGGTCGAACGCCGGCCACGCCTTCACGGTGTTCAATGCGGTGCTGCCGGTGCCGCATCGCGCGGCGGCCTTCGCCGGGCCCGAGCTCGTGCACGGCTACTACGAAGAGGAAGCGCGCGCGGTGCTGGACCCCGTGCGCGCCGCGCTCGCCGGGCACGGCATCGAAGCCGCATCCGCCCACAAGGTGGGTCATCCGGCGGACGAGATCGCCACCTTCGCCGAATCCGGCAAGTTCGACCTGCTGGTGATGGGATCGCGCGGGCACGGGGCGCTGGCGAACCTGGTCGTCGGTTCCGTGGCCATGAAGGTGCTGGCGCGCTGTTCGGTGCCGGTGCTGCTGGTGCGCTGAGACGCGGGGGCCGCTGAAGGAGCTTTCGATGCAGAACCCCAGATCCATCCTCCTGCACCTCGACGGATCGGCGCGTACCGGCGATCGCATCGCGCTCGCCCGCCGCGTCGCCGAGGCCTTCGATGCCGAAGTGACCGGTGCGCCCTGCACCCTGCCTGCGCTGATGCGCTATCCCTTCGCGCTCGCGGGTGCAGCCGAAGCCGTGGCGGTGATGCGCGAGACCGACAGGATCGCGCGCGACCGGATGCGCGCCACCTTCGCCGCGCAGGCCGCCGGCTCGCCGCGCATGCACTGGACCGAGCCGGAGAGCGATGGCCCGTGGCAGTTCGCGCGCCGCGCGCTGTACGCCGACCTGCTGATCCTGGGACAGCATGACGCCGAGGATCCGCTGGCGTCCGAGCTGCCGGACGACTTTCTGTCCAGCCTGCTGGTGGAGAGCGGACGGCCCGCGCTGATCGTGCCGTATGCCGGATCCTTCGGCCTGCCGGGCCGCACCGTGCTGCTGGCCTGGAAGGAGACGCCCGAAGCCGCACGCGCCATGTCGGCGGCGCTGCCATGGCTGCGCCGGGCGCAGCGTGTGCATGCGGTCGGCTATGGAGAAGAAGCCGCGGCGTCGCTGCCGAAGTTGCAGGCCTGCCTCCAGGCGCACGGCATCGCCGAGGTCTCGCTGCACGCGGGCGGCGCGGAGGAGGGCGATGCCGGCGGCCGGCTGCTGTCGCTGGCGGCCGACGTGGACGCGGACCTGCTCGTGATGGGCTGCTATGGCCACAGCCGGGCGCGCGAATGGATCCTCGGCGGCGCCACGCGGACCATCCTCCAGGCCATGACCGTGCCGGTGCTCATGTCGCACTGACGGCGCGCTACCCACCGGCATCGGAACGCGCCACGCGCGCACAGGCCGGCGCCGCGGCCGGCCTCGGATAATCCGCGCTCCTCCACGCCGAGCGGCGCCGGGCATCACCCGGCAGCCGCACCACAGCGCCCCCACGCAGTGCCACACCGATCCGCCGAACCCGTCCTCGTCGAGCGCGCCGAGCCGAGCGCCACCGCACCGGCCCTCTCCGACCTCGACCGCCTGCGCTTCGACCGTCCGCCCGCGGGTCCGCGCGGCGGTGCGGCGCGTCTGCGCGGCCATCCGCCGTTCCTGCTCGACGAGCCGCGCATCCTCGCCGCGCTGCACCGCATGGAGGCCGACCTGATGCAGCCGCCATCGCTCGACGAACTGGCCGCCGGCTGCGGACTCGGCCGGTCGCACTTCCACCGGCTGTTCAGCGAAACCATGGGCGAGACCGTGGTCGCCCTGCGGCGGCGGCGGCAGCTGGAGACGGCGGCGATCCACCTGCTCGCGGGTGCGCAGTCGGTGCTCGACATCGCGGTGGGCGCGGGCTACGGCAGCATCGCAGCCTTCTCGCGCGCCTTCCAGCGCCACTTCGGCCAGCCGCCCACCCTGTACCGCAGCGCCGCGCGACGCGCGACGCCGCCCGTGGAGCCGCGTCACCATGCACTGGCCCGCCGTGCCCGCGTGCAGGTCTGGCCGGCGCCCGCCCTGATCGGGCTTCGCTTCCATGGCGGCTATGCGCGCGTGGAGGCGTTCTGGCAGCGCTTTGCCGACGAGGTGGCGCGCATCGGCCTCGACGCCGAGGCGCTGGAGCTCGTCGCCATCACACGCGACAGCCCCGAGATCACGCCCGAGGCGCTGATCCGCTACGACTGCTGCTTCGTCGACCCAGGGTTGCCCGAGCCGCTGCCCGCGCCGTTCCGCCGCTGCACGGTGCCGGGCGGCCGCTACGTGGCGCTCGAGCACCGTGCGCCTTACCAAGCGATCTTTCCGGCCTATCGCGCGCTCGCCCACGTGTGGCCGCTCGCCCATGGCGAACCGTTGGCCGAGGCGCCCGCGGTGGAGCGCTATCACGCGCCGCCGTGGCGGCACGTGGGGCGGCCGCAGAATCTTTCGATCATGGTGAAGCTGCTGTAGGCAAGTGGCGCCTGCAGCCTCGCTCACGCCGAGGCGGAAAGCTCGGAAGCGAAATCGCGGTACGACCGCAGCGGGCGCCCGAGCAGCGTCGTCAGGCGCGCCACGTCCCCGGGCTCCGGCTCCATTCCTTCCGACAGAAAGCGTTCGCTCATGAGGCGCATGTCGTACGCCATCCAGCTCGGCATGAAGTTCCGCAGGTTCTTCTCGAAGCCGGCGGTGTCGTCGCCGCCGTAGGCGATCGGGCGGCCCAGCGCCGCCGACCAGATGCCTGCGACGTCGTGGCCCCTCAGCGTGTCGGGGCCCACCAGGTTGAGGCGCTTGAGCGGCGATGGCTCGGACCGCGCGCGGTCGAGCAGTTCGACCGCGGCGATCTCCGCGATGTCGCGCGTGTCGATCATCGCGAGCCCCTTGCTGCCGATCGGCATCGGATAGACGCCATGGCCGAGCACCACGTCCTTGACCGTGAGGTCGTTCTGCATGAAGTACGCGGGCCGCAGGATGGTGGCTCCGAAGCCCATCTGCTCGAGCATCCGCTCCACGCCGAACTTGCCCGCGAAATGGGGAACGTTCAGGTATCTGTCGCTGTGGATCACCGAGAGGTAGACGATGCGCTCGATGCCCGCATCGCGCGCCAGGTTGAGCGCGACCAGGGCCTGCGTGAACTCGTCCGGCACCACGCCGTTGAGCAGGAACAGGGTCGAGACGCCCGTCATGGCGTGGCGCAGCGCGTCCACGTCCAGCAGATCGCCCTGGACGATCTCGACGCCCGCAGGAAAGCTGATCTTCGACGGATCGCGCACGAGCGCGCGCACGGCGGCACCGCGGCCGACGAGTTGTTGAACGACTTGGCGGCCGACGTTGCCGCTCGCGCCGGTGATGAGGATGGTCATGGAATTGCTCCGTTTCGTTGAAGGAGCCTCGATCTTCGAAGTTCCATCCATGGACCGATAGCCCTTATATTTGGACACCTCGTCTCACGCATGGAACACATGGACTTCCTGGCACTGGCCGACTTCAACCTCGTCGCGCGCCACGGCGGCTTCGGGCGCGCCGCCCGAGAATCCGGCCGGCCCAAGGCGACGCTGTCCCGCCGCGTCGCCGACCTGGAGAGCGGGCTCGACCTGCGCCTGTTCGAGCGCGGTGCGCGCACCCTCAAGCTCACCGAGGAAGGCCGCGCGCTGCACGAGAGGACCACGGTGCTGCTGACCGAACTCGACGAGACCGCCGCAGCCATCGCATCGGGCGGCGGCGCGCCGCGCGGGCGCTTGCGGGTGAATGCGCCGCTGCTCTTCTCGCAGGCGGCAATGGGCACCCTGGCCGCCCGATTCGCCATGAAGCACCGCGAGGTCCGGCTCGAGGTCACCACGGAGGACCGCACCGTCGACATGGTGGAAGAGGGCTATGACCTCGTGATCCGCGTCAATCCCGACCCCGACGTGCAACTGGTGGGACGGGTCTTCCTGCGGGACCGGCTCGTCGTGGTCGCGAGCCCGCAGCTCGCAAGGCCCAAAGGCACCGCGCCCGTACCGGCCGTGGTTCGCGGCAGCAGCGAAGCAGGAGACCCGCACCCGACATGGGCGGTGACCGCCCGGTCACGCACGAAGCACATCGCCGTGGAACCCGTGCTGCGCCTGTCCTCGCTGTTCATGGTGCGCGATGCGGCCCGGGCGGGCGTCGGGGCCGCGCGGCTGCCTTTGTCGCTCGTGTCTCAGGACCTCGCCGCAGGCAGGCTGGTTCGCTGGGGCGATGTCGGCGGGCCGGAGATCGCGCTCTGGGCGTTGTATCCGTCCCGCAGGCTGCTGAGCCCGCGCGTTTCGGCATTTCTGGACTTTCTGAAAGAGGCATTTCCCACGGGATCGCCGGAGGAGCTGGCGGCGTTCATCGATTGAGCGCCGTGAGAGAGCCGGTCGACGGCAGCGTTCAGCGCGATCGGCCAATCTTCAACGCGCGGTTTTCAGCGCCGGATGCGACGCCGCCAGGACTGCGCCTGTTTGGAAATCACGAATGACCCGAGTTCATCTGATCGAGGGCCCTGTCGGGGCCGGAAAGTCGACCTTCAGCACGGCTCTGGCCGCCAGCATTGACGGCGTGCACATTCCGCTCGACGAATGGTTCGCGGCGCTTTTCAGCCCGGACCGCCCGGACGGCGATTTCGTGCCTTGGTATGTCGAGCGCAAGGAACGGCTGCTGGATCTGATATGGACCCACAGCCGCCGAATACTGGGGTCGGGTCGAGATGTGGTGCTCGAGTTGGGTCTGATCCAGCGGCAGCAGCGGCTTCAGTTCTGTCGAAGGATCAGCAACGAAGGATTCCCTCCTCGCATCCATTTCCTCGACGCTCCGTTGGAAGTTCGTCGAGAGCGTGTTCGATGCAGGAATGAAGAGCGAGGCCCGACGTTTTCGATGGTCGTGCCGGACCATGTCTTCGAGATGGCGAGCAAGCTCTGGGAGCCGCCCGACGAACTGGAATGCGAAGAGTTCGAGATTCACTTCGTGACAGAAGACGCGAAGCGCCGCGCCACGCCTGATGAAGCCGGTCCGCACAAATCTTGAAGACTGGCTGTCGACCGTTGACCTTGTGCGCTTGCAGCCGAGAGCGTCCGCTCTGGCGGTCGACGCGGGCGATCGCTCGCCCGTCCGTACGCGCACACGCCCCCGGACTTCCGGCCGCGCGGTCCTCAAACTTTCTTGCAGAAGAAGGTCGTGCTGCAGAACGCCCCGTCCGGCATCAGCGCGTAGTCGGGCACCACGCCGACCCGGTGCCAGTCCGCGCGCTCGTACAGCCGTTCCGCGTCCCCGCCGGTGGCGGTGTCGAGCACGAGCACGGTCTTGCCTTCGTCGCGGGCGGCGGCTTCGACGGCCGCCATGAGGCGCTGCGCGAGGCCCTGCCGCCGGGCCCGGCGATGCACCAGCAGCTTGGCGACGTCGGCGCGGTGCGGCTGGTTCTCGGGCATGGCGGTGACGAGCTGGACGGTGCCGACGATCGCGCCGTTCGCATCCTCCGCCGCGAGCAGCACGCGCTCGTGGCGGGCCACGCCTTCGGCGACCTGGCGCCAGAAGCCGAGGGCCTTCTCGCGCGGCAGCGGGCCCATGAAGCTGACGGACGCGCCGCCCTCGACGCAGTCGATCAGCACGTCGGCCAGCGCCTCGATGCTGGCGGCGGCCTCGTTGGCGCCGAGGCGGCGGATGGTGAATGGGGCCGGGGCGGCAGCGGTCATGGATTTTTCCTCGCGGGCAGGGTTGGGAATGCAATACGGGCGGGCGGTGCGGCCGGGTTGGTGAGTGCGACCAGGTAGCGCGCGGTCGCGGGGCCGGGGTTGTGGAACACGATGGGCTGGTTGAGCTGCATGCACAGGCAGTCGCCGGTCGCCAGCAGCCAGGGCGTGTCGCCCACGGTCAGCGCCATCTGCCCTTCGATGACCCAGATCTGCTGGTGGATCTCGGCGTCGTGCACCGCGGAGTCCAGGGCGATGCGCTGGCCGGGCGGAAACAGCACCTCCACGAGTTGCAGCGGCGAGGGCGCGGGCGGCGACAGGCGGCGGCGCACGTAGCCGGAGGCGGGGTCCTGCCACAAGGGCTGGTCGGCGAGGCGGATCAGCGGCGAGGGCGGCGTGCCGTCGCTGCCGTCCGCGGTGTCCTCGAAGAAGGCGGCGAGCGCCACGCTGAGTCCGATGGCCAGCTTGTCGAGCACGGCGGCGGTAGGGCTGCTCTGCGCGCGCTCGATCAGCGAAATGTTGGAGCGGCTCACGCCGCTGCGCTCCGCGAGCGTTTCGAGCGAGTAGCCGCGGGCGCTGCGCAGTTCGCGCAGGCGCCGGGCGATGCGGGTGTTGATGTCCATTCCGTCAGTTTAATGGAATTGATTCCATAAAACTGGATTTTCGCCGGCCGCCGCGTGATCGGACGAACGATCAAATGTTTCCGAGTGTTTCTAAAGACACTGGCGCCGCATGAACATCATCCATCGAACCCTCTGGAACCCGACCCTGAACGCCTGGGTGGCCGTGTCGGAACTCGCGCGCTCGCGCGGCGCAAGCAGCGGGGGTGCCACTGCGTCGCGCGCACTGGTCCTGGCCGCGGCGGCTGTGCTCGCGCTTCAAGCCCTGCCCGGCCAGGCTGCCGGGGGCGACGGCGGGCCCGGCGTGCCGGGCTTTCCAGGGTCGAACGGGGCGGTGGGCGGCGCGGGCGGCACGTCGGATCATCCGGACGGCGGAGCCGGCCAGTGGCGCTTCTATGGCGGCACGGGCGGCGGCGGGGGCGGCGTCAGCCTGGTCACGGGCGAAGGCGGCAGCGGTGGCCGCGGGGGCGACACCCAGTACGTCAACGAGGAAGGCGGCGCGGGCGGCATGGCCGGCGCGGCCGCCCCGGGGCAGCGCGACGGCGGTGCCGGCGGCGGCGGTTTCGGCGGCCCGTGCAATTGCGGCGGCGGCGGCGGCGGTGGCGGCGGCGGGGCCTTCGGCCATGTGCTCGCCACCGACGGCGAAGTCGCCGCGAATGCGCTCGGCGGCAAGGGCGGCACCGGGGGCGACGGCAACGTCTACGGCGGCGGCGGCGGGCAGGGCGGCGGCGGAGTGCTGGTGAGGGGCGCCGGCGTGACGATCATCTCCGGGCAGAGCCAAGGCGGCGCGGGCGGCAAGGGCGGCATGGCCACCTACGGCGGCGGCCACGGCGGCGATGGCGGCTGGGGCGTGGTGCAGCGCGACGGCGGCTCGCTCTGGAACCGGGGCATCATCGACGCCGGTGCGGGGGGCGACGGCGGGAGCTCCTGGCGCACGCTGGACGTCGTTCCCACGGCGCCGGGCCTGGGCGGCGAGGGCGGCGTGGGCGTGCTCGGCAGCGATCTGCTCATCGTCAACGAGGGCGGGATCGCGGGCGGCAACGGCGGCCTGCACGGCACCAGCGCGGTGCCCGCGCCCACGGACGGCAGCGGCGCCGCAGGCGGCGTGGGCATCGTGGGCACGCGTGTGCGCATCATCAACCGCGGGGTCATCGCGGGCGGTCTCTCGGGCCACCCGGATGCGGCGCAGCGCGTGCGGGCCAACGCGATCGAGCTGTACGGCGGCGACAACCGGCTCGAACTCGCCGTCGGCTCCGTGCTGCTCGGCAACGTCGTCGCGAGCGGCGCGAACAACACGCTCGCACTGACCGGCTCGGGCGCCGAAGGCAGCAGCTTCACCGGCTTCTCGCGCATCGAGACCGGCGAAGGCGCGATGTGGGCGCTCGGCGGCCCGATCGCGCCGGACGGAAATCTCACGATCGACACCGGCGCGGCGGGGGTGCTCGGCCTCAGCGGCGCCGTGTCGGGCGCCGCCGCGGCGTTGATCAAGGAAGGCGCGGGCACGCTGGTGATGGCCGCGCCGAACAACACCTACGGCGGCGGAACCTTCGTGCGCGCGGGGACGCTGCGCCTCGCCACCGCGAATGCGCTGGGCAGCGGCAGCCTGAGCGTCGATGCGGGCGCCTCGCTGGCCATGGACGGACACGCCCAGACCGTGTCGGCGTTGCAGGGCACGGGCGGCACGATCGATTTCGGCACCAACGGTGCGCTGACGGTGAACCAGGCGACCGCCACGGCCTTCGACGGCGACTTCACCGGCATCGGCCTGCTGACGAAGACGGGCACCGGCGCGCTCACGCTCAACGGCTCGATCACCGGGCGCGGGACCGGCGTGGCGATCAGCGGCGGCACCCTGGTGCTGAACGCGGCCAACACGTACAACTTCGGAGGCGTGGGCGGCGCCACGCTGCTCGGCGATGCGCGCCTGGTGGTCGGCAACAGCCGGGCGCTGGGCGACAGCCGGCTCACCGTGGGCTCGCCGAATTCGGTGCTCGGCGCCAACCGCGACCTCACGCTGGCGAACAACATCGACATCAACCGCAATTGGAACGCCCATCTCACGGTCGACACCGAGGTGGCGTTCACGCTCAGCGGCGTGATCCGCGACTTCCTCGGCACCGGCGGGCGGCTGACGAAGACGGGCAGCGGCAGCCTCACGCTCTCCGGCGCCAATACCTACACCGGCGGCACCGCGCTCAAGCAGGGCCGCCTCAACCTCGGCCACGACCAGGCGCTCGGCACCGGCGCGCTCGCGATGGACGACGGCACCACGCTGGGCTTTAGCGCCGACGGCCTCACCATCGCCAACGCGATCGAACTCACCGGCAGCAACGATCCGGTGATCGACACCGGCGCCTTCGGCGCCACCCTGGCCGGCGCGATCAGCGGCGGTGGCTTCATCACCAAGCAGGGCACGGGCACGCTCACGCTCTCGGGCGCCAACACCTACACCGGCGCGACCGATGTGGCGCAGGGCATCTTGCGTGCGGGTGCGGTCAACAGCTTCAGCGCGGCTTCGGCCCACAACGTGGCTGCCGGTGCGACGCTCGATCTCGCGGGCTTCAGCCAAACGGTCGCCTCGCTCGCCAACAGCGGCACCGTCTCGCTCGCGGGCGCCACGCCGGGCACCACGCTCACGGTGCGCGGCAACTACGTCGGCAGCCACGGCGTGCTGCGCCTGGGCACCGTGCTCGGCGAGGGTGGCACCTCGGACCGCCTCGTGATCGACGGCGGCACGGCGAGCGGGCGCACCACCGTGCAGATCGCCAACCTCGGCGGCCTGGGCGCGCTCACGAGCGGCAACGGCATCGAAGTCGTGACCGCGCAGAACGGCGCGACCACGACGGCACAGACCAGCAAGGACGCCTTCGCGCTTGCGGGCGGCCATGTCGATGCAGGCGCCTACGAATACCGCCTGCATGCGGCCGATGCGAGCGGCGCAGGCGAGAACTGGTACCTGCGCTCGACGGCGGTGGTGGTCCCGCCGGCGATTCCTCCCACCAACCCTGCCGAACCCGCACCAGCGCCGGCACCGGCACCGCCGCCCCTCGTCGTGCCCGCCTACCGCGCCGAAGCCTCGCTCCACGCCGCCTTGCCGAGCCAGCTGCGCGAGGGCAGCCTTGCCATGCTCGGCGACCTGCGCCGACGCGTCGGCGACGACGATGCGAAGGGCGATGCCCGCGGCGCGCGCCGCGCGTGGGCGCGCGTGCTCTCCACCGACCTCGACATCCGGCAGGGCGGCACCGTCTCCCCCACCAGCAGCGGCCGCCTCACGGGCGTACAGGCCGGCACCGACCTCTTCGCCGCGCCGAACTGGCGCGCCGGCCTCTACGTCGGCCAGATCGACGGCGATGCGCACGTGCGCGGCTTCGCAAGCGGCCTGCAGAATCTTTCGGTCGGCCGCAACGACCTGCGCAGCCAGTACCTCGGCGTCTACGGCACGTTCACGAGCGACAGCGGCTTCTACGCCGATGCGGTCGTGCAGTCGGGCCGCCACCGCGCCACGGCCGAGACCATGTTCGGTGCCGGCAGCACGGTCAAGGGCCACAGCCTGCTCGGCTCGCTGGAAATTGGCCAGGCCTTCGCGCTCGGCGCGGGCGGCTGGCAGATCGAGCCGCAGCTGCAATTGATCCACCAGCACATGGACCTCGACAACACGGCCATCGCGGGAGCGGTGGTGCAGCCGCGCGCGGACAGCGGCTGGATCGCGCGCGCGGGCCTGCGCGTGAAGGGCGAGATCGCGACCGGCCTCGGCACGCTACAGCCCTATGGCCGCGTCAATGTCTATCGCAGCTCCAGCGGCATGGACCTCGCGCGTTTCGTGAACGGCGCCACGAGCACCGACATCGTCGCGCCCACGGGCGGCACGAGCACCGAGCTCGCGGGCGGCTTCACGCTGGCACTCGGGCCGACGACCAGCCTCTACGGCGAGATCGGCGGGCGCTGGGCCTCGGGCGGCAAGGCCAGGGTCGGAAGCTCGGTCAACGGATCGTTGGGCATGCGGGTGAAGTGGTAGGACCATCGCCGCCCTGCGGCTGCAGCGCGCCGCCTGAGCGAGCTTGCGCTAGCGCAAGGCGCCGGCCGATCGCGGCACGCACGATCGGGGGATGAACGATCCAGCCGCTCCGGGCGCCGCCATCCGCGATGCGCACCTGCATCCCGCCGAATCCCTGGCGGCCCGCCTCGGCGTGGACCCTCGCGAGGGCCTGAACGCCGACAGGGTGCGCGAACACCGTGCGCAGTTCGGCCACAACAGCCTGCCCGAACCGCCGCCCCGAAGCCTGCTGCGCCGCATCGCCGACCAGTTCCGCGACTTCATGGTGCTGGTGCTGATCGCGGCGGCACTGCTGTCGGGCTTCATCGGCGACGTGGCGGACACGGTGGCGATCGCCGTGATCGTGCTGCTCAACGCCGCGATCGGCCTTGTCCAGGAGTGGCGGGCGGAGCGCGCCCTGGAGGCGCTCAAGCGCCTTGCGAGCCCGCATGCGACCGTGCGCCGCGAGGGCCGGGCCCAGGTGCTCGAGACCAGCCAGCTGGTGCCCGGCGACGTGGTGCTGCTCGAGGCAGGTAATCTGGTGCCGGCCGATCTCCGGCTGAACCACGCGGCCCAGTTGCGCATCGATGAATCGACGCTGACCGGCGAATCGGTCACGGTCGAGAAGCACACCGCCCATCTGCCCGAGGGCGATCACGCGCTGGGCGATCGCTTCAACATGGCATTCAAGGGCACGCTGGTCACCCATGGCCGCGCCGAAGGCCTGGTGACCGCCATCGGGCCCGGCACGGAGCTGGGCCGGGTGGCCGGACTGCTGCGCGACACCGCGGAGCGCAGCACCCCGCTGCAGCTGCGGCTCGCGTCGTTCGGCAAGCGGCTGTCGCTGGTGGTCCTGTTCATCTGCGCGCTGATCTTCGGCATCGGCGTGTTGCGGGGCGAGCCGCTGCTTCTCATGGCCCTCACCGCCATCAGCCTGGCGGTGGCCGCGATCCCTGAAGCGCTGCCCGCGGTGGTCACCGTGCTGCTCGCGCTGGGTGCGCGCCGCATGGTGAAGGTGAACGCGCTCGTCCGCCGGCTGCCGTCGGTGGAGACGCTCGGCTCGGTCAGCGTGATCTGCTCCGACAAGACCGGCACGCTGACGCAGAACCGCATGCAGGTCCAGCGCGTGGATCTGCCCGCCGGCGGCTCGCAAGACGCGGTGTGGCGCGCGGCGCTGCTGTGCACCGACGCGAGCCTCGACGCCGAAGGCCGGTGGGTCGGCGACCCCACGGAGACCGCGCTCGCCGAGGCGGCCCAGGCCGCGGGTTTCGACGCGGCGGCCGTGCGTTCGGCCCATCCGCGGCGGCACGAGTGGCCTTTCGACGCCGAGCGCAAGCGCATGAGCACGCTGCACCGCGACGAAGCTGGATGGACCCTGGTGACCAAGGGCGCGCCCGAATCGGTCCTGCCGCGCTGCATCCGCGCAGCCTCGGCCGAGGGCGACGGCACGCTCGACACGGCCCAAGCGCTGGCGACCGCGGCGGCGATGGCTGCGGAGGGCCTGCGCGTGCTCGCGCTGGCGCGCCGTGCCTGCGCCGACGATCCGGCCGCGGATACCGCGGACGCAGTGGAGTCCGGCCTGGTCCTGCTCGGGCTGGTCGGCCTCGCCGATCCTCCGCGGCCGCAGGCCAGGGCCGCGGTGGCGGACTGCCGCAGCGCGGGGATCACGCCGGTGATGATCACCGGCGACCATCCGGCCACGGCCTTGGCGATTGCACGCGAACTCGGCATCGCGGACACGGGCGCCGTCGTGCTCACCGGCAGTGCGCTCTCGGCGATGGACGACGACGCGCTGCGCCGCGCGGTGCAGGACGTGCGCGTGTACGCGCGGGTCGATCCGGCGCAGAAGATCCGCATCGTGCAGGCGCTGCAGTCCCTTGGGCGTTTCGTCGCGATGACCGGCGACGGCGTCAACGACGCGCCGGCGCTCAGGCAGGCCGACATCGGCGTGGCCATGGGCCTGGGCGGGACCGACGTGGCCCGCGAGGCAGCGAGCCTCGTGCTGCTGGACGACAACTTCGCGAGCATCGTGGCAGCGGTGCGCGAGGGCCGGCGCATCTTCGACAACATCCGCAAGTTCGTGCGCTATGCGATGACCGGAAACTCCGGCGAGATCTGGACGCTCTTCCTCGCGCCGCTGATGGGCATGCCGATTCCGCTGCTGCCGCTGCACATCCTCTGGGTGAACCTGGTGACCGACGGCCTGCCGGGCCTGGCGCTGGCCGCCGAGCCTGCCGAACGAGGCATCATGCGTCGGCCGCCGCGCGCCCCCGGCGAGAGCGTGTTCGCGGGCGGGCTGTGGCAGCACACGCTGTGGGTCGGGCTGCTGATCGCCGGGCTGTGCCTCGGCGTGCAGGCCCTGGCGCTGAAGACCGGGATGCACTGGCAGACCATGGTGTTCACGGTGCTCACGCTGTCGCAGATGGCGCATGTGCTGGCCATCCGCTCGGAAGTCGATTCGCTCTTCACGCAGGGCCTGCGAAGCAACCTTCCGCTGGCAGGAGCCGTCCTCTCGACCTTCGCGCTTCAGCTCGCGGTGATCTACGTGCCCGCGCTGCAGCCCCTGTTCCACACCGAGGCCCTCTCGGTAGGCGAGTTCGCGCTGTGCATGGCATGCGCCGCCCTGGTCTTCGCGGCGGTCGAGCTCGAGAAGTGGATCCGCCGGCGCGGCGCCACTGCCGCCGCGGATCATGCGGAAGGCGCCGCATCCGCGGGTGGACGGCGCGACGGACAGGCCAGCTCGACATGAACCACGCAGCCTCGATCCTGGCGGCCACCGACCTGTCCGCGCCGGCGCGGCATGCAGCCGGGCGCGCCGCACGCGTGGCCCACGAGGCGGGCAGGGCGCTCACGCTGATGCACGTGCTGCCGGCCGATCCGATCGATTCGCTGCGTCGATGGCTCGGCGATGCCGCGGTGGCCGACGTGGAGCGTCAATCGCTGCGGCAGCTGAACATGCTGGCCGCCGGCCTGCGCCAGCAGGAAGGCCCACACGTGCCAGTGGAGGTGCTGTGCGCCAGCGGCAACGTGCTCGACGAGATCGGCCGCGCAGCCGACGCCCGCGATTCGGCGCTTCTGGTGCTGGGCGCGCGCGGGGAAGGGTTCCTGCGGCACCTCGTGCCGGGCACCACCTCGGAGCGGTTGCTGCGGCGCACGACCCGCCCGGTGCTGTTGGTGCGCCAGGCCGCGCATGCAAATTACCAGAGCGTGCTGTGCGCAGTCGATTTCTCCCCCTGGTCGATCCACGCCGTGGCCGCGGCACGGGCGACCGCGCCGCGTGCCCGGCTGCTGCTCTTCCACGCATGGCAGGTACCTTTCGAGGAAAAACTCCGCTTCGCCGGTGTCGACGCCGGTACCTTCGCGCAGTATCGCTGCCATACGCGTGCCGAGGCAGCGCGGCAGTTGCAGACACTGGCGGAAAGTGCCGGCCTGCAGCCGGGCGGGTGGGCGCCCTGCGTGGTGGAGGGCGACCCTTCGCAGTGCCTGGTCGAGCAGGAGCAGCGCCACGACTGCGACCTGGTCGTGCTCGGCAAGCACGGCCGTTCGGCGGCCGAAGACCTGCTGCTCGGCAGCGTCACCAGGCACGTCCTGGCCGAAGGCAGCGCGGACGTGCTCGTGTCGACGAGGCACGCAGCATGAGGCGGGAGGACACGACATGGGCGCCGTGAGCGACCTCGGGCTGATCTGGGCCAGCCTCGTCCTGTGCGGCGGCATGATCGCGGTGGCGGGCACGCTGCTGACGCGCTATGCCGACGTGATCGCCGACAAGACCGGATGCTCGGGCGCCTGGATCGGATTGGTGCTGCTCGCCACCGTCACCTCGCTGCCCGAGCTGACCACCGGCATCAGTTCGGTCACGCTCGCCGGCGCACCCGACGTCGCCGTCGGCAACGTGCTCGGCGCCTGCGTGCTCAACCTCTCGTACCTGGCCGTGCTGGACCTGCTCAAGCGCGACGAGCCGCTGTTCCAGCGCGCGGGACTGGAGCACGTGGGACTGGCGGCGTTCGGCATCGTCATGCTGGGCCTGGCCGGGCTGGGCCTGGCGATCGTGCAGTTTCCGCTCGCGCAGGCGCTCGGGCACGTGGGCTGGTACACGCCGGCCCTGCTGCTGCTCTACCTGCTCGCCGTGCGCAGCACCTTCGCGCACGAACGCGCACGGCTCGCGGTGGAGGCCGGGCGCACCGTCAGCCGCTACCCCGACATGTCGCTGCGCCAGGCGGCGCTGCGCTGTCTCGCGGCAGCGGCCGTGGTGGTGGCGGCCGGCATCTGGCTGCCGTTCATCGCCACCGAGCTCGCGACGTCGATGCAATGGAGCCGGAGCTTCGTCGGCACGCTCCTGGTGGCCTTCGTGACATCGATGCCGGAACTGGTGGTGACGCTGTCGGCGCTGCGCCTGGGCGCCATCGACATGGCCGTGGCCAACCTGCTGGGCAGCAACCTGTTCAATGTGGCGATCCTCGCGATCGACGACATCTTCTACGCGCGGGACCCGATCCTGGCGGCGGTCTCGCCGATCCATCTGGTCTCGGTGATGTCGGCCGCGGCCATGAGCGGCGTGGTGGTGATCGCGCTGCACACCCGGCCGGCAGGCCGCGTGCTGCGGCTGGCGAGCTGGAGCGGCCTCGCGCTCGCGGGCGCGTACCTGTTCAACGCCTACGTGCTGTTCCGCCACGGCGCCTGAAGCGGAAGCGCCGGGGCGGCCCTGCCGGCCGCCCCGGCGCGCAGCTGCTACTCCTTGATGAAGTTCAACAGGTCGTTGTTGAGCCGGTCCTTGTGCGTGTCGGCGAGCCCGTGCGGCGCGCCCGCATAGACGATCAGCTTGGCGTTCTTGATGAGCCTGGCCGAGGCGCGGCCCGATGCGTCGATCGGCACGATCTGGTCGTCGTCGCCGTGGATCACGAGCGTCGGCACGTCGAAGCGCTTCAGGTCCTCGGTGAAGTCGGTGGCCGAGAACGCCGCGATCGAGTCGTAGGTGTTCTTGTGACCGCCCTGCATGCCCTGGGCCCAGAACGACTGGATCGAGCCCTGCGAGACCTTCGCGCCCGGCCGGTTGAAGCCGAAGAACGGACCCGAGGCGATGTCGAGGTAGAGCTGCGAACGGTTCTCCAGCTCGGCCTTGCGGATGCCGTCGAACACCTCGATCGGCAGGCCGCCCGGGTTCTTCTCGGTCTTGAGCATCTGCGGCGGCACGGCACTCACGAGCGCGGCCTTCTTCACGCGGCTCGTTCCGTGGCGGCCGATGTAGCGCGCCACCTCGCCGCCGCCGGTGGAGAAGCCGACCAGCGTCACGTCCTTGAGCCCGAGCGTTTCGATCACGGTCGCGAGGTCGTCGGCATAGTGGTCCATGTCGTTGCCGTCCCACGGCTGGCTCGAACGGCCGTGGCCGCGGCGGTCATGCGCAACCACGCGGTAGCCCTTCGAGGCCAGGAAGATCATCTGCGACTCCCAGCTGTCCGAACTCAGCGGCCAGCCGTGGCTGAACGTGACCACCGGGCCGTTGCGCGGGCCCCAGTCCTTGTAGTAGAGCTGCACGCCGTCGCGGGTAGTGATGTAGCTCGCGCTCTTGGCGACGGCAGGCGCCGGCTGGCGCACGGGCGTCTTGTCGGCGGCGAAGGCGGCGTTGGCGGCCAGCGCGAGGGCGGCGACGGTGAAGAGGCGGGTCACTGCGTTCATGGTTTCTTTCCTTTTGAATATTGGCGTCGGAAGCGACAGAACGAACTTTAGGCGTCTGGCAAAACGATTGGTGATAAAACGTCCGCCAAACTTGACTTGGAGTATTCATGACCGATCGGCTCGAAGCCTTGCTGGCGCACTTCTCCGTCACCGCGCGGATGTTCCATGCGGGTGCGCTGTGCGGCATCAACGACCTGGACGGCAGCGGCGGGACCGGCCAGCTGCACCTCGTGCGCCGCGGCGAGGCGGGCGTGAGCCACGGCGGGGCCGAAGTGCTGCGCATCACCCGCCCGAGCCTGCTGCTGTATCCGCGGCCGATGGCGCACCGCTTCATCACCGACCCGGCGCAGGGCGCCGATTTCGCCTGCGCCAACCTGCATTTCGAGGGCGGGGCGGCCAATCCCATCGCCGCCGCGCTGCCGCCCTTCGTCTGCGTGCCGCTCGACGAGATCGACGGCGCGCACGGCATCCTGGCGCTGCTGTTCGAGGAAGCCTTCGAGCAGCGCTGCGGCCGGCAGGCGCTGCTGAACCGGCTGTTCGAGGTGGTGCTGATCCAGGTGCTACGTCACCTGATGGAGCGCGGGCAGACCCGCTCGGGCATGCTCGCCGGGCTCGCGCATCCGCGGCTGCGCCATGCGGTCGTCGCCATGCACGAGCGGCCGGCGCACGACTGGACGCTCGACGCCCTGGCCGGCGAGGCGGGCATGTCGCGCAGCGTCTTCGCGATGCAGTTCCGCGATGCCGTGGGCTGCACGCCGGGCACCTACCTGCAGCAGTGGCGCGTGGGTCTCGCGCAGCGCGCGCTGCGCGCCGGACGCCCGCTCAAGCTCATCGCGCAGGAAGTGGGCTACGGCAGCGAGGCCGCGCTGTCGCGCGCCTTCAAGGCGCAGAGCGGCCATTCGCCGCGCGAGTGGAAGCTGGCGCAGCAGCCGGCCGCCTGAGCGCCGGCCGCCGGGGCGGGGGATGCGCCGGGCGCGAAATGCGTCTATAGTCAACCAAGCAGTTCACTTTGTTCAACGACTTCGGGACGCGCGCCATGAACCCTTCCGCATCCGCCCGGCCTCTGCCCGCCGGCATCGATTCCAACTGGTCCATCGTCGCCGCGGGCGCGCTGATGACCTGCGTCGCGATCGGCGTGGTGTTCTCGCTGGCGGTCTTCCTGGAGCCCATGAGCGCCGCGACCGGCTGGTCGCGCGCGGGCATCTCCAGCGCCATGACCTTTGCCTTCCTGAGCATGGGCGTGGCCGGCTTCGGCTGGGGCGCGCTGAGCGACCGCTACGGGCCGCGCGTGGTGGTGCTCGCGGGCACGGTGCTGCTCGGGCTCGCGACGGTGCTGGCGAGCCGCGCCAGTTCGCTGCTCGCGTTCCAGCTGCTGTTCGGCGTGCTCATGGGCGTCGCGGCGGGCAGCTTCTTCGCGCCCGTGATCTCGACCACCGCCTCCTGGTTCGACCGGCACCGCAGCCTTGCGGTCTCGCTGGTCTCGGCCGGCATGGGCGTGGCGCCGATGACCATCGCGCCGCTCGCGGCCTGGCTGGTCACCCGCTACGACTGGCGCATGGCGCAGCTGATCATCGGCATCGGTGCCTGGGTGCTGCTGCTGCCCGCGGTGTGGTTCATCCGCGCGGCGCCTGGCAGCGGCGCGGCGGCCGCGGCGGGCGGTCCGGCCGAAGGTCCCGCCATGCCTGTCGGGCAAGCCCTGCGTTCGCGCGCCTTCCTCGTGCTCGGCATCACCTTCTTCGCCTGCTGCGCGGCGCATTCGGGGCCGATCTTCCACACCGTGAGCTATGCGATCGGCTGCGGCCTGCCGACCTTCGCGGCGGTCACGATCTACAGCATGGAAGGGGCGGCCGGGCTCGGCGGGCGGCTGGTCTTCGGCGTGCTGGCCGACCGGCTCGGCGCCAAGCGCGTGCTCGTGGCCGGGCTGCTGATCCAGGCCTTCGCGGCCGCGAGCTACCTGCTCGTCAACCGGCTCGGCGGCTTCTACGCGGTGGCGATCGTCTTTGGCATGGCCTACGGCGGCGTGATGCCGCTCTATGCGGTGCTGGCGCGGGACTACTTCGGGCCGCGCATCCTCGGCACGGTGCTGGGCGCCGCGACCATGCTGTCGAGCCTGGGCATGGCGCTCGGCCCGGTGCTCGGCGGATGGCTGTTCGACCGCTACGGCAGCTACACCTGGATGTACCTCGGATCGATGGCCGTCGGGCTCGGCGCGGTCGCCATCGCGCTCAGCTTTCCGCGGACGGCGCCGCAGGGCGCCGCGCGCCTGCAGCCGGCGGGTTGATGCCGCCGCCGCAGCCCGCCCACCAGCGGCTGCCGAAGGCGAACCCGCGGCAGACGCCCGCCGCGACGAGGCCGGTGACGGCGAGCATCGCCGCGGTATGGACAGCGACCGCCGCCAACGCAAGTCCCAGCGAGCCGACGGTGCCGCCGCCCGCAGCGCCCATGCACAGCGGCACCAGCGCCGGCACCAGCATCAGCCCGGCGCCATGGGCGGTCGCCATCACGAAGGACCCGAGCGCGAGCCCCGCGTGTCCGGCCGGCACGCGTGCCGCCGTCGGCGTGCGGCGCCACAGATGAAGCAGCGCCGCCAGCACGCACAGCGCGCCGGCGAACCACTGCACCATGGTGCGGTCCAGCGACACGCCGAAGGCCACCGCCGCGGCGACCAGCGCCACCGACGCGGCATGCCCGAGCGCGATCGGCACCAGCGCCCGCAGCGCCTGCCCGCGGTCGCGCGCACGCACGCCCCAGGCGGCCGCGAGCATCCAGCCGCTGGCGGGATGGAGCCCGTGCAGCGCGCCGATGCCCGCCACCGCCAGCCACGGCCAGAGGCTCGCCATGGTGCAGGCGCCGCTCAGGCGTGCGCGGCGCAGCAGGGCGCGGCGGCGGGTGTGGCGACGGACGCGGGGGCGGGCTCGTAGCGGTCGTGGTGCCGCACCCACTCCATCTTGTAGGGCACGTCGCGCTCGTCGCGGCCCTTGGGCGTGAGGTCCATCATCTGGTAGGCGCCCATCATCACTTCCACGCCCCGCTCGTAGGTCGAGTAGGTGTGGAAGACCTCGCCCGCGTCGTCGCGGTAGAACACGCTGAGGCCCGGCGCCTCCTCCGCGGGGAAGGGCCGCACGGCGTAGTTGTAGTAGACCTCGCCCTTGTCCATCTCCTCGGGCGTGAAGCTCACGTGGAAGTCGTGGTTGAAGTCGCTGCCGTACGACGACACCCACTTGAACTGCCAGCCCATGCGCTCGCGGAAGCGCGCGATCTCGGCCAGCGGCGCGCGCGAGATCGCCACGAAGCTGATGTCGCGCTGCGCGAGATGCACGTTCATGCCGTCGGTGTGGTCGGCCATGAAGGAGCAGCTCGGGCAACCCTGCGCCCAGCCCGGGCCGAGCATGAAGTGCTGCACCAGCAGCTGGCGCCGGCCCTCGAACAGGTCCGCGAGGCGGCGCGGGCCCTCGGGCGTGTCGAAGACGTAGGCCTTCTCGACGCGCTTCCACGGCAGCGCGCGGCGCTCGCGCGCGATCTGGTCGCGCAGGTGGGTGAGTTCGCGCTCGCGCGCCATGAGCTTCTTGCGCTCGGCCAGCCACTGCTCGCCGGTGACGACGGGATGGTTGGCGATGGCGGTGCCGGAGATGACTTCGCTGTGCATGGTGGTGTGCTCCTTGGATGGATGGCGGGTGAAGAAAGGCGCGGCGCGACCCGCCGGCGGCCGGCGCGCTCGTCGAGAAACCGAAAGTCGAGAAGGGGCGGCAGGCAGGCCGTGCGGCCTCCGCTGCCCGAGGGCCGAGCGCCCTCAGGCGCGCGCGGCGCGCGGCCGGCGCACGGCGCGGACCTTGCCGCTGCCGCCACCGCCGCAGTAGAAGAGGTCGGCGCCGTCGGACTCGAGCCCGCTCACGCCGACGTCGCGCGGCATCTCGAGCCGCTCGAGCAGGGCGCCGCTCTGCGGATCGATGCGGCGCAGGTCGCTTTCGTCGCCTTCCCAGGTGCCGTGCCACAGCTCGCCGTCGACCCAGGTGACGCCGGTGACGAAGCGGGTGCATTCGATGGTGCGGCGGATCGCCCCCGTGGCCGGATCGATCTGGTGGATCTTGCGGTCGCGGTATTGACCGACCCAGAGGCTGCCCTCGGCCCAGGTGAGCCCCGAATCGCTGCCGCCGCCGGGCGAGGGGATCGAGGCCAGCACCTGGCCGGTGGCCGGATCGATCTTGTCGATGCGCGCCTCGGCGATCTGGTAGAGGTGCGTGCCGTCGAAGGCGGTGCCGGCGTCCGCGGCGCGCTCGAACACCCGCTCGGGCTCGCCGCTCGCGGGATCGAAGGCCAGCAGCTTCGCGCCGCCCGCGGCCCACACGCGCCGGCCGTCGTGCGTCACGCCGCCCACGGAGGTGGCGCCTTCGAAGGGCCCGTACTCGCGCACGATCTCGGCGGGTCGCGTCGTGGCGCGGGCGGTGTCGCTGCTGTTCGCTGTCGTGGTCTTGCTGCTGCTCATCGTGGCTCCTGGTGGCGCGCCTCGGACCGGCGCATGGGAGTCACTCTATTCAATCGGCAGCGCCGCGGGGAGTAACAAGATCGTCGTGAATCCCCCGAGCGGCGGTGCCAGCCAGCGGCGCGAACGCGCCTGGCCGATGGCGCGCACCCGCGCCTCGGCCTCGAGTTCGGCCAGCGCGCGCTGCACCGTGCGCTGGCTGGCGCCGAGCGCCAGCGCGAGCGCCGAGGTCGACCACGGCGCGCCGTCGGACAGCAGCGCCACCAGCGCGCCCTGATCGCCGTCGATCGGCGGCGCGAGCACCGCCACCGGCCGATCGTCGTGCGGCCGCAGCACGAAGCCGCGCGCGGTCGCCTCGATGGCGGCCATCGACGCGACGAGCGCGCGCAGCCGCCCGATCTCGACGCGCAGCCGCGCGCGATGCGTCTCGTCGGGGCGCTGCGTGCGGAAGGCGCCGGCGATCAGCGCCTCGCGGTCGACGTCGCCGGGCCAGGCTTCGGCCAGCGCACGCACCAGCGTGAACAGCACCGGCCGGCGCGCGAGCGGACGCCATGTGCCGCCGACGCCCACGCCGCGGCGGCAGGCATCGACCACGAGCGCGTCCGAGGCGAGGAGCGCCGCGACCTCGTCGAGGCGCAGCGCCTGTTCGGCGCCCGCCATCCGGCGGCGCGCGGCGGGCCGTGCGAGCGCCGTCCGCGCTTCGGCCACCTCGGCACGCAGCGCCGGCACGCGCGAACGCTCGGCCGCATCGTGCGCGCGCAGCAGCGCCGCCTCTGCCGCATCCACCTGCAGCGAGCGCAGCGCCAGCTCGGCCTGCGCCAGCGCGACCACCGCCGCGAGCGAGGCGGAGAGGCCGCTCGCCCCGTCGAGCCGCGCGAGCGCGGAGCGGGCCTGGTCGAGCCGCCCGAGCAGCAACAGGCGGCGCGCCGCGATCAGCCGCGCCTGCAGCGCATTGGCCGGGTCGCCATGGGCCTCCAGCGTGGCCGCGGCGAGCGCGAGCGCGCGCGGCGAATCGCCGATGTCGCGCGTGGCCAGCGCCACCTCGGCCTCGGCCACCACGCAGCGGGCGCGTGCGAGTTCCTCGTGACTGCCGAAGCCGCGCGCGGCACGCCGCAGCAGCTCGCGGGCGCGCGACAGCTCCCCGAGCTGCGCCATCGCGATGCCGCGCAGCGCGAGCGCCGGCGGATCGTCGCGCAGCGCCACGCGCTTGAGCGCGCCGAGCGCATCGCCCGCCGCCAGCGCGCGCGCGGAAGCGGCGATCAGCGAGTCCATGCCGGCCGGGCGGTCGTGGTCGTCGTCCGGTGTTCGATCTTCATTGGCCTTCCGTTCGCATCGGTGCGCGGCGGCCGGTGTGCCGGCGCGCGTGCCCGGACTGTAATGGCAGCCGGGACGCGCGCACCCCGTCCCTAGAATGCCGCATGGAAACCCGGCAGATGCGCTGTGTCCTGGCCATCGCCGAGGCCGGCAGCCTCACGCGCGCGGCCGAAGCCCTCGGCCTCGCGCAGCCGGCGCTCACGCAGACGCTCAACCGCCTCGAGCGCGAGATGGGCGTCAAGCTCTTCATGCGCACGCGCCGCGGCGCCGCGCTCACGGACGCCGGACTCGCGGTGCTCGACGACGTGCGCGCGAGCCTCGCGCATGCCGACGCGGCCGCGGACCGCATCCGCGCCATGGGCGCGGGCCGCGCGGGCCGGCTGACGATCGGCTTCGTCACCCACGCCGTCTACGAGGTGCTGCCGCGCGCGCTGCGGCGGCTGCGGGCCTCGCATCCGCAGCTCGACATCGCGCTGCGCGAGATGAGCAACGCCGAGCAGGTCGAGGCGCTCGAAGGCGGCCGCATCGACGTCGCGCTGCTGCATCCGCCGGTGGCCGTGAACGCGCGCGTGCACGAGAAGCGGCTCGGCGAGGAACGGCTGGTCGCGGCGCTGCCGGCCGGCCACGCGCTACCGCCCGACGGTTGCGTGGCGCTCGCCGACATCGCCGCGCACGGGCTCGTGTGGTTTCCGAGCGAGCAGATGGCGGCGCTGCGCACGCAGATGCTCGCGGCCTTTCGCGCGGCGGGCCACGACGTGCGCATCGTGCAGGACGCCAACCGCACGCTCACCGTGCTGTCGTGCGTGGCCGCGGGCCTGGGCTGGTCGCTGCTGCCGAGTTCGGTGCGCGCGCTGCGCCACGAGGGCGTGCGCTATGCCGAGGTGCGCGACGGCGCGGGCCTGCCGCCGTTCGAGTTGTCGGCGATGTGGCTCGCGAGATCGCGGCCGACCTTCGCGGATGCGTTCGCGGCCCTGCTCGACGCCTGACGCCGCGGATCAGTCCAGTTCGATCCTGTTGCTCTTCGCCACCTGCGTCCACTTGGCGATCTCCGCCTTGCGGAAGGCATCGAGCTCGGCCGGGGTCGAGCCGATGACCTCGGCGCCCATGCCTTCGAGGCGCGTGCGCACCTCCGGGTCGCGCACCACCGCCGCGAGTTCCCGGGCGAGGCGGTCGGCAATGGGCGCGGGCGTGCCGGCCGGCACGAACACGCCGTTCCATTCGTAGACCTCGTAGCCCGCGAGTCCCGATTCGGCCACGGTCGGGATCTGCGACAGCACCGGCGCGCGGGCCTTCCCGGTGACGGCGAGGGCGCGCAGCTTGCCGCTCTGGATGTAGGGCAGGCTCGATGCGAGGCTCGCGAAGAACACCGGCACCTGGCCCGCCATCACGTCGGTCAGCGCGGGACCGCCGCCCTTGTAGGCGACGTGCGTCATGCGCACGCCGGCCATGGCGCTGAAGAGTTCGGCCGCGAGGTGCTGCGCCGAGCCGTTGCCCGACGAGGCGTAGTTGATCTGCTCGGGCCTGGCCTTGGCCTGCGCCACGAGGTCCTTCACGCTCGCGATCGGCGCGGCCGGGTTGGCGACCAGCACGTTGGGCACGCGCACCAGCAGCGAGACCGGCGCGAGATCGCGCAAGGTGTCGAAGGGCATCTTGCTGCGCAGCGCGGGGTTCTGCGCGTGGTTCGAGGCGTCGAGCATGATCGTGTAGCCGTCCGCCGCGCTCTTGGCGACGAGGTCGCCGCCGATCGCGCCGCCTGCACCCGCGCGGTTGTCGATCACCACCGGCTGGCCAAGCCGCGCCGAGAGCTTGGGCGCGATGACGCGCGCCACCGCATCCACCGTGCCGCCGGGCGGGTAGGTCACGACCATCCGGACCGGCTTGGCGGGCCAGGCCGGCTGGGCCGCGGCGCTCAGGGCCGCGAGCCCGAACGCGGCACCGATCAGGGCCGCGGGAATCCACGTGCGCAGCCGCGCCTTCGGGATGTGTGGGGGGATGGTTGGGTTCATGGTGTCATGCCTCCTTGGAAGAATCGAAAAAGAGCGCGGCCGGCGTGTCGACGAGGATGCGGCGCCGCGCCGCAGGGTCGGGAATCCATCGGTCGAGCGCGGCGCGCGACTGCGCATAGCTCGCGAGCGCGCGGTGCTGGGTGTGCGGCCAGTCGCTGCCCCACAGCAGCCGCTGGGGCCCGCAGGCATCGAGCAGCGACTGCGCGGCGCGGCAGGCCTCGGCGCCCAGCGGATCGGGCCAGTTGCGGTAGGCGGCCGAGAGCTTGATCCAGGTGCGGCCCTGCGCCGCCGCGCGCAGCAGCCAGGCGAAGCCGGCGTCGGCCGCGGTGTCGCCGCGGGGCCGGCCGAAATGGTCGACGACGAGCCGGCAGCCCGCATCGAGCACGGCCTGGCCCACCACCGGCAGGTCGCCTGATTCGCGATGCACTTCGACATGCCAGCCGAGACGCCGCGCATCCGCGAGCAGTGCCTGCCACGCGGGCTGCGACAGGTCCGGCAGCGGCAGGCCCACGAGGTTGAGCCGCAGGCCGCAGACGCCCGCGGCGGCGAGCTCGCGCAGGGACTCGAACGGCGTGCCGGGCGCCACCACCGCCACGCCGCACAGGCGCTGCGGATGGGCGCGCAGCGCCGCGCACATGAAGCTGTTGTCGGTGCCCAGGAAGCTCGGCTGGACCAGCACCGCATGCGAGACGCCGTGCGCATCGAGCAGGCCGAGGAACTCGGCCGTCGTCGCGTCGTAGTCGGGCGCATGCCGCGCGTTCGGCGCGAAGGGCAGGCCGGCGAGGAAGACATGCGCATGGCTGTCGATCGCGCGCGGTTCGCCGTCGAGCGATGGTGCCGGTGGCGCGGAAGTCGGGAAGGGAAACAGGGCGTGCCTCTCTGAAGGAGGCCGAAGTATCGACAGTGCCGCGCCGATGCGGAATCAGCGCGGCCGTTCGATTTTCATAAGCGCGGCTTATGGCGCGTCGGCGCGCGCGATGCCGAGCTTGCGCAGCATGCGGTGGAAGTTGCTGCGGTCCATGCCGGCCTCGCGCGCCGCGTTGGCCACATGGCCGCGGTGCCGTGCGAGCGCGTCGGCCAGCCATGCGCGCTGGAAGGCGGCCGTGGCCTCGCGCAGCGTGACGCCGGGCGGGGGGAGGGCGGGCTGCGCGGCCGGTGCCACCGGTGCCGCATCGGCCGGCGCCGCGGGAACGGAGGCTGCGCCGGCCGCGGCCGCCTCGAGCGCGAGATGGTGCGGCTCGATGGCGGTCCAGCGCGCACCGCGCCGCTGCTCGGTGAAGGCGCGCAGCGAGGCGCGGCTGATCACATGCTCCAGTTCGCGCACGTTGCCCGGCCAGCGGTGCGCGAGCAGCGCCGACTTCGCGGCCGGCGACAGCCGCAGGTTGCGCGCGCCCAGCCGGTGCTGGTTCTCTTCGAGGAAGCCGCCGGCCAGCGCCACCACGTCGCGGCCGCGCGCGCGCAGCGGCGGCACAACGAGCGGATAGACCGAGAGCCGGTGGTAGAGGTCGGCGCGGAAGCGGCCCTGCGCGATGGCCGCGGGCAGGTCGCGGTTGGTCGCGGCGATCACGCGCACGTCGACCTTGAGCATGCGGTCGCTGCCGGGGCGCTGCACCTCGCCGCTCTGCAGCACGCGCAAGAGCTTGGCCTGCACGCCGAGCGGCAGCTCGCCGACCTCGTCGAGGAACAGCGTGCCGCCGTCGGCGATCTCGAACTTGCCGGTGCGGTCCTGCACCGCGCCGGTGAAGGCGCCGCGCTTGTGGCCGAAGAGTTCGCTGTCGGCCAGCGACTCGGGCAGCGCCGCGCAGTTGACCTGCACCAGCGGCTGGTCGCTGCGCCGCGAGCGCGCGTGCAGGCGCTGCGCCACCAGGTCCTTGCCGACGCCGGTCTCGGCCGAGCAGCAGCACGGTCAGGTCCGAGGCAGCCACGGTGTCGACCTCGCCCAGGAGCTGCCTCATCGCCTGGCTGCTGCCGAGCAGTTCGCGCGGCGCGCCGCGGCCCGCGCGCAGCGCCTGCGCCACCGCCTGCTCGCGCGTCGCGCGCGCCGCCATCTCCTGGATCGTCTGCGCGGCCTCGATGCCGGTCTCGACCACCGCGACCAGCGCATCGAGCTGCTGCGGGCTCACGGCCTCGAAGCTGCCGGGGTCGAGCGCGTCGAGCGTCAGCAGCCCCCAGAGCCGGCCGCGCAGCCGCAGCGGCGCGCCCATGCAGTCGTGCACCGGCAGCAGCGTGGGCTGGCCGGCTACGAGGCCGTCGTAGGGATCGGGCAGGCCGCAGTCGTGGGCGAAGCGCAGGCCGCGTTCGCTCTCGAGCAGGCGCGCGAAGCGCGGATGCGCGGCCACCGGGAATTGGCGCCCCAGCGTCTCGTCGCTCAGGCCGTCCACCGCCAGGGGCCGCAGCACCTCGCCGTCGAGCCGCAGCAGCGCGGCCGCGTCGCAGTGCACCAGGCCGCGCGCGGCGGTCAGCAGGGCGCGGAAGCGCTGGGTATCGGTGGTCGATTCGACACTTTGCGTGGTCATAAATACAACGTCTGGGGTGTTGCGGATTTGACCACGCCGGAAAAATCCCCAACGGCGGCAGGCACTTGGCGCGGGGGCACGGGCTGGCACGGAACGTGAAGAGCAAGGCGCATCCATTCACAGCCCAAGGACCCCCCATGAATCCGCAGACCATTGCCATCGTCAAGGCCACCGTGCCCGCGCTGCAGGCGCACGGCGAGGCGATCACCCGCCACTTCTACCGGACCATGTTCGAGCGCCACCCCGAGGTGAAGGCCTTCTTCAACGAAGCGCACCAGGCCGAGGGCAGCCAGGCGCGCGCGCTCGCGGGTGCGGTGCTGGCGTATGCGCAGCACATCGACCGGCTCGACGCGATCGCGGGCGCGCTGCCGCGCATCATCCAGAAGCATGCCGCGCTCGGCGTGCTGCCCGAGCACTATCCGATCGTCGGCGCCTGCCTGCTGGCCGCGATCAAGGACGTGCTCGGCGATGCCGCCACCGACGAGGTCATCGCGGCCTGGGGCGAGGCCTACCAGTCGCTCGCGGCGCTGCTGATCGGCGCGGAGGAAGAGGTCTACCGCGCCAACGCCGCGCAGCCCGGCGGCTGGCGCGGCACGCGCGCGTTCCGCGTCGCGCGGCGCGAGGACGAGAGCGAGATCATCACCTCGTTCTACCTCGAGCCCGTCGACGGCGGACCGCTGCTCGCGTTCTCGCCCGGGCAGTACCTCACGCTGGTGCTCGAGATCGACGGCGAGCCGCTGCGCCGCAACTACTCGCTGTCGGATGCGCCGGGCAAGCCGTGGTACCGCATCAGCGTGAAGAAGGAGGAGGGCGGCCGCGCCTCGAACTGGCTGCATGCCTCGGCACCGGTCGGCACGCTGCTGCAGGTGCAGGCGCCCTGCGGCGACTTCGTGCTGCAGCCCGCCGAGGGCGGGCGCCCGCTGGTGCTCGTGACCGGCGGCGTGGGCATCACGCCCGCGATGAGCATGCTCGAATCGGTGGCGCACACCGGCCGGTCGGTGCATTTCATCCACGCCGCGCGGCACGGCGGCGCGCATGCCTTCCGCGCCCGCGTGGACGCGCTGGCCGCGCGGCACCGCAACGTGAAGCCGCTCTACGTGTACGACGCGCCGCGCGCCGCCGACCGGCCGCACGCCACCGGCTTCGTCACGCGCGAACTGCTCGCCGAGGCGCTGCCCGCCGACCGCGACGTCGACCTCTACTTCCTCGGCCCGAAGCCGTTCATGAAGGCGGTCTACGCGCACGGGCTCGCGCTCGGCGTGCCGAAGCAGCAGCTGCGCTACGAGTTCTTCGGGCCGCTGGAGGCGCTGGAAGGCTGAAGCTCGCGCGAACAGCGCCTCTGCTGAGGCCAGGCTCCGCAGCAGGCCGCGAGCACCGCTGCTCCGAGGCGGTAGGCGGTAGCTGCCGGCTTCGCGTTGTCCGCCGGTTTGGAAGTGAAGGTCGTCGGTCTGTCCGGTGGTTGAGTCACTCAGATGCACTGGTCCGACCCATTGGCTCTTGTCATAAGTGCAGGTGCGGCGCTCCGGCGGCACCGAGGCAGGTGGCCGAGCTTCTTGTCGTCGCGTTGCTTGATCTGCTCAGGAGTGAGGTAGTTGCGGCTGATCGCAATATCGCTCAGCTGCGTGGCCTTGTAAGGATTCTTGTCCGGCCCGTTCAGGAAGGTGAAGACCACCTCGATCTCGAAATCATCCTGCGGCTGCTTGAGCGGTGAATAGTGGAACACGCCGCCGTTGAAAGGTCTCCGCCCATGAAGTTGGGGGAACTCGTATTGGAGATTGCCACCCTCCGATCGCCAGCCATGCACGACCTTGAGTTCGAGCAGATTCTCCAGGCGCTCGCGCTGCATGTCGATTTCGGGTTTGAACTCGATTTGGAAATGCGCCGGCTCGAAGCCCGGCTTGCCGTCGCGCCGCGGGATGGTGTTCACGTAGATGCTGGTCCACTCGTTCAGGAATTTGGCATTTAGCAGATGCAGGGTGCTTGGATTGGGTTGCTGGCCCTTACCGACATAGATGACGGGCATCCTCTGTGTGAGGCTGTCGAAGCTGGCCTCGCCGCGAATCACCTTCATAGCCTTCGCAATGAGCTCGATCACCTGCTCACGCTGCGCGTCGGTGTAGCGGAAGCTGTCGTAGATGGCCTGGTTTGCCTTCAACTCCGCTTGGAACGCTTCGGAGGCGGCCCTCTTTTCCGCCTCAGTTCGCATGCTTTGCTTCTCCTGGCGTGCCACCGCCTTGGCGGGCTCTGAGGGCGAACTCCAGGGCTCTTGTGCAGAAGCCGGGCTCAGGCAGCAGGCTGCCCACATGACCACTCCAAAGCCGCTTGACCACTTCTTCGCACGCGAAGCTGTCTTCCTCCCAGGGGCGCATGCGACAGCCGGTGCTGCCATCTTTGGGTTGGGCCTGTGGGCCTCGCGTTCGGCGAACGTCATGACCGGCGAGGGAACAGCTTCTCGATCTCAGCCGCCAGCGGATCAGGACCCATCCATTGCCACCATGCATGCACAGCGTCGGTCTGTCCGGTGGCGGAGTCATTTAGGTGCACTGGTCCGAGCCACTGTCCCTTGTCATAAGTGCAGGTGCGGCGCTCCGGTGGCACCGAGGCAGTGAGCGCGTCATTGGCGAACAGGGCCAAGTAGCGGCCGTCCTTCGGTGCGCGCTCGCCCGTCTGGGGCAGGTGGCCGAGCTTCTTGTCGTTGCGTTGCTTGATCTGCTCGGGGGTGAGGTAGTTGCGGCTGATCGAGATGTCGCTCAGTCGCGTCGCTGTGTAGGGGTTCTTGTCCGGACCATTCAGGTACGTGAAGACCACCTTAATCTCGAAATCACCCTGCGGCTGCTTGAGCGGCGAGTAATAGAACACGCCGCCGTTGAAGGGCGGCAGTCCATGGAGCTGTGGCATTTCGTACTGGAGGTTGCCGCCCTCCGAACGCCAGCCATGCACGACCTTGAGTTCGAGCAGCCTTTCGAGGCGCTCTCGTTGAATATGAATAATGGGACCGAACTCGATCTGGAAATGCGCCGGCTCATCGCCCGGCTTTCCATCGCGGCGCGGAATGGTGTTGACGTAGATGCTGGTCCACTCGTTCAGGACTCGAGCATCGAATGAGTTTCGCGTACTTGGATTGGGTTGCCAGCCTTTTCCAACGCGAGCCACAGGCAACAACCTCTTTAGGCTCGCGAACTCTGTTTCGCCACGAATCACTTTCATGGCCGCGCCAATGAATTCGATGACCAGTTCACGCTGTGCCTCGGTGTAGCGGAAGTTGTCATATGCCGCTTGCGCAGCTTTCGCGCGTTCCTTGTAGGCCTCGTAGCGGGCCTTCTTCTCCGCCTCATTGGGCATGTCCTGCCTTTCCCTGAGCGCTGCCACCACCGCGCGCTCTAAGAGCGAACTCAAGGGCTCTTGTGCAAAAGCCGGGCTCAGGCAGCAGGCCGCCAGCATCACCGCTCCAAAGCCGCTTGACCACTTCCTCGCAGGCGAAGCTGTCTTCCTCCCAGGGGCGCATGCGACAGCCGGTGCTGCCATCTTTGGATTGGGCCTGTGGGCCTCGCGTTCGGCGAACGTCATGACCGGCGAGGGAACAGCTTCTCGATCTCAGCCGCCAGCGGATCGGGACCGATCCATTGCCACCATGCATGCACAGCGTCGGTCTGTCCGGTGGCGGAGTCATTTAGGTGCACTGGTCCGAGCCACTGCCCCTTGTCGTAAGTACAGGTGCGGCGCTCCGGTGGCACCGAGGCCGTGAGTGCGTCATTGGCGAACAGGGCCAGGTAGCGGCCGTCCTTCGGTGCGCGCTCGCCCGTCTGGGGCAGGTGGCCGAACTTCTTGTCGTCGCGTTGCTTGATCTGCTCGGGAGTGAGGTAGTTGCGGCTGATCTGCAGGCGGACGAGTTGGGTAGCTGCATAAGGATTGTGATCCGGACCATTCAGATAGGTAAAGACGACCTCGATCTCAAAATTCTCCTGCGGCTGCTTGAGGGGCGAGTAACGGAACACGCCACCATCGAAAGCTGCCCGTCCGTGGAGCTGTGGGATTTCGTACTGGAGATTGCCGCCGTCCGAGGTCCATCCAGGGACGATCTTGAGCCCGAGCAGGCCTTCAAGGCGTTCCCGCTGCATCTTAATTGCAGGTTTAAATTCGATCTGGAAATGCGCCGGCTCGAAGCCCGGCTTGCCGTCGCGCCGCGGGATGGTGTTCACGTAGATGCTGGTCCACTTGTTCAGGAACCTGGCATCGAATGCGTGTTGTGTGCTGGGGTTCGGTTGCTGGCCCTTGCCGATGTCGATGACGTGCAATAGTCGCTCGAGGCTGTCGAACGCCGCCTCACCCCGAATCACTTTCATAGCCTGCGCGACCAAGTCGAGCACCTGCTCGCGCTGCACATCGGTGTAGCGGAAGTTGTCATACGCCGCTTGCGCTGCCTTCGCTCGTTCTTTGTAGGCCTCGTAGCGGGCCTTCTTCTCCGCCTCATTGGGCATGTCCTGCCTTTCCCTGAGCGCTGCCATCACCGCGTGCTCTGAGAGCGAACTCAAGAGCCCTTGTGCAGAAGCCAGGCTCAGGCAGCAGGCCACCCACATCACCACTCCAAAGGCGCTTGACCACTTCCTCGCACGCGAAGCTGTCTTCCTCCCACGGGCGCATGCGGTAGCCGGTGCTGCCATCCGGGCCCTTGGCCATGGCGTCCACGTCGATGGAGAGGCCACCCAGGCCCACTTCTTGAAGGAGGTCATACGCAGCCTTTCGTGCCAAAGAAATTTCGGTGGGAAGAATGTCTGTGAAGTTACCGAGCTGCGGGGGGGTGAGCGCGAGCCTGCGCTTGTTCTCCTTCTCTGCAATACACAGCAGCCAGTAGTACATGCCGATTACCATGCGATGCAGACCGACACGGGCGCTGGGCTCGGCGGGCACGGGAGTGGCGGCAGCGACTTGCATCATTCGGGCCGCAAAACAGCCCTTCCAAACACGCTGCAGGCCCGGCAAATGGGCATAGTCGTTCGGAAACTGTTGCACCATGGCGGCGAGCCAGAAGTACTGCTGCGCGTGCCGCGCCTCATGGAATAGCGTGCTTGCCAGCTCGCGCAGGCTGTCCGAGGTGTCTTCGCCGCGCTGGGCGGCCTCGATGATGGGCAGGATGCCGCCCTTGGCAACGACCAGCAGCCAGTCGTGCCCGCGCATCAAGCCTTTGAGGTCCAGGTCGTTGGGATCGATGTCGAGCTTTCGAGCCTCTTCATCGTCCGGAATTACGGTCTGCGGCATGGCGTGCTCGGGCAGCTTGAAGGCGGTTTTGCCCAGCGCACCTTCGATGCTGGCTTTAAGAACAGCTTGGAGCTGCCTGCTGAAAGCATCCTCCAGCGGCCATTCCAGTTTGATTTTCTGCCACGCCACCCCCATCAACGCCGCCCTGACCTCCTGCACAAACCCCTCCGCCACCGGATACGCCCACTGCCCCGAACTCCCCGCCGTCGGCACACTCATGCGCAGCCCCCAGTTGTGCGGATCGCAGCTCGTGTGCACCGGCGCCTTGTCCTCGCTGGTGGCCTTGTCCGCATTCACCTCATGCGGCTTGCCACTCACCTGCTTCGTCTTCCTGGTGTTCTTGGCCGCCGCCACCGCCGGACCGTCGTAACCCTGCTCGGCCGGCGTGCGCACGAAAGACGCGTAACTCGCCAGCACCCCGTCCTCCGCATGGCGCAGCAGCTCCACCGTGGCGATCTGGTGCACCATGCTCTGCACCACCGCGGTCTCGCCCTGGTCGTTGGTCTGGCCTTCCACGGTGCGTCCACCGTCGAACGTGATCCGGTACTTCTGCCCCGGCAGCCGCAGGCCGCCGGCATGCTCCATCAGCACGAAATGCTCTTCGAGCACCTGCCCATGCGTCTCGAACGCGTCGGGATCGGGCAGCACCGGGTACAGCGTCTCCAGCCCCCTCGGCCCCGTCATGCTGTGCGTTGCCGCATGCTGGCGCCAGATGCCGCGGGTGCCGTGCACGATCCCCGAGGCGTTCCAGCGCGAGTAGCTCCCCGCGCCGTTGACCAGGATCTCCTCCTTGGCCGTGATGCTGATGCGTTCGGCCTCCAGCCTGATGTCGAGCCTGGCGAGCAGCCGGATGCCCTGCTGCAGCGCCACCACGTCGATGCCCGCCGTCGCCGCCGTCAGCCGGATCGCCTTGTACGCGAACAGGCGCACCGCCTCCTTCACGCTCGCCAGCAGGCTCCCGCCCGCACCGATGCTCGTGTGCCCCCCGCTCGTCCAGGCGTTGTGCTGCGTGCTCGCCACGTGCGTCGAGCCGCCCGTGCTCGCATGGATCCCGCACGGGCTCGCCAGCACCAGATGCGGTTCCTCGAACTCCGCGAATTCGCCCGCACCTCGTGCACCGCTTGCACCGCCTGCGCCGGACTTGCCCTCGATCGCCGCGTTCTGGCGCGCCACCACCTTCATCACCGCATCCTGGTCGCCCGCCTCGTGCGCCCCGGCCTGGAGCGCCAGGCCGCTGGTCGCCTCATGCAGCGCCTGCGCCTGGCCCAGCCGGAAGACCGTCTCGCCCATGTCCGTGATGTGCGCCCGGGCATCGGCCCGCGCCTCGGTGCTCACGAGCAGCCCGCGCGCCGCGCGCACCGCCCCGTGGCCGTCCGTGCGCAGCTCCGCGCCCTGGCCCCGGTCGTCCTTGCGCCCCGCCGTGTCCTCGATGCGCCCGATGTGCCCCAGGCTCAGGCTGCTGCTCAGGTGGTCGCTCTTGAGCTGCGCCTGGATCTTGCCCGGGTGGTCGTCCAGCGTCATGTGGTTGCCCCGGGCCCCCGCGCCGGTCCCCGCGTGCAGCTCGCTGCTGCGAAACCCCGACAGCCCCGCCTGCCCGGGCAGCTCCCGCGGCGGCATGTTCAGCCGGTTGTAGACCCGCCCCGTCACGATCGGGCGGTCCGGATCGCCGTTCTCGAAGTCGACGATCACCTCCTGGCCGATGCGCGGCACGTGCATGCCGCCGAACTGCGTGCCCGCCCACGTCGAAGCCACCCGGATCCAGCAGGAGGCGTTCTCGTCCCGGGTGCAGTAGCGGTTCCAGTGGAAGCTCAGCTTGACGCGCCCGTACTCGTCGGTCCAGAGGTCTTCGCCCGCCGGGCCGGTGACGATGGCGGTCTGGGGGCCCATGGTGCGCGGCTTGGGCTGCGTCTGCGGCGAGCGGAACACGGTCTCGGCGGGCTGGACCTCGAAGTCGCAGCGGCACAGGTAGGCATCCTCGCCGCCGCTCGCGTGCGCGTTCTCGTGGAGCCGCAGGCTGCTGGCGATGACGAGGTAGTCCCGGTTGGCGCTGTCCTGCGGGTGGCCGGCGAGCGCGAAGGTGCAGCCGGTGACCACCCCGCGCAGGCTGCCGCCGCCCTGGCCGCGGCTCGCGGGCGCGCCGGTGGCTTCCATGCGGGTGCGCGCCAGGTCGCGGCCTTCCTCGGGCTCGCTGTAGTCGCCCGGCCAGCGGTAGAGCTCCTGCGCGTTGTGGCCGGTGTCGCGCGGCATCCTGCAGACCTGCTCCAGCCGCGCGCGCGGGCGGGTGAAGTCGAAGTCGCTGGTCGTCCATTGGCCGGAGGCGAGGCTCTCGGTGCTGTGGAAGCTGTCGCAGTATTCCTCGTCGATCTTGTGGCCCGGCGGGTGGTGGCGGATGGTGTGGTAGGCCTCGCTCCGGAAGCGCCGGTGGGCGCCGGCGTCGTCCACGAGCACCAGGCGGTGGGTGCCGTCCCCGTGCTCGAAGAAGTAGTAGAGGCCGAACTCCTGCATCAGCCGCGTGATGAACTCGAAGTCGGTCTCGCCGTACTGGACCTGGAAGGTCCGCACGGGGTAGGTGCGGGTGGTTCTCTTCTCGGTGGGGAAGCTGTAGTCGGCCAGCACCTCCTCGACGATCTGCAGCGCGGTCTTGTTCTGGAAGATCCGGTGGTCGCTGGTGTGGCAGGCCAGCACGAGCCAGGGCCGCAGGGTGATCTCGTAGATGCTGCGGCGGTTCTCGTGCTGCACGAAGCGGGTGCGGGTGACGAGGCCGTTGATCTCGCGCGTGCCGGCGCCGGTGCGTGCGTGCAGGCCGGAGCCCGCGCCGTCCAGCGCGATGCGGATGCCGAACTCCTTGCCCAGCAGCTGCTTCACGGGCACGTTGCCGCTGAGGTATTCGGTGAGCAGGGGGTTGTCGGGGGTCTGCAGCCGCACGGTGTACTCGAAGAGCTCGCCGAGCGCCTCGGTGCCTTGGAGCGACTTGAATTCGAGCGCCGGTACGCCGAGCAGCGAGGGCATGGCGGCGCTGTCGACGCTGATGGTTCGCGAACCGGTTGAGAAAATGGAAGACACGCGCCAGACCTCGATGAGCGAATCGAGCCGCGAGTCTGGCTTGGGCCAGCGGGGCGCAGTTGCAAACTATTGTTGCCCGAGGCGCCGTGCGAAAAAATCCTGGGCGACTTGCGCAATAGTTCGCGTCCTGCTCAGGCGGCCTCCGACGCCGTCGGAGGGCGTGAATTCCTACAACGCTTCCGCATCCCGCTGACACGACGCGCCGCGCGCGCGTTGCAGTCTGCTCTCCGATGTGGCGCGCTCCTCGGGGCGGATGCCGAACGGTGCTTCAAGGTAGCAACAGCGAACGAGCACGATGCGCATGGCACCCGACACACCGGCAGACAGACCCAACGAGCCAGTCTCCTGGGCGAGCGCATGGTGTGAAAAGCGCGCCACATCCCCTCTTGTCGCGCGCCCGGCGCCGGCGCTTCAGTTTGGCGCGGTGTCGGGCGGCTGTTCGCCGCGCGCCGGATAGTCGTGCTGGATCACGAAGTCGAGCGCCTGCACCATCTCGGCGAAGTGGGGCCGCACGAAGGGCATCGACTGCACCGACAGGTAGTAGATGCTGTTGTCCGGCCGCACGAGGAAGAGCCCCGGCTCCGAGAACAGCGCCGGCTCCTCGATGCCGATCGAGGTCTTGCCGCGCGAGGCCGAGACGTACAGCCCCCAGCGGCGCGCATCTGCGAGCGACAGGCCCCAGCCGATGCGCAGCTGTGCGGCGCCGATCTTCTTGGCCATGGCGCGGGCACGGTCCTCGGTGTCGGAACTGATCGCGATGGTGCGCACGCCGCGTTCGGCGAAGGCGGGCGTGAGCCGCTCGAGCTCCTTCAGGTAATTGGCGCAGATCGGGCAGTGCAGCCCGCGGTAGAAGCACACCAGCGTCATGCGCTCGGGTGTTTCGTCGGCGAGCCGGAAGCGGCCTGCATCCAGGGTGTCGACGGCGAGTTCGGGGGCCTGCTGGCGGGGCAACAGCATGATCGGAGTCCTTGGTCGGATGGCCGGCGGGATTGCCAGCGAGTGCCAAAGATCGCATGCTCCGCGACATGGAACGTCCGCCTTTCATGACTCAGAGTCCAAACCTGCCCAAGATGGACCGCCTCGCGGCCTTCGTCGAGGTGTTCAAGCTGCGTGTGGCGGTGCTGTCGCCCGGCGAAGCCGGCATGCCCGCGCTGGTGCTGGCGGGCGACGGTGCGGGCGGCGCCGGGCGCGTGGTCTTCCGCCCCGGCGGCTTCGCGCGGCTGCCGCCCGATGCGCGCGTCGCGGCGGCGGTGGACTTCGACAACGAAGCCAACCCGCTGATGAGTGCGATGCCCGAGGAAGTCGCGGTCGCGCTCGACGGTTCGCCCTCGCTGCAGGCGACGGCCGCCGCCTTCATGGCCGAGGCCTCGGAGAGCCGCTGCGGCCGCAGCGCCGCGATCAACCGGCTCGGCGAGGTGCTGGTGCTGATGGCGCTGCGCGGCGCGATCGACGCGGGCACGCAGAAGCCGGGCCTGTTCGCCGCGCTCGCGCATCCGGCGCTGCACCGCGCCGTGGTCTCGATCCACGACATGCCGCAGCGGCGCTGGACGGTGGACGAACTCGCCGAACGCTCGGCGATGTCGCGCAGCAGCTTCATGGCCACCTTCCGCACGGTCGTGGGCACCACGCCGATGGCCTACCTCAGCGCCTGGCGGCTCACGCTCGCGCGGCGCCATCTGCTGGCGGGCGATCCGGTCAAGCTCGCGGCGCGGCGCACGGGCTTCGGCAGCGCCGAGGCGTTCTCGCGCGCGTTCTCCAAGGCCTATGGCCATGCACCCGCGGCCGTGAAGCCCTTGCGCGCGGCGGCCTCGCAGGGACGGCACGCCGCGTGAACCGCGCACGGCGATCTTCAACCCGAGCAAGGAGCCGACCATGCCGAAGCCATCCCTCTTCACCATGCCGTTCGCCAAGGTCTATCCGCTGTACGTGCAGAAGGCCGAGCGCAAGAACCGCACGAAGGACGAAGTCGACCAGCTGATCCGGTGGCTCACGGGCTACGACGCGGCGGGGCTGCAGCGGCAGATCGCGCAGGCGAACGACTTCCGGACCTTCTTCGACGAGGCGCCGGCGATCCATCCGCACAGCGCGCTGGTGACCGGCGTGGTCTGCGGCGTGCGCGTGGAGGAGATCGAGGACCCGCTGATGCGGAAGATCCGCTGCCTGGACAAGCTGATCGACGAGCTGGCCAAGGGCAAGGCGATCGAGAAGATCATGCGGTGAACGCCAGGGGCCTGCGCCCGCCGCTGCCGGCGGATACGGGTTTTCCCCAGTCTTGGGCCTGTCGATTCCCGCCAGCCTCGATCGACGTGTCCATAGAGGGTCGTCCTCTGCACATCAGGAGAAAGCAACCATGGCTACCACGAACACCGTCCGTCTTCACCGCGTGCTGCGCGCCCCGCCGGAGCGGCTCTACCGCGCCTTCGTCGAACCGGGCGCCTTCGAACGCTGGCTGCCGCCCTTCGGCTTCGTCGGCAAGGTCCATGCGATGGAGCCGGTGGTGGGCGGCGCATGGCGCATGTCCTTCACCAACTTCGGCAGCGGCCAGAGCCATTCCTTCGGCGGCAACTACCTCGAACTGGTACCGGGCCAGCGCATCGCCTACGACGCGCGCTTCGACGACCCGGGCCTGCCGGGCACGATGAAGACCACCGTGAACCTGGTCGCGGTGTCCTGCGGCACCGAGATCTCGATCGTGCAGGAGGGCATTCCCGAGGTGATCCCGGCCGAGATGTGCTACCTGGGCTGGCAGGAGTCGCTGGTCGCGCTGGCGCAACTGGTCGAGCCCGACATCCCGGGCTGATCGGTTCCGCGCACCGCCTGCACCACCCACAGCACCGCGGCGGCCACGGCTTCCGGATCGTCGAACTGGATGTCGTGCCCCGCCTGCGCCAGCAGCAGATGGCGGCTGCGCGAGGACCAGCGCGCCATCTCCGCGTGCATGCCCTGCCAGAGCCGCTGCACCTCGCGCCCCTGGGCCGGCGTGATCTTCATGCCGCGCAGTTCGGCGGCGGTGTAGGGCGCCATCGCGGTCAGCACCACGAGCGGGCGGTCGCCGAGCGCGGTGAAGCCCTTCGCCTCGGCCAGCACCGCATCGGTCGCATCGCCTTCGATCAGCTGCGTGCGCAGCGACACGGGCGCGTAGGCGCGCACGGCGTCGCGCTCGCGCAGGCTCTGGTTCGGCGCCTGCGGCACCAGCGCCGGCGCCGCCGCGCGCAACAGGCCCGACCACGCGAGCGCCACGGCGATGCGCGAACGCAGCGAGCGCGTCTCGGTCATGTAGGCGGCCACGCGTTCGACCTGTTCGGGATGCGAGGGGTCCACGAGCACCAGCCCCGCCACCTGGTCGCCGAACGCGCGCACGAAGCCCAGGCTGTAGAGGCCGCCGAGCGACTGGCCGACCAGCACGAAGGGACCGGTCTCGCCCGCGCCGGCCAGCGCGGCGCGCAGGTCGTGCGTCACCCGCGCGAGCGTCGGCGCTGCGTCCGCGGGATCGCTCCACATCCAGCCGGCGCGGCTGTAGGCGCAGGCGCGGGTGTGCGCGGCGACCTTCGGCTGCACCGCCGACCAGCTCAGCGCGCCGTCGATGCTGAGCCCGGCCTCGAACACGACCGTGGGCGAGCCGGTGCCGCGGCAGTCGATCTGGATGCGCCGTCCGCCCACGTCGACCATCTTCCCGGGCGGCGGAAACTCGCGCGCCGCGCGATGGCGGCCGGCGCGCTCGTACGCGGTGCCGGCCAGCAGCGCCAGCGCAGCCAGCGCCGCGGCCCCCAGGGCGATGCGGCGGCGTCGGCGCGCGGGAGCTTTCATGCGCGCTTTATGGCATGCGCAGGGCCGGCGCGCCAGTCACTCGCTCGGCGTCACGCGCGCGAGATGGCCGATGTGGTCGAAGTCCAGGTTCTCGAGCGCCTGCCGCACCGCCTTCACGAGCGCGCCATGGTGGGGGTCGGCGGCGAGCCGGTCGGCCCATTCGTGCAGGTCGGACCAGCGCCCGTCGCGCGCGAGCGCCTCGAGTTCCTCGCGCAGGGGCGCGGGCAGCGGTGCGATGGCCGGGGCGGGCTGTGCATGCCGCCGCGGCGAAGCGGGCGGCGCGGGCGGCGGCGCTGCCGCGGGTGCGCTCGGCGCGGCGGGGGCGTCGTCCTCGGCGGCGGCCGCCACCAGGACCGAGAAGCTCAGCCGCGTGCCCAGATGCCGGTGGCTGTCGAGCCGCAGCTCGCCGCCCATGCGCTCGACGATGCGCCGCGCGATCGCCAGCCCGAGCCCGACGCCCGCGGAGGCCGGATCGGCCTGCGTGAAGGCGCGGAACACGCGCCGCTGGTCCTTCTTGTCGATGCCGATGCCGCTGTCCCAGACCTCGACGTCCAGCTTCCACTGGCTGCCCGCGGGCCGCGGCGTCACGCGCAGGCCCATCTGGCCGTCGCGCGTGAACTTGGCCGCGTTCGACAGCAGGTTCAGCAGCAGTTGCTGGAAGCGCTTGCTGTCCAGCTGCACGGCCGGCGGCAGCGCGCCGCGCACTTCGAGCAGGAAGCGGTTGTTCTGCCGCTGCGCGAGCGCGGCGGCGTACTGCGCGATGTCCTCGATCAGCGCGGGCAGCCGCACCGGCCGGGGATCGAGGGCCAGCGGCAGCAGCTCGCCCCTGGCGTATTCGAGCAGGTCGTCGACCAGCGCGAGCTGGTAGCGCGCGCTGCGCTCGATGGACCCGAGCCGCGCCGGCGCGGCGCCCAGCTCGGCGCGCAGCAGGCGTGCGTGGCCCATGATGGTGGCGAGCGGCGCGCGCAGGTCGTGGCTGATGTAGGCCATGAGCCGGGTCTGCTCGCGCGCGCGGTGCTCGGCCTGTTCCAGCGCCGCATTCAGCGCGCGCGTCTTGCGCTTCACCTCGTCCTGCAGCCGCTGCTGCTCGTGCGCCTGCCACTGCACCAGCTTGCGCTGGGCCTCCAGGCGCTGGCGCGAGAGATGGTGCGTCCACGCGGCCAGCGCCACCAGCCCCACCAGCAGGCCCGGAAAGCCCAGCACGTAGGCGTCGAACCCCGGCGGCATGCGTTCCGGCGTCGCGAGCTCGGTCAGCCGCAGGCCCACGCCCAGGGCCACGATCACCATGACCGGGTAGGCCAGCCGGCCGCCCGGCCCCGCGCTGCGCATGTAGAAGAAGCTGCTGACCGTGAGCGCCAGCACCAGCGCCAGTGCGCTGAAGATCCCGGCCTGCGCGAAGGCGCCATAGGGCCCGACGAGCGCGCCGACGACCACGAGCGCCTGCACCGCGGTCAGCGCCACCAGGCCGCGGAAGCCCGGCGGCCGCACCGGCCCGCCGTGCGAGAGCGCATGCAGGTACAGCACCAGGTTGAGCAGGCAGCAGCCGGCGATCACGCCGGCCGCGCGATAGCTCCACTCGGGGCTGTCGGGCCAGAGCCAGAGCCGCGCGTAGCCGCGGTAGCTGGCTTCGTAGAGCGCCACCAGCACGAAGCCGAGCCCCTGCGACGCCAGCACGCCGCTGCGCGTGACCGCCCAGACCGACAGCGAGTAGGCCGCGAGCACGAGCAGTCCGCCGATCAGCAGGCCGTCGAGCAGCGCGTGCGCGCTTTCGCTGGCCTGCCAGGAATCGGCGCTGTGCAGCAGCGGGGCCAGGCGCACGCTGCTGCGGCTCTGCACGCGCACCAGCACGCGCGCCTGCTCGCCCGGCTCGAGCGCGAGCGCGATGCCCGGCACGCGGTCCGGCGCGCTGCCCGCGGGCGTCGGTCGCGCGACGCCGGCGAACGCCTGCGTCCACGGCCCGGCGGGCACCGCGCCCGCGCCGCTGCGCTGGACGTGGAAATCGACGGACTGGAGCCAGGGGGTGTTCAGCACCAGCCGCAGGGGCCGCACGGCATCGCCGTCGTTGGCCAGCGAGAGCCGCAGCCAGAACACCGAATCCGAGAAGCCCCGGCGCATCCGCGCCGCGCTGCCGGGCGCGAAGCCGTCGGATGTGCCGCTAGCGAGCCGCGCCACCGCCTCGAAGGGCATCCGGCCGCTGCGGTCCTCCAGAACCTCGACGTGATCGTCGAGCGCGATCGGCAGCGGCCCGGCCTGCTCCAGCCGCAGCACCTCGGCCCGCGCGGCGGGCGCCGCCAGGCAGCATGCCGCCCACAGCAGCACCGTGCCAAGACAGGACACCGCCCGGCAGGCGGCGCGGCCGCGGGGCGTGTTCACCTGGGCGTCAGGCTTCGGAGATGGGCAGGCAGTCGGCCCGGCCCGCACCCGCCTGCCGGAAGCCCGTGGGCGTGCGGCCGAAGCGCTCGCGGAAGGCGGTCGAGAAATTGGCCTGGCTCGAGAAGCCGACCGCCAGCGCGACTTCCTCCACGCTGAGCGCCGATTCGGCCAGCAGCCGGCGCGCCTCCGCGAGCCGCGTCGCGCGCACGAACTCGAACACCGTGCAGCCCTTCTGCTCGCGGAAGACGCGCGACAGCCGCTTCTCGTGCGTGCCCACGCGCACGGCCAGCGCCGGCAGCGGCGGCACGTTCGCGAGGTCCGCGCGCACGAGGCGCTCGACGGCCAGCACCAGCGCCCGGTCCGGGCCCGGCTCAGGGACGGCGCCGTCCTCCGCCTGCGGCCCGCCCGTGCAGGCGGCGCTGCGCCATGCGCCGCCCTTGCTGGCGGCCAGCACCAGGTGCACGGTCACGCGCGCCAGCACCTCGGCCGGCTCGTAGGGCTTGAGGATGTAGTCCACCGCGCCCTCGCGCAGCCCGGTGAGCCGCTCCTCCACCGAGCCGGAGGCGGTGAGGAAGATCACCGGGATGTGCGCCGTCGCCGGGTCGGCCTTGAGCAGCCGGCAGGCGGCGAAGCCGTCGGGCCCGCCCATGCGCACGTCCATCAGGATCAGGTCCGGCTGCAGCGCCGTGGCGCGCCGGTAGCCCTCCATCGCACCGAAGGCAAGACTGATCCGGTGCTCCTCGCCCTTCAGCGCGGCAATCAGCAACTGCAGTTCGTCGACGTTGTCGTCGACCAGAAGGATGTGCGAGCGCCGCAATGGCGTGTGGGACCAGTAGGACATGGGGGCGAAGCGTAGGCGGAGCGGGCACGAAACGCATGTGAAGGAATTCACGTTTCGTTGCAATCGTAAACAAATGTCTTCTTTTTCAAAAGTTTCGTCCCGTCCGGCAAAAGGCCGCCGCCCCGCCCCCACGAAGAATCGCGCCCTTTCCCGGGACCGCCGCGCCGCACTTGGATGTGGCGCTTCCACCACAGGGCCACCGGGCCACCAGAGCCATCACGAGGGACGGGATGTTCATCACCCCATTGAGCTTGTCGGGCGCGCGAGCGCGACGCGACTTCTTCGAAACCGCCGCGCGCACGCTGCGCCGGCGCACGGCGCGGATGTCCGCGCTCCTTGGCGGCCTGCTGCTCGCGACCGCGGCGCAGGCGGTGCCGCAGGTCTCGAGCCTGGTCCACGCGCCGGACATCCTGCCGGCCGGCGGCACGGTCACGAGCACGGTGACGATCGCCGAGTCGGACAGCCTGCCCATCGGAGCGCCCGGCACCTCGTTCACCTACAGCATCCCGGCCAACAGCATCTACATGGGCACCGGTCCCGTGCCGGTGGGCAGCTGCAGTTCCACGGTGCCGGTGGGATCGGCCGGTCCCGGGACGGTGACCTGCTCGGGCATCACCCTGGCCGCCGGGCAGACGCAGGAATTCCAGCTGCGGCTGCGCACGGTCACGCAGGGAACGCTGAGCGTGACGGCGACCCCGGCGGGCGGCGGCGCCAGCGAGACCAAGACGATCACGGTGAACCAGGGCGCCGACGTGGCGGTCGCGATCGCGGCCCCGGCGAGCGCCTCGAGCGGCGCAACGGTGCCGATCACCTTCACGCTGACCAACAACGGACCCGACGCCAGCACCGGCTCGACGCTGACCTACGCCATCCCGACCGGCCTCTCGGTCTCCGCGAGCGGCCTGCCTGCGGGCTGTTCGATCAGCGGCGGCACGCTGACCTGCAACGTGGGCTCGCTTGCGCTCAACGGCACGCGCACGATCACGGTCAACGGCGTGGTCACCGCGGCCGCGGGCTCGACCATCACGCACCAGCCCGCGATCACCGCGGCCGGCGCGATCGGCGACGGCGTGTCCGAGAACAACGGCGCGACCGCCAACACCACCGTGACCGCGGGCACGGTGCTCGCGCTGAACAAGTCCCACAACGGCGGCCAGCTGCTCGTGGGCCAGCGCTTCAACTTCACGCTGCAGCCGAGCTTCAGCGGCAGCGCGCCCACGGGCGTGACGCTGAGCGACACGCTGCCGGGCAACTTCCAGATCGACGGCGCGGTCAGCGCCGCCGCGGGCTGGAACTGCAGCACCAGCGGCCAGACCGTCAACTGCACGCGCAGCAACATCGGCGGCGCGGGCGGCGCCAACCAGCCGCTCGGCAACATCGTCATTCCGGTGATCGCGATGACCGCCGGGACCGGCGTGGTCAACGAAGCGACCGTGAGCGCCACGGGCCCGGTGGCGACCTCGGCCACGGGCAGCGCGCCGGCCGACGTGGCGGTCTCCGCCACCGACTTCCGCGCCGACAAGCGCCGCGGCTGGCCGCAGAACAACGTGCCGATCGGTCAGGCCTTCGACTACCAGGTCGGCGCCACCAACCTCGGCGGCACGCGCCTGCTGGCGGGCAGCACGATCAACCTCGTCGACGACCTGCCGGCCGGCGTGCACATCAACAGCGTCACGCAGCGCGACGGCTACACCTGTTCGGTCACCAAGGGCGGCGCGCCCGTGGCGACGCCGGTCGACGGCCCCGCCACGGTGAACTGCACACGCACGCTCGCGAGCGACATCGGCGTGGACACCTCGAGCGGCAACAGCGCACGCAACGCCGGCTACGTGATCGTCAACGTCACGATCCCCGCGCTGCCCGCGGGCGGCGGACCGATCGTCAACAGCATGTGCGTGAACGTGGCGCTGCCCGCGAGCGCGCCGACCTCGGGCGCCGATCCGGACGCCAACACCGGCAACGACTGCGTGAGCCTGGGCACCGGCGTGGACGACAGCGCCAACTACGCCGACATCCGCGTGCTGAAGCGTGTGGTGGGCATCGGCAGCAGCACCGCGAACCGGCAGACCGCGGGCCAGGCCATCACCTGGGAGATCGAGATCGTCAACGACGGCCCGTCGCCGGCGCAGAACGTCGCGGTCACCGACACCTTCGTGCAGGTGCTGCAGCCGACCGGTTCGCCCTCGGTGTCGGTGAACCCCAATGGCGCCACCTTCCCGGCCTGCTCCCTGCCTGCGCCCTCGGGCGGCGCGGGCAGCACCTCTTTCACGGGCTGCAACATCACGCAGCTACCCAAGTGCCGTGCGAGCACCGCGCCAGTGACGGCGGAGCCGCTGTGCCCGGTGATCACGGTCTCGGCGCGGCACTACGGCGACGGCGCTTCGGCGTCGGACCACACCTTCGATATCAACAACAAGGCCAGCGCCATCGCGGCCACGCCGGCCGATCCGACGCTCGACGACAACGGCCTGACCAACAGCGGCACCGCCACCGGCCACTTCGTCGCCCAGACCGACGTGATGGTGACCAAGACCGCGAGCCCGGGCAGCGTGCCCGTCGGCCAGATGCTCACCTACACCTTGACGGCGCGCAACCAGAGCGTGCAAGAGGGCAGCTACAGCCGCGCCTACGAGGTGCGCGCGACCGACACCCTGCCTGACGGGCTGATGTTCATCTCTGCCACCGCCTCGGGCGGCGGCACCTGCCCGACACAGCCCAGCACCACCGCACCGACCGGCGCCGGCAACAACCAGCTCGCATGCCGCTGGGATTCGCTCGCGCGCAACCAGCAGCAGACGGTCACGGTGCGCGTGCGCCCGCTCTACGCGATCAACGGCACGACCATCACCAACAACGTCGCGATCACGACGCCCACGCCGGAAGTCCTCACCACCAACAACCAGGCCAGCGCCGGCACGCCCGTCACCGGACCGAGCTACGACCTGGTGGTGACCAAGAACGACGACGTCGATCCGGTCAACGTCGGCGACAACGTCACCTACACGATCACCGTCTCGAACAACAGCGGCTCCACGGCCGAGAACGTGCGCCTGATCGACACGCTGCCGCCCGCGGGCCCCGGCGGCGAAGCGGCGCCCACCTTCGTCTCGGCCAGTGCGCCGGCGGGCAGCGGCGTCACGATCACCACGCCGGCCGTGGACTCGGCGAGCGGACAGATCGAATTCTCGATCCCGGTGCTCGGCGGCACCGGCTCCGCCGCGACGGGCGAGCCGAGCACGCTGCAGTTCCAGGTGGTGCTGCGCGGCGCCTCGCGCGGCACCTTCCAGAACCGCGCCAAGGTGGACTTCTACGACGCCGCGCGCAATGCCTTCGACGTCAATCCCGCCAACAACGAGGTGGGCGAGAACACCACCTACCGCTTCAAGGCCGACGTGCAGGTGGTCTCGAAGACCGCCGTCTCGAGCGGCACCTCCACGCCGCTCGCGACCGTGGCCATCGGCCAGACCTTCGACTGGCTGGTGCAGCTGCGCAACAACGGCCCCGACAGCGCCGAGACCACCAGCTTCACCGACGCGCTGCCCGCCGGGCTCGCCTCGGCCGGGGCGCCGGTCTTCACCGTGACCAGCGGCAGCTTCACCCCCGCCGCGCCCACCTGCTCGGTCAGCGGGCAGAACGTGAGCTGCGCCATCACCTCGATGCCGGCCAACGGCACGGCCACAGTGCGCATTCCGGTGCGCACCACCACCGGCACCACGCCCGCCAACGGCACGCAGTTCACCAACCGCGCGCACCTGATCACCACCGGCTCGGGCGACACCAACGGCGGTGCCGATCCGAACGCGGGCAACAACTTCAACGAGGGCAGCATCACGGTGCAGAGCAGCGCCGTCAGCGGGCGCGTCTACGAAGACCTGAACGGCAGCGGCCAGCCCGACAGCGGCGAACCCGGCATCGCCGGCGTGACGATGCGCCTGACCGGCACCGACAGCCTCGGCAACGCCGTCTCGCTGACGACCACCACCGACGCCAACGGCAACTGGGGCTTCACCGTGCCCGCCGGCAGCTACAACGTGGCCGAGGACCAGCCCGCGGCCTACCAGCCGGGCATCACGCGCGCCGGCACCGTCGCGGGTGCGGGCAGCACTCCGGGCACGGTGCCCGCGGGCACCGTCAACGGGCCCAACGGCTCCAATGCCAACAGCATCGGTTCCATCGTGCTCGGCGCGGGCGGCAGCTCGGTCGACAACAACTTCGGCGAAGTGCGTCCCGCGAGCATCGCCGGCCGCGTGTACCGCGACGCCGACTACAGCAACAGCGCGAGCGCGGGCGACCCCGGCATCGCGGGCGTGACCGTCACGCTGACCGGCACCGACATGTTCGGCAACCCGGTCTCGACCACGGCCAACACGGTCGCGGGCAGCGGCAGCTACGCCTTCAACAACCTCACGCCCGGCAGCTACACCGTGACCGAGACCCAGCCCGCCGCCTTCGCGGACGGCAGCGACGCGGCCGGCACCGCCGGCGGCACCGCGGGCAACGACGTGGTGAGCGCGATCGCGCTGCGCTCGAACGTCAGCGCCACCGGCTACGACTTCGGCGAACTGCTGACGCGCATTCCGGTGCGTGTCTTCGTCGACGCCAACAACGACGGCGTGCCGCAGGCCGGCGACACCGGCATCCCGAACGTGGAACTGCGCCTCACCGGCACCGATGCCGCGGGCAACCCGGTGAACATCGTCGCCACGCCCACCGGCGTCGACGGCGCCTACGAGTTCCGCAACGTGCCACCCTCGGCCGCGGGCGGCTACACCATCACCGAGACGCAGCCGACCAACTACGCGCCGGGCAAGGCCAATGCCAACGGCCATCCGGGCACCGCGCAGGCCGGCGGCAACGTGATCAGCGGCGTGACCGTGGCCGGCACCAATCCGCCGCTCACGCAGGGCGACTACTACTTCGGCGAACTGCTGCCCGCGGGCATCTCGGGCCGCGTGTACTACGACCGCGACGGCAGCGGCGCGCAGGGCGCACCTGCCACCGAGCCGGGCATCGCGGGCGTGACCCTCACGCTCACCGGCACCGACGTCAACGGCAACCCCGTCTCGCGCACCACCACCACCGACGCGAGCGGCGACTACAGCTTCCCCAACCTCGCGCCCGGCAGCTACACCGTGACCGAAACGCGGCCCGCGGGCTACGAGCCCGGCATCACGCGCGCCGGCACGGTGAGCGGCAACGGCAGCACCGCGGGCAGCGTGCCCACCGCCGGCAGCGGCGTGACCAACGGCCCCAACGGCTCGACCGCCAACGTGATCCAGAACATCGTGCTCGGTTCGGCCGGCGCAGGCTCGGCCGGCAACAACTTCTCGGCCGTGCGGCCGGCGAGCGTGTCGGGCTACGTCTATGCGGACGTCGCACCGTCCAACGGCACGCGCGACAGCGCCGAGCCCGGCATCGCGGGCACCACGGTGCGCGTGAGCGGCACCGACTTCCTCGGCAACCCGGTCACGCAGACCGTGCAGGCCGGCGCCGACGGCCGCTACATCGTCGACAAGCTGCTGCCCGGCAGCTACCAGATCGACGAGACGCAGCCCGACGGCGTGGCCGACGGCCCCGAGTCGCTCGGCACCGTGGGCGGCGCGCCGCGCGGCAGCGTCAACCCGGGCAGCGTGAACGACCGCTTCGGCGGACTCGTGCTCGCCTCCGAAGAAGCCGGCATCGACTACAACTTCGGCGAGCGCGGCGGCCAGATCGCCGGCTGGGTCTACGTCGACAGCAACAACGACGGCATCCGCCAGCCCGGCGAGCCCGGCATTCCGGGCGTGACGGTCACGCTCACCGGCCGCTCGGCCAGCGGGCTCACGGTGAATACCACCGCGACCACGGACGCCAACGGCCGCTATGTCTTCACCGGCCTGCTGCCGGCCGACGCGAGCGGCTACACGCTGCGCGAGACGCAGCCCGTGACCTACGCCGACGGCCTCGACGCCGTGGGCACGCTCGACGGCACGCGGAGCGGCACGCTCGGCAACGACGTGCTCTCGGCCATCGCCTACCGCGGCGGCAACGGCGAGGACTACAACTTCGGCGAACGCGGCGCATCGCTCGCGGGCAGCGTCTACAACGACGCCAACCGCAACGGCACGCGCGAACCGCAGGACCTGCCGATCGCGGGCGTGACCCTCACGCTCACCGGCACCGACGCCGCGGGCAACCCGGTCACGCGCACCGCCGTGACCGGCCCCGACGGCCGCTACGAGCTGCCCGGCCTGCCGCTGCCCGACAGCAACGGCTACACGATCACCGAGACGCAGCCGAGCGGCTACGACGAAGGCATCGCGATCCCCGGCACGCTCGGCGGCACCGCGCAGGGCACGAACCAGATCCGCGTGAACTTCACCGGGCTCAACACCAGCGGCACCGGCTACGACTTCAACGAGCACAACAACCTGCCGGCGTCGCTCACGGGCACCGTGTGGTTCGACCAGAACCACAACCGCAGCCGCGAATCGGGCGAAGGCCAGGGCGAAGGCTGGACGGTGGAGCTGCTGCGCTGCGCCGACGGCGGCAACGCCTGTTCGGAGACCGCGGCCACCGTGCTCTACACCGTGACCACCAATGCCGACGGCAGCTATCGCTTCGGCGACCTCACGCCGGGCGAGTACCGCGTGCGCTTCCGCTCGCCCGACGGCCGCACCGTCGGCGGCGTGTGGCCCACCGACCCGGCGCAGAACGGCAGCGGCGGCCCGTACCCGACGCCGGCCGCGAGCGACCCGCGCTTCTCGATCAAGGTGCGCGTGACGCCGGGCGCCAACGTGCAGCGCCAGGACCTGCCCTACGACCCGGGCGGCGTGGTCTACGACAGCGTGAGCGGGACGCCGGTGCCCGGCGCCGTGGTGCGCCTCGTGGGCCCGCCCGGCTTCGACCCGGCCGAGCACCTGCTCGACCGGCGCGACAGCTACACCACCGGCCCCGCCGGCTACTACGACTTCTTCGTGCTGCCGGGCGCACCGGCGGGCGAGTACCGCATCGTCGTCACGCCGCCGGGCAGCTACCTGCCCTCGTCGATGTACCCGGCCGCGGCCGGTGCCCTCGGCACGCAGGCCTGCTCGGCGCCGCCCAGCGGCCCGGCGCCCGCGCAGACCAACCCCTGCGTGGTGAGCCCCGGTGCGGGCCTGGTGCCCGGCGCCGGCTACTACCTGGCGTTCCAGATGCCGGGCGGCGGCGGCCAGCACGTGGTGGCGAACAACATCCCGCTCGACCCCGCGGACGCCACGCTGATCGAGCTGCGCAAGACCACCTCGAAGCTCACCGTGAAGAAGGGCGAGCTGCTGCCGTACCGCATCACGGCGCGCAACACGCGCGGCAACACGGTGCCGGGCGTGGCCGTGGTCGACACGCTGCCGCCGGGCTTCCGCTACGTGCAGGGCTCGCTCACGGTGCGCACGCTGCCCGGCGGCGTCGCGCTGCCGGTGGTGCCGCAGGTCAACGGGCGCCAGCTCGTGGTGCCGGGCCAGAACTTCGCGCCCAACGAGACCAAGGAATACCTGATGGTCGCGGGCGTGGGCGTCGGCGTGGGCGAGGGCGAGTTCGTCAACCAGGTCATCGCCACGCAGGGCGTGGGCGGCCGCGTGCTGTCGAACCTCGCCACCGCCACGGTGCGCGTGGTGCCCGATGCGCTGTTCGACTGCACCGATGTGATCGGCAAGGTCTACGACGACAGGAACGCCAACGGCTACCAGGACGAGGGCGAGCCCGGCCTCGCGAACGTGCGCATCGCCACGGTCAACGGCGTGCTGGTCACGACCGATGCCGAGGGCCGCTACCACATCGCCTGCGCCGCGATCCCGAAGGAGGGCACGGGCAGCAACCTGGTGCTCAAGCTCGACGAGCGCACGCTGCCCTCGGGCTACCGCACCACCAGCGAGAACCCGGCGGCCGAGCGCGCCACGCGCGGCAAGGTGCTGAAGATGAACTTCGGCGCCACGGTGCACCGCGTGGTGCGGCTCGCGCTGCAGGGCGCGGCCTTCGAGGACGGCAGCGCCCAGCTGCGCGCCGGCTTCGTGCCCGAACTCGACCGCACGGTCGCGGTGCTGGCCGAGAAGACCTCGGTGCTGCGCCTGGCCTACCGCGCCGCGCCCGGCGAGCCTGAAGCGCTCGCCGGCCAGCGCACCGACGCGGTGAAGCAGGCGGTGCTCGCGCGCTGGAAGCAGCTCGGCGCGCAGCGCGCGCAGCAGAAGGAGCCGCCGCTCTTCAACCTCGACATCGAGGTCGAGCAGGTGCCCGCCCACGCGGAGGTGAAGCCATGACGCGCGCACGAGTGAACGCCATGCCCCATCCCCCGACCACGAAGAAGAAGACCTTCCTGCGAGCCGACATGAGAAAGCTACCGAAGCGCATTGCCCTCGCGGGCGCGGTCACCGCCGCCTGCATGACCATGGGCCTTGCAGCCGCCCAGGAGAGTGCCGTTCGCGGCCGCATGCTCGACCGCGCCGCGGCCGACCCGCGCGCCGTCGAGCCCGGCGGCGTGCAGCAGCAGTTGCCGCGCAGCAGCGAGCGCGAGCTGCCGAAGGCGACCTTCGTGCTCGGCGATGCCCGCCAGAGCGCGACCGCCGCGCCGCTGCCGGCCGCTGCGCCATCGGCGCCCGTGGAGCGCAGCGCCAGCGAGACGCCGCAGTTCGCCTCCGGCTCGGACCTGCTCGGGCAGGCCGACCGCGCGCAGCTCGACCGCATCGCCGAACAGGTCCGCGGGCGCAGCCATCTGCGCTTCGAGATCGTCGGCCACACCGACATGCAGCCGCTGAGCGCGAAGTCGCGCGAGCGCTTCGCCGACAACCATGCGCTCGGCCTCGCGCGTGCGCAGCAGGTGGCGCGCTACCTCACGCAGCGCCTGGGCCTGCCAGCATCGGCCGCCGCGGCCAGCTCGCGCGGCCCCGACGCGCCGGTGGCCACGCCGGCCACCGATCCGATCAACTGGCCCGCGAACCGCCGCGTCGAGGTGCGCGTGTACTGGACCGATGCGGCGCCCGCCGTGGCGGCCGGCGCACCCGCGCCTGCCGACCCCGGCATCTGCCGCAGCTTCACCGCCTTCGGCACCGACGACGCGCCGCTGCGCCTGAGCGTGGACGGCCAGCTGCTCGATGCCAAGGGCGGCGCCGCGGGCGAGGGCGCCACCAGCGCCGACCGCCAGCGCTGCGTGGACGTGCAGCTCGAACGCAACCAGCTGCGCCTGCAGTACGACAACCTCTCGGCGCCGCGGCGCCTTTCCGCCTCGGCCTGGCCCACCACCGTGGTGCCCGGCGACACGGTGCGCTTCGCGGGCTACAGCAACTACCTGCTGTTCACCGCCAAGGCCGAGCTGCGCATCTACAGCGCCAACGACGTGATGCAGCGCCGCCTGCTCGCCACGCTGCCGCTCGACACCGAACTGCGCGGCGACTGGCAGGTGCCCGCCGGGCTGCTCGAGCGCCTGGGGGACGGCATGGGCGGCAAGCTCTACTGGCGCCTGCGCGTCTACGACCGCCAGGGCCGCTTCGACGAGACCGACGACTTCTCGCTGAGCCTCGCCGAACGCCATGCGCCCGAGAAGGGCACGCCGCCCGACCCGGCGCGCGAGCTGCTGCGCGGCTACGGCCAGAACAACGTCGCGATCGCGAACATTCCACTGCCGGCCGGCACGGTCACCGCGAGCGGCGCGGCGATCCGCCCCGGCGAGAAGGTGCGCGCGCTCGGCTTCGCGGTGCCGGTGGACGACAACGGCCGCTTCGTGTTCCAGCAGCTCGTGCCGCGCCGCGTGCAGACCGGCGAGATCGCGGTCACCGACGCGCAGGGCGCCACGCGCGCCTACCGGCGCGACTTCGACCTGCCGACCAGCGACTGGTTCTTCGTCGGCCAGGCCGACCTCACGGTGGGCAGCAACAGCGTGAGCGGCCCGGCCGCGATCATGACCAACGACAAGAACCGCTACGGCGGCGGCGGCTGGAGCGAAGGCCGCATCGCGGGCTATGCCAAGGGCCAGCTCGACGACCGCTGGACCCTGACCGCGAGCGTGGACACCGAGGAACGCCCGCTCAAGGACCTGTTCCGCAACCTCGACCGCAAGGACCCGACCTCGCTGTTCCGCCGCTTCGATCCCGAGGATTCGTGGAGCACCTTCGGCGACGACTCCACCACCATCGAGGACGCACCCACGCAGGGCCGCTTCTACCTGCGCGTGGACGACGGCCGCTCGCATGCGATGTGGGGCAACTTCAAGCTCAACTTCGGCGACACCGAGCTCACGCGCGTGAGCCGCGGGCTCTACGGCTTCCACGGCCGCTACCTCGGCGACGAATCGACCGCCTTCGGCGAGGCGCGCCTGAAGATCGACGCCTTCGCGGCCGAGCCGGGCACGCTCGCGGCGCGCGAGGAATTCCGCGGCACCGGCGGCTCGCTCTACTACCTGCGCAACCAGGACATCACGCGCGGCGCCGAGCGCGTCTCGATCGAGATCCGCGACCGCGACTCCGGCTTCGTGCTCAAGCGCACGCAGCTCGTGCCGAGCTCCGACTACGAGATCGACTACCTGCAGGGCCGGATGCTGCTGTCGGCGCCGCTGCCCAGCCTCTCGGACGACGGCTCGCTGGTGCGCGCGGGCGGCTTCACCGGCATGCCGACCTACCTGGTGGTCGACTACGAGTACACGCCGATCGCGAGCTCGCTCGACACGCTGGCCGTGGGCGGCCGCGTCTCTTGGTGGGCCAACGACCACGTCGGCGTGGGCGTGACCGCCTCGCGCCAGGACCAGATCGGCGGCGACCAGCGGCTCGCGGGCGTGGACCTCACGCTGCGCAAGACCGAGACCACCTACCTCAAGGGCGAGTTCGCGCGCAGCAAGGGGCCGGGCACGGGCCAGTACGACTCGCTCGACGGCGGCTTCAGCTTCACCGGACGCAGCAGCGGCCTCGGCAACGGCGGGCTGCTCGGCAACGGGCCCACCGGCAACGCCAACGCCTGGCGGCTCGAAGGCCAGGTGGACCTGGCCGACTACGAGATCCGCGGCGGCGGTCGCGTCAGCGCCTATGCGCAGTCGCGCGATGCGGGCTTCTCGGCGCCCGGACAGTACGCGAGCAATGCCACGCGGCAGGCCGGCGTCTCCGCCGCCGTGCCCTTCGGCGAGAAGGGCGAGAACGGCGAGCTGCGCCTGAAGGCCGACCGGCGCGACGAGCAGGACGGCTACAACAGCAGCGTGCTCGATGCGCAGTACAGCCTTGCGCTGTCGCCCGACTGGAAGCTGGGCCTCGGGGTCCGCTACGACGACAAGACCGGCGACCGGCTCATCACCAGCCCCTCGCTGCCGACCACGCAGGCGGTCTCGGGCGAGCGCGCCGATGCCGCGGTGCAGCTGGAATACACCGGCAGCGACCGCTGGAGCCTCTACGGCTTCGCGCAGAAGACGCTGCGGCGCACCGGCACGCGGCTCGACAACGACCGGCTCGGCTTCGGCGGCAAGTACCGCGTGAACGACAAGCTCGCGCTGCGCGGCGAACTCTCGACCGGCGACGGCGGGCTCGCGGGCAAGGCCGGCGTCGACTACCAGTACGACGACCGTTCGAACCTCTACCTGACCTACGTGGCTGACACAGGCCGCACCGACGAGAACCTGATCGGCCGCGGCGGCAGCCTCGTGACCGGCGTGCGCTCGCGCGTGGGCGACGGGCTCACGCTGTTCACCGAGCACCGCCATGCCACCGGCACGCAGCCGGGCCTCACGCATGCCTACGGCGTGCAGTACGCGCCCGATGCGCACTGGACCTTCGGCGTCAACTTCGAGAACGGCTGGGTCGGTGCCGAAACCCTGGGCGCCACGCGGCGCGAGGCCGTGGCCTTGAGCGCGGGCTATTCGAGCGAGCGCCTCAAGTACAGCGGCGGCCTCGAATACCGCCGCGACCGCACCGCGGCCGAGTCGCGCAAGAGCTGGCTGGTGAAGAACTCGTTCAGCTGGAAGGTGAACGACGACGCGCGCTGGATCGGCAAGTTCAACTGGGCCGACAGCGACAGCACGAGCGGCGCGCTCGCCGCGGCCAAGTACACCGAGGCGATGATCGGCTACGCGCTGCGCCCGGCGCTCGACGACAGGCTCAACCTGCTGTTCAAGTACACCTATCTCTACGACCTCTCGTCGCCGGGGCAGGTGGTCTCGGCCGGCGCGCTCGACTCGGGCCTCGGCACCGTCTCGACCACCGGCATCGACTACCAGCAGCGCAGCCACGTGTTCGCGATCGACGCCACCTACGACATCAACGAGCGCTGGACCGTCGGCGGCAAGTACGCCTGGCGCCGCGGCGAGCTGCGGCCCAGCCGCGACAACTCGGCGCCCTGGTTCAAGAGCTCGGCCGAGCTCGCGGTGCTGCGCGTCGACTGGAAGCTGGTGCGCAACTGGGACTGGATGGTCGAGTGGCGCTCCCTGCGCGCCCGGGAGCTCAAGGACCGCAAGAGCGGCTTCCTGACCGCGGCGTACTACCACGTCAACGAGAACCTGAAGGTCGGCGTCGGCTACAACTTCACCGACTACTCCGACAACCTCACCGACATGAGCTACCGCAGCAAGGGCTGGTTCCTCAACGTGCTCGGCAAGTTCTGAACGACGGAGCAGGGCACGTGAAGGAAGAAGCAATGCAGTCGCGGCATGAGTTCGACCTGATCGTGCCGCTCGTCGACATCACCGAAGCGCTGGTGCGCCGGCGCTACCCCGGCGACAGCCAGCAGCGCTACCGGCTCTACGAGGAGTGGGCGCGCGATTTCCTGGTCGACTTCAACGCGCGCGCCGCCGCGGGGCGCAGGCCGGAGCAGACCTACTACCGCGACATCGCCGAGTTCGCGCTGCGGCGGGCGGCGGCCTACGGCTTCGCGACGTAGGCCGCGCGCGCTCAGGAGCCCGCGACCACCTCGATCTCGACCCGGCGGTTCGGCGCCAGGCATTCGATCAGTTCGGCACGCCGCGACTGGCTGCACTGGACCTTGGGTTCGGTCTCGCCCTTGCCCTCGACCTGCAGCGCCTGCGCTGGCACGCCGTTGCGCACGAGGTGGTCGCGCACGGTCTCGGCGCGCGCGAGCGACAGCGCGCGGTTGTAGTCCGCGCTGCCGAGCCGGTCGGTGTGGCCCGTGATGCGGACGGCGCTCACCGGCCGCGCGCTGCGCTGGATCTGATCGGCGAGCGCATCGAGGCGGCGCCGGCCTTCGGGCAGCAGGTCGGCCAGCGTGCGGCCGTCGAAGCGGAACAGGCCGTCCGCGCCGAGGGTGGTGCGCTCGGGCACCGCGGCAGGCGCCGCGGGCGGCACCTGCCGTGCTGCGACGGCCGCCGGCCGCAGCAGCTCCGCGCAGCCCGGTCCCTTCCAGTACATCCCGTTCGTCAGCACGTCGGCGTTGAAGCGCACCATGTACTGGCAGGTGAGGTAAGCGGGGCCGGCGCCGGTGCGGAAGTGGAAGATGTAGTTCCACTCGCGCACGCCGCCGAGCCCTTCGCTGAAATGCGGAAAGCCCAGCAGCTGGCGCACCTGGTCCTTGCCCATGCCGGTGCGCATGCTGCGCAGCGCCTCGAGGCTCGGGAACGCGCCCTGTTGCCACTTGGCGGTGTCCGGTGCGGGAAAGTCCTCGTCCTTCGGCGGCGCCGGGTTCTCGGCGGCGGCCCGCGCCTGCATCTCCGGCGTGATGGTGTGGCTCGGCGCGGCGCAGCCCGCGGCCAGCAGCGCCGCGAGGCACAGCGTGGCGAGCGGGGCGGCGCGAAGCGCGGTGCGGGCCGGGACCTGTGGAAGCTTGTCGTCGTTCGTCATGATGTTCGTCCCTCTCGCGCTCAGTTGAAGACCCATTCGGCGCCGACGGTGGCGCCCACGCCCGCGCGGCTGGTGGCCACGCCGCCCGTGATGCTCCAGGCGTTGTTCTCGGACGTGCGGCGGAAGCTGATGCCCACCGCCGTCTGGCCCTTGAACGAGCCCGCGCCGATGCGCATCACCGTCTTGCCCGGCACGTAGCTGCCCGGCATCTGCAGCGCCATGGCCGCGGCCACGCCCGCATAGGCGTTCTTCTCGACGCTGTCGATGCGGCTGTTCACCGCGTCGATGCGGTTGTTGAGGTTGCCGCCGAGCGCATTGAGCTGGTTGACGTTCACCGCGTCGGTGCCCGCCACGCCGGGCGCCACGTTGTGCACGGCGACCGGGCCGGTGGCATTGCCGCCGCCCATCGTCACGCTGTTGTAGTTGACCGTGCCGTCCGGGTTGCTGTCGTACTTGATGGTCGACTGGTCGATCACCGCCACCACGCCCTGCACGCCGCGCAGCTGCGACACGTTGACCGCATCGCTGTCGGCCGTGCCGGCGGCCAGGCCCGTGATCTGGCGGAACTGGCCATTGGCTGCGTCGCCCACCGACACCGCCGCCAGCGTGCTGGTGGTGGCGCCGATCGCGATGCGCTGCGCCTCGGTCGCGGTCGGCGGCACGTAGCCCGCCACGCCGGCGGCCGTGGAGGCCACCGAGCCCGCGCCGAGCGCCACGCCGCCGGCCTGCGTCACGCTGGTGCCCGCGCCGAGGGCCACGCCCTGCACCGCGGCAGCGGAAGACTGCGTGCCGAGCGCGATGGCATCCGCCAGGTGCGAGGTCGCGCCCTGGCCGATCGCCACGCCGCCGGGCGCGCTCTGCTGCACGATCGCGCCGTTGCCGATGCCCACGCCGTTGTTGCCGTTGACCACCGTCTGCGGGCCCACCGCCACCGACTCCGCGCCGATCGCGAGCGAATCGGCCGCGGCCGAGTTGGCATGGAAGTACAGCGTCGGCGTGACCGCGAACGAGGTCAGCGCGCCCGAGAGCTGCCGCACCGTCACCGCGTCCTGCGCCTGCGTGCCGTCGGCCACGTTGGTGATCTGCCGGTAGGTGGTCGCGCTGCCGACGGACAGCGCGCCGAGCAGCGTGCGGTCCGTGGTGTTGTAGCTGATCATCGAGCTGCCGGCCGGGATGTTGCCCGTGGAGGGCGCGATCGCGCGGTCGGACACCGCGCCCGCGCCGATGGCCACGGCGCCGTCGATGGTGGCGCTGGCGTTCTTGCCCGAGGCGATCGCGTCGAGACCGGTCGCGCCCTTGTTGTCCTCGTTCGTGCCGCCGGTGGAGTTGACGCTGTAGTAGTTGACCCGGTTCGCGGCGACCGTGGAGCTGAGGTTCTCGATCGACTGGTTGGTGGCGAACAGCTGGGAGCCGTTGATCGCGTCGGTCGAGCTGCCCGAGATCTGGCCGGCCGCCACGTTCGTGATGGTGCGCTCCGCGCCCACGGTGCCGACGCTGACCGTGCCCACCGCCGCGGCGCCCGCGAAGTTGTAGACCTTGCCGTCGATCGTGGCGCTCGGCGTGTTCACGACGGCGCCCGTGGCCGAGCCCGCGCCGAGCGCCACGCTGTTGGCCGTCGCGGCCGTGGCCCCGAGGCCGACCGCCACCGAAGCCGCGCCGCTCGCGCCCGCGTTCTTGCCGAGCGCGATGGCATCGGCACCGATCGCGCCTTCGTTGTTCTCGTTGGTTCCGCCCGTGGAGGCGACGCTGTAGTAGCTGATCTTGTTGGCGTCGACGACGGTGCTGAGGTTCTCGATCGCGCTCGTGGCCGCGAACAGCTGCGAGCCGTTGATCGCATCGGTCGAGTCGCCCGCAATGCGGCCCGCCGCCACGTTGGTGATGGTGCGCTCGGCGCCCGGCGCGCCGACGCTGATGGTGCTCGTCGGCGCGGTCCCCTGAAACACGAAGTTCTTGCCGTTGATCGTGATGCCGGGCGTCCCCACGGCCGCCGCCGTGACGGAGCCCGAGCCCAGTGCCACGTCGCCCGCGCTCGCGGTCGCCGTCGCGCCGTCGCCGATCGCCACGTTGCCGGCCTTGCCCACGGCACCCGCGACCGAGCCGTTGCCCAGCGCCACGCTGCCCTGGCCGATCGCGCTGTTGCCGTTGCCGATCGCCACCGCGCCGTTGGCCTGGTTGGCGGCCGTGGCGCTCGCGGTCCCGTCGCTGTTGGCGATGTTGTTCGCACCGCCGACGAAGGCGCCGGTGCCGCTCGCGAAGCTCGGGTCGCCGATCGCGACCGCGCCATCGCCGTAGGCCGTGTTGCCCGAGCCGATGGAGACGGCCTTGCCGCCGGTCGCGACGGCGTTGGTGCCCACGGCGACCGCTTCGGCGGAATCGGCGACCGCGAAGCTTCCGAGCGCCAGCGCATTGGCGGCACTGGCCTTCGCGCTGAGACCGATCGACGTCGTTCCGCTGGCGGCAATGCCGATGCCGGCGTTCGTGCCGATGGCGATGTTGTCGTTGCCGCTGACGAGGCTGCCTGCTGCAGCCTTCAAGGTGCCGTCGTAGGCGACCGTGCCGTCGCCCGTGCCGAAGGCCAGGTTGCGCGTTCCGCTCACGCCCGAGCCCGCGCCCCGCATCACGCTCGCTATGCCTCCGCCCATGGCGGTGTTCTGCGCGCCGCTGACCAAAGTTCCGGTTGCAATGCCCACTGCGGTCGAGCCGGTGTTGGCAACCGTCGAGCCCGCACCCGCCCCCTGGCCCACCGACACCGTACTGGCCCCGATGGCGAGTGCTTCTGCACCCAGTGCCAGCGAACTGTTCCCCAGCGCCCGGGCGCTGTTGCCCACGGCTGTGGCGGCGGCGTCGAGTGCCTTTGACTCGTTTCCTAGCGCGACGGACCGCGTTCCGCCGGCCTGGGATCCCCAGCCACCCGCGAGCGCATAGCCGGCACCGGTCCAGGAACTGACACCCAGTGCCGTGGAATTTCCGCCTGCGGCATTGGCGAAGGTGCCCAGGGCGCTGGCACCTGCTGAGGTGGCCCTGGCATCGACGCCGATCGCCACAGAATTGACGTTGTTGGAGACAGTGTTGCTACCTATCGCGATTGCGCCTCCCGTACCTGATGCCGCTGCGTTCAGACCAATGGCCACCGAATACTGCGCGGCCGAGACGGTGTTCGCGCCCAGGGCAACGGCGTTCTGCACGGAACTGTGGGCGTTGAACCCGACAGCCAGCGCGCCGTCGAGATCGGCTCGGGCGTTGTAACCGAGCGCGGTTGCGCCCGGCCCTGTCGCAGTCGCCAAGTAGCCCATGCACGAAACCGAGCCGCTGTAAAAGTTGTACGGCGACGGGGTGCAGTTCACGGATTGCGCCTGCGCCACGGCGGACCAGCCTCCGCCGATTGCCAGCAGAGCACCCATGAGGCTCGCACGAAGGTATCTCGAAGGCGGCATTCGCAGCGCCTCCGGCGCGCGCGCCGCGTCAGCGCTGGAACCGCCGCGCCGTCCACCGGCGCGCGCGAGTTCCGACGCCGCCACCCAAGCCCCAAGGGATTCGTTCCAGATCGAGCGATAAGTTGTATTCATGTGCCTCATCCACCGTTGTAAGACCGCTAAACCGCTTATGTAAGCAATTTGAATTGCATGCAATTTCTAGAAACTGCTGCAAATAAATCTTAATAGTGGACGGACTCATTTCAACTTGGCCTGTCTCTTTTTGGAGTCAGCGCGACGGACTCTTAATCAATAAATTCATATCGATAGTAATGCGAAAATACAAATTGTTTCCGCGCGAATAACACACCACCAATCTCCTTTTATTCGTACGGATTAGCACTTAATAATCAGTAACTTACGATCTTTTCTTTAAGTGCGCCGCATTCCAGTTCCGCGTGAATCGTGCTGGCACCAGTTCTCGAGAAGCCGATTCAACAATCCATGTCCATTTATGTATGGCTCCATATCAATACCTGCATGCTTCAAACGTGGAAATATCTACTTTCCACTGCAATTCAAAGAAATAAGCACGTTGCTCTCGTCGGTTCAAGAAATCCGCCCATTCCATTGCAATAACCGGACAAGCGCTGTATTGCGTTCACCCGGCACACGCTTGACATCACGGCGGCCGAGCCACATACTCAACCCATCAGTTCAGTATCGAGGAGCACCCATGGATCAGGCCCCTGCCGCCCAGAAGCACGTTGGAAGCTGCCACTGCGGCCGCGTGAAATACGAAGTCGAGGGCGAGATCAACTCGGCCATGGCATGCAACTGCTCGATCTGCCAGCGCAAGGGTTCGCTGCTGTGGTTCGTGCCGCGCAGTGCCTTCCGGCTGCTCACGCCCGACGAGAACGCCGGCACCTACCTTTTCAACAAGCATGCGATCGCGCACCGCTTCTGCCTGCACTGCGGCATCCATCCCTATGCCCTCGGCAAGACGCCCAAGGGCGAGGAGATGGCGGCGATCAACGTCCGCTGCATCGAGGGCATCGACCTGCAGGCGGTGCCCGTCACGCACTTCGACGGCCGCTCGGCCTGAGCGGCGGCTGCGGCGGCAGCTGCAGCAGAAAAAAAGAAGGCTCGCCTTCCTTGCGGAGGGCGAGCCCAATGAAAGCACCCGGCGACCGGTGCCTTCACCCCACGATGCCGTCGAAACGGGTTCGTCGACCAGGCCAATGTAGCGACGCATCAGGCCCGCGCCTTGATGCAGCGCAAGAAGATGGCGTGGGGCGATCTACGCGGCGGTGCCGCGGAAGAGCTCGATCTGCGCGTCCTCTGCGATGTAGCGCACGTAGCGGTAGTCGCGGATCGCCTGCACGCGGCCCTGCGGGTCCCATGCCAGCTCGATGAAGGACTGCGGCCGCGCCGCGCCGGGTGCGGGCAGCACCGCGAGCACCTCGCGGCCGTCGAGCCAGGCGGGCACCAGATGCCAGTCGTGGAGCGCGGCATAGTTGGTGAAGTAGACCGACACGTCGCGCCGTCCCGCGGCCTTGCGCCGCGAGACCAGGTCGAGCCGCACTTCGTCGGCCAGCATCGCGCGCACGCCGTCCCAGTCGCGCGCGTTGAAGAGGGCGGTGTAGCGCAGCAGCGCCGGGGAGAAGGCGGGCCGTGCGGGCGAGGGCGGCGACGGCGCTTCGGAACCCGCGCGCAGCAGCGCCCGGCCGCGGTGCAGCGCGGCCTTGACCGCGGGCACGCTCAGGTCGAGCTCGGCGGCGATCTCCTCGAGCGAATGGTCGAGCACGTCCTTGAGGATCACGCAGCCGCGCTGCGCGGGCGCCAGCTGCAGGAAGCACGACAGCGCGAGCTTCATCGTCTGCTGCCGGTCCAGCGCCTGCTCGGGTTCGCTTTCGGCGTCGTCGGCGATGTCCGCGGCGGCATCGAGCGGCTCGGTGCGCAGGAAGGCGTCGTGGCGCCAGCGATCGACGGCACGGTTGTGGGCGATGCGGAACAGCCAGGGGCGCAGCGGCGGCAGCGTCTTGAACTCCGACAGCTGGTAGTACGCCCGCGCGAGCGTGTCCTGCACCACGTCCTCGCCATCGGCGACCGAACCGGTCATGCGCGTGCAGTAGCGGTGCAGCTCGGGCCGCGCGTCGTCCACCAGCGCCAGGAACTGGCGGCGCGCTTCTTCCAGCGTGCCGAGGATCGCGCCCGCTTCGGGCCTAGGCTGCGGTGAATCCATGGTTGCCGATCTCCTCGAGCTCGGTGGTGACGGGGGGTGTTTCGCAGCGCGACCGGATCTCGGCGACGAAGGCCTGGAATTCGGGCAGCGAAGTCAGCGCGGAAGTATCGCCGCCGGCCGGCTGCGAGACGAGATGCATGAAGCTCACGCCGTCCGCCTGCTTGAAGGTGGCGTAGCGCAGGCCGGCCGGCGCGGCCGCCTGCAGTGCCTGGAACACCGCGCGCACCAGGCGCTCGTTCTCCGCGACGCGATCGGCCTTGAGGGTGTATCGCACCATGCGTGTGGTCGTTGCCATGATCAGAGTCCTTTCTCCGGCACGGGCCGGAACGTGGGTTGGTTGCGCTTGTGGATCGACGGGAGCCGCGCGGCCGCGAACGCGGCGAGCAGCGAGAGCAGGGCGCCGGCGCCCATCGCCTGCGCGAAGCCGCGGCTGAAGGCCTCGGGTGCGCCCAGGGTGCCGGTGCGCGCGAAGACCTCCACCAGCAGTGCGATGCCGAACATGCCGCCCAGGTAGCGGAACATGTTGAAGGTGCCGGAGGCCTGGCCCATCTGCGCGGGCGCCACGGCGCCGAGCACCGCGTTCTGCGCCGCCGGCATGGCCATCGACACGCCGGCACCGGCCATCACCAGCGGCGGCACGAGCTGCAGGTAGGCCAGGCCCGGCGCGGCGATCAGCGCGATCCACGCGCTGCCGGCGGCCTGCAGCAGCACGCCGCACACGACCAGCGGGCGCTCGCCGACGCGGCCGACCATGCGGCCTGCGATCGGCGCCACCACGAACAGCGTGGCGGTCCATGGCAGCAGCCGCAGGCCGGCGCCGAGCGGGCCGGCGCCCAGCACCTGCTGCAGGAACTGCGGCAGGAAGAACACCGTGCCGTACATCGGCGCATACAGCAGGAAGGTCGCCGCGATGCCCGAGGAGAAGGCCGGCGAGCGGAACAGCGCCAGCGGCATCATCGGCGCGCTGGCGCGCCGCTCCCAGGCGACGAAGCCGAGCGCGAGCAGCAGGCCCGCGGCCAGCGCGCCGGCCACTTCGAGGCTGCCCCAGCCGCGGGCGTGTCCGCGCGCCAGCGCCCACACCACGCCGAGGATCGCGGCGGTCACCAGCACCACGCCGGGCAGATCGATCGCGGCCGCGGGTCCGCGGCTCTCGGGGATGCGGCGCATCGCGAGCGCGCCCACCGCCACGCCGATCGGCAGGTTGATCCAGAAGATCCAGCGCCAGTCCAGGCCTTCGGCCACCGCGCCGCCCACGGCCGGCCCGACGATCAGCGCGAGCCCCGTGACGCTGCCGAAGATGCCGAGTGCCCGCGCCCGCAATGCGCGCGGGAAGGCCTCGCCGAGCAGCGCCATCGCGAGCGGCATGGCCAGCGCGGCGCCGCTGCCCTGCACGGCGCGGGCGGCGATGAGCCAGGGCACGGTCGGCGCCAGCGCGCACGCGAGCGAGGCGGCGACGAAGATCGCGAGCCCCGCCACGAGCATGCGCCGGCGGCCGAAGCGGTCGCCCAGCGCCGCGCCGGTCATGAGCAGCACCGCAAAGCTCAGGTTGTAGGCATTGACCGTCCATTCGAGCGCCTGGATCGAGGCGCCGAAGCTCTGCCCCATCGCGCTCAGCGCGGTGGTGACGACCAGCGCGTCGAGGGCGATGATGAAGGAGGTGAGCGCCGCGAGCGCGAGCACCCAACGGGACTGCGGGGAGGGGAGGGAGGTGTCGTTCGCCACGGATGTTCCTTGCTGTTCGCTGCGGGTCGTGCAGCAAGGACGAACGGGCGCGGCAAAAGGATGCGGGCCGCTTCTTCTTTTTTTTCTTTCTTCAGGTGGCGCGCGCGGCGATGAGCCCGCGCACCTGCGCGGCCGGCAGCGGCTTCGCGAACAGGAAACCCTGCGCCTCGTCGAAGCCTTCCTCGCGCACCACCTGCAGCTGCGCCTCGGTCTCGACGCCCTCGACGGTGGTGGCGATGCCCAGGCTGCGGCCGATGCCGGCCACGGCCCGGATGATGGCCAGCGACTTGCTGTCCGGCAGGTCGGCGATGAAGCTGCGGTCCACCTTGATCTTGTCGAACGGGAAGCTGCGCAGATAGCCGAGCGACGAATAGCCGGTGCCGAAATCGTCCATCGCGATCTTCACGCCCAGTTGCCGGATCTGCTCCAGCGTGCGCAGGTTGGTGTCGTCGTTGCCGAGCAGCACCGACTCGGTGATCTCGAGCTGCAGCCGCGAGGGGCACAGGCCCGAGGCTTTCAGCGCATCCCCGATCAGCTCGACCAGGTTGTCGGCGCGGAACTGGACCGGCGAGAGGTTCACCGCCACGCCGATCTCGCCGGGCCAGGCGGTGGCCTCGCGGCAGGCCTCGCGCAGCACCCACTCGCCGATGTCGACGATCAGCCCGGTCTCCTCGGCGATCGGAACGAAGTCGGCCGGCGAGATCATGCCCTGCTCCGGATGGCGCCAGCGCACCAGGGCCTCGAAGGTGGTGTAGCGGCCGGAGGCGACGCTCACCTGCGCCTGGTAGTGCACCTCGAACTCGCCGCGCGCGAGCGCTTCGTGCATCGACAGCTTCAGCGCCTGGCGGGCCTGCAGGTGGGCATCCATGCTCTTGGCATACCGGTGGAAGCTTCTTCCGCCCGCGGCCTTGGCCCGATGGAGCGCCACCGCGGAAGCGCGCTTGATCTCGTCGACGCTGCTGCCGTCGTCCGGCGCCACCGCCACGCCGACGCTGGCCCCGATGCTCACCTTGTGGCCGTCGAGGTCGAAGGGCGCGAGCAGAATCGCCATCAGGCGGCGCGCGACGTCGATGGCGGCATCCGCATGCGGCAGCCCGAAGCAGCCGATCGCGAATTCGTCCGCGCCGAGGCGCGCGAGCGCGTGCCCGTCGCCGGAAAGGCACAGCCGCAGCCGCTGCGTCACCTCGCGCAGCAGGATGTCGCCCGCCGGATGGCCGTAGGCGTCGTTCACCGCCTTGAAGCCGTCGAGGTCCAGGGTCAGCACCGCCACCACGCCCTGGCGCCCGTCCGCCTCGTCCAGCTGCTGCTGCAGCACTTCGCGAAAGGCCAGGCGGTTGGGCAGGCCGGTGAGCACGTCGTGCCGGGCCATGTGCGAGACCTGGTTCTGCGCCTGGAAGCGCTCCTGCTCGGCCTTGCGCCGCGCGCTGGTGTCGCGGAAGAAGATCGACAGGCCGTCCTCGGTGGCCGAGGCATGGACCTCGAGCCACACCTGGGTGGCGGGCACGAATTCCTCGAACGAGACCGCCTGCTCGCCGGCCATGGCCCGGCGGAAGTAGTCGCCGAACAGGCTCTCCATGTCGGCGGGGTAGAGGTCCCACAGCGTGCCCTTGAAGGCGTCGTCGCCGAGCCGCAGGAAGCGCCGGGCATTCTGGTTCACGTAGGTGATGCGCCATGCGCGGTCGACCACCAGCACGCAGTCCATGGTGTTCTCGAGCACCGCCGACAGCCGCGCCGCCGCATGCTCGGCCTGGCGCTGCGCGATCACCGCGTCGTTGCGCGCCGCCTTGGCCTCGCTGACGTCGCGCCACATGCTCACCATCCGGCTCGGCTGCCCGGCGGCGTCGAGCACGGGTGCGCCGATGACGTCGAGCCAGCGGTGCACGCCGTGCGCATCGACCGCATCGACCTCGAGCCGCGAGGTGCCGCCGGCGCGCACCACGTCGAACATGGCGCTGAGCTTGCGCAGCCGGCCGTCGGGAAAGATCCGCTCGAGCGCCGCGCGGTCTTCCAGCTCGGCGACGTCGAGGCCGATCATCTCCCGCGCCGCCTTGTTCATCATCAGCGTCCTGCCCGCGAGGTCGAGCATGCTGATGCAGTCGGGGCTGCTGTCGAACAGGCTGCGGATCGAGGCCTCGCTCTCGCGCAGCGCGGCCTCGGCGGCCCGCCGTTCGGTGATGTCGAGGATGGAGCCGGCAAAGCCCAGGAACTCGCCTTCGGGCGACAGCCGCGGCGTGCCGGTGTCGATGACCCAGGCCCAGGTGCCGTCGGCGCGGCGCAGCCTGTATTCGAGCTGGACCGGCTGCCGCTTCGCGCTCGCCGCGCCGAACTGCGCCAGCGCCGAGGCGCGGTCGTCGGGATGGACGGCCCGGCTCCAGCCCTGGCCCAGCGATTCGCTCTCGCTCTGGCCGGTCGCCTCGAGCCAGAGCCGGCTGTGGTAGGTGGCATGGCCGTTCGCGTCGGTCAGCCACATCATCACGGGCACGCTGTCGGCGATCAGGCGGAAGAGCGACTCGCTCTCGCGCAGCGCATCGATCGCGATGCGCTGCTGATGCACGTCCTCGAGCAGACCGTACCAGCGCACGATGGCCTGGTTCTCGTCGCGCCGCGGCGCGGCACGGGCCCTGAACCACCGGTAGCTGCCGTCGGCGGCGCTGCGCACCCGGTATTCGGCATCGAAGGGCACGCCGCGGGCCACCGAGTCCATCCACTGCGCGCGAACGCGCCCCAGGTCGTCGGGATGCAGGGCGCTTTCCCAGCCGGAGCCCAGCGAGTTCTCGATCGAGTTGCCGGTAAGGGCGGGCCAGCCCGGTCCCGCCTCGGTCACCGCGCCGGTGGCGTCGGCGGTCCAGGTGATCTGCGGATGCAGCTCGACGAACGACCGGTAGTGCGCCTCGCTCGCCCGGAGCACCCGCTCGGTGGTGCGCAGTTCGGTGACGTCGGCGATCACCACCACGAGCAGCCGGCCGGCGCCCCCCGCGAGATCCACGGGCTGCTTGCGCGTGACCAGGGTCCGGGTCGATCCGTCGCCTGCCGTGATCTCCTCCTCGAAGCTGCGGCCCTTGCCGCTCGCGAGGATCTCGCGGTCGACGGCGCGAATGCGATCGGCCTGCGCAGGAGGGAGGAAGTCGTGGTCCGTCTTGCCGCGCGCGGCTTCGAGCGCCACGCCGAGCAGCTCGCAGGCGCGCTGGTTGAGATGCACGAATCGCGATGCCTCGTCCTTGACGATGACCGCCTGTCCCACCACGTCGAGGATCGCGGCCACGGGCACCGCAGGGTCCAGCAGGCTGGCGGGCCGGTGCCGGGGCTGATGCTGCTGCTGTTTCTGCTGCGCTGCGCGGAACTCACCCATGTCGTTGTCCTTCCTGTCATCCCGTCCGATGCTCGATCCAGACTGACATGGTAGTAAGACCCGTCCGGCAGGACATATTCGGGCCGCGCCGTCAGCCGCGAGACACCGCCTCCACGTCGCCGCGTCGCCACGTCGCTCCTTGCCAAAGAATGCGAAGGATTCCCATTTACAATCCTTCGCGCCGCGCTCAGCGGCCGTCCTCCGCGCTGCGACCCCCCGGTTCGCATGCGCCAACGCCCCACCCAGAACTTCAAGGCAGGGCATGCCGGACACGCGCGCCGCCGGGCGCGCGGCCGGCATGTGCGGCCATTTCCTGCGCGGCTTCACCCAACGAGAACCGCACAGAATGAAGTCTTCACAGAACAACCAGCGGCCCCTGTGGCCCCTCTCCCTCCTGGCCGGCGCGGCCATCGCGTCGCTCGGCGGCGCCGCCATGGCGCAGGACGCCGCGGCCGACGGCCGGTCGACGCTGAAGGAGGTGAGCGTCAGCGCCGAGCAGGACAAGGGCTATTCGCCGGCCGCCGCCAGCACTGCCACGAAGAGCAGCGCGCCGCTGCGCGACGTGCCGCAGGCGATCAACGTGCTGCCCGAGCAGCTGCTGCGCGACCAGGGCGTCAACTCGATGCAGGACGCGCTGCGCAATGCGCCCGGCGTGAGCTTCAATCATGGCGACGGGCAGCGCGATCAGGTGGTGATCCGCGGCTTCAGCGCGATCTCCGACTGGTTCGTCGACGGCGTGCGCGACGACGGGCTGTACTTCCGCGACCTCTCCGACACCGAACGCATCGAGGTGCTCAAGGGACCGGCCGCCGTGCTCTACGGCCGCGGCTCCTCGGGCGGGCTCATCAATCGCGTGACCAAGAAGCCGGTCTTCGGCACGCAGTTCGGCGAAGTCTCGCTGGGCCTGGGAACCGACCGCTACCAGCGCGCCACGGCCGACCTGAACACGCCGATCGGCGAGGCGATGGCGTTCCGCCTCAACGTCGCGCGCGAGAGATCGGACAGCTACCGCGACCAGCAGTTCACCGACCGCTACAACATCGCGCCTTCGCTCGCGATCAAGTTCAGCCCGCAGACCGAGCTGCTGCTGCAGTACACGAACCTGCGCGACCAGCGGCTGACCGACTTCGGCGTGCCGGCGCTGAACGGCCGCCCGGTGGACGTGCCGATCGGCACCTACTACGGCTCGGCGCATGCGCGGCGCGACGACACGGTGACCAGCCGGGTCCAGACCTTCACCGCCACGCTGAACCACCGCTTCAACGATGCGCTGAGCCTGCGCAACACCACGCGCTACGCCAGCTTCCACCTGGACCGCTTCAACACGCTGCCCAGCGGCACGACCGACCCCGTGGGCCTGACGGTGGGCCGAACCCGCGGCATCGTCGACCGCGACGAGAGCGGCTGGTTCAACCAGACCGACCTGAGCTGGCGCAACCAGCTCGGCGGATTGCAGCAGGAGTGGCTGATCGGCACCGAGTTCGGCGTGCAGCGCAAGCGCCTCTTCAGCGTCTCGTCGGCCGTCGGGTATCAGCGCGTGAACATCTTCAACCCGGTGGCGGACCCGCTGCCGATCCCGGCCGCGAGCTTCCTCGCCGACGGTGCGATCCCGAGCGACAGCGAGTTCAAGACCGCCGCGCTCTACCTGCAGGACCAGATCACGCTGGCACCGCAGTGGAAGGCGCTCGTGGGCGCGCGCTACGACACCTTCAAGCAGGAGACCCGCTTCGAGCGCAAGCTCTCGCCGCTGGAACGCACCGACCGCAAGTTCAGCCCGCGCGCGGGCCTGGTGTGGCAGCCGGATGCGGCGCAGTCCTACTACGTCTCGTACAGCCGTTCCTTCCAGCCCTCGGGCGAGAACTTCGCACTCTCCGCGAGCAACATCGACAACGATCCGGAGATCACGGTCAACAAGGAGATCGGCGCCAAGTTCGACCTGCTGGACGGCACGTTGAATCTGACGACCGCGCTCTTCGACCTCGAGCGCACCGGCATCAAGAACACCGATCCCAACAACGCGCGCCGCCAGATCAACGTGGGCACGCAGCGCACCCGGGGGCTGGAGCTGGCACTCAACGGCCGGCTGCCGGGCCGCTGGGACGTGAGCGCCGGCTATGCCTACCTCGACGCCAGGATGACCCGCTCGCTGGCGACCGTCAGCTCGCTGCAGTTGCCGGTGGGCGCGGCGATTCCCGTGCAGGGCAAGACCGCAGCGCTCACGCCGCGCCACTCCGCCTTCGTCTGGGCCATGAAGGACCTGGGCAACGGCTTCAGTGCCGGCGGCGGCTTGAACTACGTCGGCGCACGCTATGCCTCGCTGAGCAACCTCGTCACGCTGCCTTCCTATCTGACCGCCGACCTCGCGGCCAGCTACAGGACCGCGCGCTACGAGATCGCACTGAACCTGAAGAACATCGCCAACCGCAAGTACTACGTCTCGGCGCACGGGGCCGTCGACAACCTGATCCTGCCAGGTCCGGGGCGCGAGGTGCAGCTGACCCTGCGGGCGAAGTTCTGAACCGCCGCGGGTCGGCTCGCGCAGGGCGGGGCGCTTGAACAATTGTTTCCGAATGCTGCGGACTGGCGGCGAGACTCAAGCGCGTGACGGGCCTGCAGCGGAGGAGGTCCGGCGTTCATGCGCGCGTGCGGAAAAATGCCGTAACCAGCCGCGCGTCGATCGCCGTCCATGGCTGCGGGAACTCGACGCGGACGGGTTGCTCCATCGGCCATGAAGCTTGCAAACACCGCCGCGCTGGTGACCGGCGCCGGCCAGGGCATCGGCCAGGCCATCGCGCTCCAGCTTGCCGCCGAGGGGGCCGACATCGCCCTCAACGTGCGCGCCGACGACGAACGGGCACGCGCCGTGCGGGACGAGATCGTGGCCCTCGGACGCCGCTGCACGATCTATCCGGCCGACGTTTCCCGCGTGGCCGGGACGCGCGCCATGGTGCAGCAGGCCGGCGCGGATTTTCCGCAGCTCTGCATCCTGGTGAACAACGCCGGCGTCGAGCGCCATGCGCCGCTGCTGGAAGTGAGCGAGGACGACTACGACCTCGTGCTCGACGTCAACCTCAAGGGGCCGTTCTTCCTGATCCAGCATTTCGCGCGGTGGCTGCGCGCGGCCGGCAGGCCGGGGCGCATCGTCAACATCAGCTCGGTGCACGAGGAGCTGCCGTTCCCCAACTTCGCGCCCTACTGCGCGAGCAAGGGCGGGCTCAAGATGCTCATGCGCGACGCGGCCGTCGAGCTCGCGCCCTTCGGCATCACGGTCAACAACGTGGCGCCGGGGGCCATCCGCACGCCGATCAACGACGCGCTGCTGGCCAACGAGGCGCAACTGAAGGCGCTGACCGCGCAGATCCCGCTCGGCCGGCTGGGCACGCCGCCCGACGTAGCGAAGCTCGTGGCCTTTCTTGCGAGCGAGGACGCCCGCTACATCACCGGCACCACGAGCGTGGTCGATGGAGGCCTGCTCTGGAACTACACCGAACAATGAACGGCCGCGACCGCCAGGCCGAAGCCAGCCTGGCACCGCCGTGCGACCGTCTCACGCCCGCGGACCGCTACGAAGAGCTGTTCGTGGCCGTGCAGAGCGGCGGCGTCTTCGATGACAGCAAGACCTTCGTCGACTGCGCGCCGCTGCACGAACCCGAGACCATCCTGGCGCGCTACCGCGATGCGCGCAGGCGCGCCGGCTTCGACCTCGCCGCCTTCGTGCACGCGCATTTCCGCATCCCGAGCGCGCACCGCAGCGAGTACGAATCGGTGCCGGGGCAGGCGCTCGGCGCGCACATCGACGGTCTCTGGCCGGTGCTCACGCGACATCCGGTCGAGCATCCGCGCGGCGGCTCCGCGCTGCAGCTGCCGCACGCCTATGTGGTGCCCGGCGGGCGCTTCCGCGAGCTCTACTACTGGGACTCGTACTTCACGATGCTCGGGCTGGCGGAGAGCGGGCAGCACGCGCTGCTGCATGCGATGACCGACAACTTCGCCTACCTGATCGAGACCTTCGGCCATGTGCCGAACGGCACGCGCACCTACTACCTCAGCCGCTCGCAGCCGCCGGTCTTCGCATGGATGGCCGAGCTGTGCGAAGCGCATGGCGGACGGCCCGCCGGGGCCTACCTGGCCCAGATGCGGCAGGAGCATGCGTACTGGATGGCGGACGAGCAGCGGCTCGCGCGCGGCGAGGCGTCGCGGCGCGTGGTGCGGCTGCCCGACGGCAGCCTGCTCAACCGCTACTGGGACGACCGCGACACGCCGCGGGAGGAATCCTGGCTCGAGGACGTCGCCACGGCCGAGGGCGCGGACCGCCCCGCGAACGAGGTCTACCGCGACCTGCGCGCCGCCGCCGAGTCGGGCTGGGACTTCAGCACCCGGTGGCTGCGCGCGCCCGATCCCGCAGTGCCCGAGAGTCTGTCGCTCTCGCAGATCGACACGACGAGCATCCTGCCGGTCGACCTGAATGCCTTTCTCCACAAGCTGGAGCGCACCATCGCGCGCCTGAGCCAGGAGGCCGGCGATGCAGCCGCCGGCAAGGAATTCGAGCAGCGCGCCCAGGCCCGGCGCGATGCGATGGACCGCACGCTGTGGAACGGCATCGAAGGCGCCTACTTCGACCACGACTGGCGGCGCGGGCAGCAGCGCCGCTGCCTGACCGCGGCCACGGTGGCGCCGCTGTTCGCGCGCGCCTGCAGTTCACGCCAGGCGAGGGCGGTGGCCGCCACGGTGCAGCAGCGCCTTCTCGCGCCCGGCGGCTTTGCCACCACCGAATGCCGCAGCGGCCAGCAGTGGGACCGGCCCAACGGCTGGGCGCCGCTGCAGTGGATGGCCGTCGAAGGCCTGAGCGCATTCGGCCACAACGAGCTCGCCCAGGAGATCCGCAGGCGCTGGCTGCGCACCGTGTGCACGCTCTACCGCCGGGAAGGCAAGCTGGTCGAGAAGTACCGGCTGCGCGAGGTGCCCAGCGAGCACACGGCCGGCGGCGGGGGCGGCGAATACCCGCTGCAGGACGGCTTCGGCTGGACCAACGGCGTGACGCGCATGTGGGCCGGCCAGCGGGCGGACGGGCGCTGGGGCGACGTGGAGCGGTGCGGCCAGTAGCCGCGATTCAGAGCGCCCGCTGATTGACCCGCCTGGAAAGCGCCACCGCGCTCTCCTTGCGCTCGCTGTACCGGTCGACCAGGTACGCACTGACGTCACGCGTGAGCAGCGTGAACTTGAACAGTTCCTCCATCACGTCGACCACGCGGTCGTAGTAGCTCGAAGGCTTCATGCGCCCGTCCTCGTCGAATTCGAGAAAGGCCTTGGCGACCGACGATTGGTTGGGGATGGTGAGCATGCGCATCCAGCGGCCGAGCACGCGCATCTGATTGACCGCATTGAAGGACTGCGAGCCGCCCGAGACCTCCATCACCGCGAGTGTCTTGCCTTGGGTGGGCCGAACCGCGCCGACCGAGAGCGGGATCCAGTCGATCTGGGCCTTCATGATGCCGGTCATCGCACCGTGCCGTTCCGGCGAGGTCCAGACCATGCCCTCGGACCAGGCGGCGAGCGTGCGCAGTTCCTGGACCTTCGGATGCGTGTCCGGGGCACTGTCGGGCAGCGGCAAGCCCGTCGGATCGAACAGCTTCACCTCGCCGCCCATGGCTTCGAGCAGGCGGGCTGCCTCCAGCGTCAGCAGGCGGCTGTAGGAGCGTTCCCGAAGGGAACCGTAGAGCATCAGGAAGCGCGGGCGGTGCTGCGACGGCGAACGCGCGTTCAGTCGCTCCTGCGTCGGTACTTCGAAGAACTGGGTGTCGAGTGCCGGCAGGGCCGCATGGCCCTCAAGCACGGCGCGCCCCGGTGTCCACGACGAGTTCGCCATCTTCCTTGGTGAAGGGCGCCAGCTTGGGCACGGGCAGGATCTCGAGCACGGCTTCGGAGGGCCGGCTGAGCACCGTGCCGAGCGGTGTCGTCACGATCGGGCGGTTGATGAGGATCGGGTGCTGCTGCATGAAGTCGAGCAGTTGCTCGTCGCTCCACTTCGGGTCGTCGAGCTGAAGCTCTTCGTAAGGCGTTCCCTTCTTGCGCAGCAGCGCGCGCACGGTCGTTCCCATCGCGGCGACGAGTTCGCGCAGCTTGTCCTTGGAAGGGGGCGTCTTCAGGTACTCGATGACGGTCGGCTCGATGCCGGCATGCCGGATGAGCGCCAGCGTGTTGCGCGAGGTGCCGCAGGCAGGGTTGTGATAGATCGTGACGTCAGGCATTTTTGGATGGAGAAGTGGATGAGATGGCATCGGGTGCGACCGGTGCGCCGCTGAACATCCTGTGCACGGCCGCCGCCATGCCGGCGCCAACCAGTTCGGCCAGCACGAAGCCCGGCACGCTCGACGGCGCGATGCCGGCGAAGCTGTCGCTGAACATCCGACCGAAGGCCGCGGCCGGGTTGGCGAACGAAGTCGATGCGGTGAACCAGTAGGCGGCCCCGATGTAAGCCGCGACCATCGCGGCCACACGCGCTGCCGGCGCGCGCAGGATGACGAGCACGAGCCCGAAGGTGGCGACGGCCTCGGCGATCCACTGGCCGGTTCCGCCGCGCATCTTGGCCGAGAACTGCACGATGCCCATGTCGAACATCGCATGCGCGAGCCAGGCCCCGAGCATCGCGCCGACGAGCTGTACGCCGATGTAGGGCGCGAGCAGCGGCAGCGGCAGTTCGCCCCTGCCGGCCATCACCAGCGAAACCGCCGGATTGAAGTGCGCACCGCCGATGGGGCCGAACACTTCGATGAGGACATACAGCCCGCCGACGGTCGCGAGGGTGTTTGCCAGCAGCGCGACGGCGACGTTCCCGCCCGCCAGGCGTTCCGCCATGATGCCGGAGCCGATGACGACGGTCAGCAGCAGCGCGGTGCCGAGCGCTTCGCTGAGCAGCTTCTGTGGAATGGATGCAGCCATGTTCGGATCTTCGGGGCGGCCGTCACTTCGAAGGGGTCAGCACTTGCAGGACGCTGCGGATTCGGCGAGACACGCCTCGCCCTGGCAGCAGTTTTCGGTGAGGTATCCCAACACGCCGTTCATCTGGTCGTAGACGGCGCGATAGATGATGTTCCGGCTGGCGCGCTCCTGCGTCACCAGTCCGGCGCTCGTGAGCTCCTTGAGGTGGAAGGACAGGGTGGTCGCCGGCACGTTCAGCGCTTCTTGCATCACGCCGGGCGTCAGGCCTCTCTGGCCTGTGACGACGAGCGCACGAAATATCTGAAGCCGCAAGGGGTGGGCCAGTGCTGCAAGCGCGCGGATGACTTCGGTGGGGTCCATAGTTCGAGAATACTCGCACTATCGCATCAAATCAAAGATTCATCTTCGACACACAATGTGTGTTATGTCAAATGCAATGAAGGCAAGAAGGCGCCCCCGGTCGGAGGCGCCCCTCAGCCCCTCACGCGTAGCAAACAGCGCCAGCGCGCGCGGTCGGATCGGACGGCGTCCATTCGCCCGAGATCCAATCCAACCCGTCGATGCCCGCATCGCTCGCCTGCGCGATGCGCTCGTGCACGTCAGCGCCGACCGCGGCGGCGAACAGTTCGGCGACGTAGTCGGTGCAGTTGGGGGCGCCCGGCTCACCGAACAGCTTTGCCTCGACCCAGTCGAGCGGCGACAGCCCGCCAGCCGCATGCCCCGGCTGGACCCGCACGCGGGGATGCTGCTGCTCGAGGTACGCGACCAGGTAGCCGCCCAGCAGCGTGCAAAGATTGCGCGCATCGGGCCGCTCGAGGAAGGACGCGCGCTCGGGATTCAGCTGCGCCCTGATCTCGTCGAGCAGCAGGTTCACGCGCCGCAGGCTCGCGGGCCTGTGGTCGAGCTGCGCCTGGTGCAGCGCCCTCGGAAAGATCCAGCCCCCGTCGGGCTCGATACCGAAGGTGTAGCAGTCCAGCAGGTGGCGGGCTTTTTCGTTCATGGTTGCGTCTCGGTCGTTGGAAGAGACCTTGGACGGGGCAACATGCGTGCCGGCCGGCGGTGCGCGCTTGCGCCGACGGTTTTTAACACTTAGGTTTTACTTTTCAGTCATAAAACCGCGCCAGAGCGCGCTGGAAGACCATGGCGTCCCTTGGCGTTACGTTCGAACGTTACGGTTCTCGCCGTAACACGCCAGATCGCCTGAGCGTCTCGCTCGGCGTTTCGCCGAACATGCGACGTCCGCCGCATGAAAAAACAAACGGTAGCCCGCAACGCCACAATCCTCGCATGCGCATCAAAGTCGGCGACCTCGCCCGCTCCACCGGACTGACCGTCCGCACCCTGCACCATTACGACGAGATTGGCCTGCTCAAGCCGTCCGGCCGGTCCGACGCCGGCTATCGTCTCTATGCGGAGGGCGACGTCGCCCGCCTGCACGCCATCCAGGCGCTGCGGCATCTGGGCCTGGCGCTCACGGAGATCGGTCCGCTGCTCGATGGCAGCGAAGCGGCCCCCGAGCGCGTCATCGAGCAGCAGATGCATGCGCTGGACCATCAGATCCGTCAGGCCACCGAACTGCGCGAGCGGCTGGCGCTGATGCACGGCATGCTGCGCAAGGGCGGCAGCCCCAGCATGGACGACTGGGTGCAGACGCTGTCGATGATGACCACCTTCGGCCGCTACTTCGAGGCGGGCGAGCTGAAGCGCATTCTCGGCGCCTACGTCGACATCGAGCAGGATTGGCTGCAGCTGCAGGCGGAGGTCCGGCGCTACATGGACACGGGCCGCGGCGTCGATACTTGGGAATGCCAGGTGCTCACCCGACGTTGGACCATGCTGATGGTGCGCTGGATGGGCGGCAACTACGCGCTGATGGAGCGCTGGGGCGCCATGTTCCGCCAAGAGTCGGCGGTGCACGGGCAAGGCGGGGCGCCGCCCACGGACATGATGGCGTTCATGGAATCGGCCATCAAGCTGCGCATGCGGCTGATGCAGGCGCACTGCGGCGAGGTGGAATTCCGCTTGCCGCCCATGCCGGACGCCGAGGCGCAGAAGATCGAGGCCGCGGGCCAGGCCCTGCTCCGCGCGGGCGAGCGGCGCGATGGCGCGAAGGCGCGGGCGCTGCGCAAGCGCTGGGCGGCGCTGCTGCACAAGACCTGCGGCGCCAACACCGCGCTGCGCGACAAGCTCGCCACCCTGCATCTCGCCCATCCTCTGCTGCTGGCAGGCCTGCCGCTCGGTCGGGAAGTGCGCGAATTCCTTTCGCCCCTCGACGAAAGTGCTTGACCCTCACGTAGCGTGAGCCCGCACAGTCGGCCCCTGTTCCAGAGGACCGACATGACGACGAAAAAAACAGATCCGGCCGCACGCGCGGCCCTTTTTCAGGACCGCAATTTCCGCTGGCTGATGACCGGCAGCGCCATCTCGCTCATGGGCGACCAGTTCACCCTGCTCGCGCTGCCCTGGCTGGTGCTGCGCCTGACCGGCGACACCGTGGCGCTGGGCACCGTGCTGGCGCTGGTGGGCATTCCGCGCGCCGTGTTCATCCTGGTGGGTGGCGCCGTGGTCGACCGCTTCTCGCCGCAGCGCGTGTTGATGCTCACCAAGCACGTCAACTTGGTGCTGCTGGCGTTGCTGGCGCTGGGTGTGTGGCAGGGCGCGCTGACGCTGCCGGCGATCTACGCGCTGTCGCTCGCGCTGGGCATCAGCAGCGCCTTCAGCATCCCGTCCGGCACGTCGATCCTGCCGCATGCGCTGGCGCCCGCGCAGCTGGGCGCCGCCAACAGCGTGATGATGGGCCTGCGCCAGTTGAGCATGTTCCTCGGGCCGCTTGCGGCGGGCGTGCTGATCGCGCTGTTCGGCGACGGCTCGGGCGGCGCGCAGGACGCAGGCGGCATCGCCGCCGCCCTCGCGCTCGACGCACTCAGCTTCGGCCTCTCCGCCTGGACCCTGGCCCAGGTGAAGCTGCGCGCCCTGCCGGCGGACCCCGCGCGGCATGCGCCGATCTGGACTTCCGTGGTCAGCGGCGTGCGGCACGTCTGGGACGATGCGCAGCTGCGCACGCTCTACATCTACTGGGGCGCGGTCGCAGTGCTGGTGCTGGGCCCGTTGCACATCGCGCTGCCGGTGCTGGCGGAAAGCCGGCCCGGGCTGGGCGCCCAGGCCCTCGGGCTGATGGTGGGCGCGCACGGTGCCGGCACCTTGCTCGGCATGGTGATCTCAGGGCTGCGGCCGGGACTGCGCATCGGCACGCTGGGCACCAGCGTGCTGCTGGCCGACATCGTCATCGGGCTGCTGTTCGTGCCCCTGGGTGGCATCACCGCCGCCTGGCAGGGCGCCCTGCTGATGGTGCTGGTGGGGGTGCTCGGCGGCTTCATGCAGGTGTCGGTATTCACCTGGGTGCAGAAGCGCGTGCCGCCCGCCATGCTGGGCCGCTCGATGAGCCTGTTCATGTTCATCTTCATGGGGCTCTTGCCCGTGGCTTCGGCGGCTGCGGGGTGGCTGTTGCAGGTCGTGTCGTTGCCGCAGTTGTTCGCCGGGGCGGGATTGCTGTTGGTGGCGGCTGCGGTTCTGGCCTGGGTGGGAACGGCGATCCGCGGGGTCGACGATGCGGTGGTGGGCGGGAGCCTCGTGGGTCGGGAGTGAGCCCGCCATCGCAGGCGAAGCGCGTGTCATCCCGAAGTCGAGATGTGCACCGTCTCCCCGCGCGCCAGCATTCCCACCAGCTGCTCGATGCGCCTGGCGCGCGTCTCGGCCCTGACGGCCGTCTGGATGCGCCACAGCACGGCGTAGCGATTGGACGCGTTGATCGTTGCGAAGAAGGCCTTGGCCTTCGGCTCGGCTTCGAGCGCCACCAACAGATCCTCGGGCACGGCGGAGGTGCGCGCGCCGTCGTAGGCCCGCGCCCAGCGTCCGTCGGCCTTCGCAGCCTCGATCTGCGCAAGGCCCGGCGCCTGCATGCGGCCGGCCTCGATCAGCGCGTCGGCCTTGTCGACGTTGATCTTCGACCAGATGCTGCGCGCGCGCCGCGGCGTGAAACGCTGGAGAAAGTGCTGGTCGTCGAGGCCTTTCTTCTGGCCGTCGATCCAACCCCAGCAGAGCGCGATCTCCACCGCCTCAGGGTAGGTCACGCTGGGCGCATCGGCACCCCGCTTGGCGATCTTGAGCCAGAGGCCGTCGGAGCTGGCGTGGTTCTTCTTCAGCCAGGCCTCGAAAGCCTTGGCGCTCTTGAACAAGGTCGGGGATGGGGTCGCGCACATCGCGTGGAGTGTGCCGCAAGAGAGCCGGCGGCGGCGCCGCAGCCGGAGACAAGGAACACGCGACCTTGTCAGGCCGCTGGCCGCCGATTTCTCTCCGAAGTCATGCCTCCCCCGTGGCACGCACCGGCAGCCGCGTGTGGATCAGCTGCGCCAGCGCCACGTCCTCCAGCCCCACGCCGACGGACTTGTAGAGCACGATGTCGCCACCGCCCTGCCCTTGCCGCGCACGCGCACCGGCCGTGTCCGCCAGCAGCGGTCCGAGTTCCACGAGCTTGGCCGCGAGCGCCTCGGGACGCGCGGCCATGACGAGTTCGCCGGCCTCGCGCAGCGCCTGCGAGGCGGACTCCACGATCACCATCGACGCGCGCGCCAGCACGTGGTCGTCGACCTCGCGCGCCTGCGGCTTCGACGAGCCGATCGCCGCCACGAACGCGCCGGGCTTGAGCAGCGCGACGTCGACGAGCGGCGCGGTGGCGCGCGTCGCGGTGATCACGATGTCGGCATCGCGCACCGCCTGGGCCGCGTCCGTGGCGCGCGCGGGCACGCCGTACAGGCGCTCGATGTCGGCCGCGAACGCGTCGGCGCCGTCGATGGCGCACACCGCCACCTGCGAGATGCGCTCACGGTCGCAGAAGGCCTCGGCGTGGGCGCGCGCCTGCACGCCCGAACCGAAGATCGCCAGGCGCCGCGGCGGCCCCGCCGGCAGCACCGCATCGGCGACGACGCGGGTCACGGCCGCGGTGCGCAGCCGCGTGAGCTGGTTGCCCTGCACGACGCGCAGCAGCTTGCCCGTCGTGGTGGAGAACAGCGGAATGACGAAGTCGAACTGCCCGTCGAGCGTGGGATAGACCTTGGCGCCCGCGACCTGCGCCGCGCCGTAGATGCCGCCCATCATCGAGAGCGAAATGCCGCTGCCGTGGATGCGCACGCGGTCCTGGACCGACGACGCGCCGCGGCCCAGGTCGAGGAAGGCGGCCCGCATGGCCTCGATGGCCTCGTGCATGGTGATGGCGCTCGCCACCTCGGCGTCGCTGACGAAGATGCTGTGGTGCATGCTGATGAAAAGGAAGTGACGCTTTTCAGTCTAGGCGCGATGCGCGTGCCGGGGTCATTGCTTTTGAGGCATGGGTCATAGCGGCAGTGCATACCCTGCCTTCTAGGACAATCGCCCGATGACCCCTGCGTTCCACTCCCGCCCCGTCCTGATCGCCGGCGGCGGCATCGGCGGCCTTTCGCTCGCACTCACGCTGCATCAGATCGGCGTGCCCTGCATCGTCTTCGAGGCCGTGCCCGCCCTGCGTCCGCTCGGCGTGGGCATCAACCTGCAGCCGAACGCGGTGCGCGAGCTCTACGACCTCGGCATCGACCACGAGCTGCTCGACACCATCGGCATCCAGGCGCGCGAATGGGCGCTGGTCGGCCGCAACGGCAACCCGATCTACGCCGAGCCGCGCGGGCTGCTCGCGGGCTACCGCTGGCCGCAGTACTCGGTGCATCGCGGGCAGCTGCAGATGCTGCTCTATGCGCAAGCGCTGGAGCGGCTGGGCCCGGCGGCGATCCGCCTCGGGCAGCGCGTCGCCGGCTATGCCAACCACGCCGGCGGCGTGACCGCGACGGTCGAAGCGGCCGACGGCACGCGCAGCGAGATCGAGGGCGCGCTGCTCGTCGGTGCCGACGGCCTGCATTCGGCGATCCGCGCGCAGATGCATCCGGCGCAGCCGCCGATCCAGTGGGGCGGCGCGATCATGTGGCGCGGCACCACGCCGGGCGTGCCGGTGCGCACCGGTGCGTCCTTCGTCGGCGTGGGCTCGCTGAGGCACCGCGTGGTGCTCTATCCGATCTCGCCGCCCGACCCGGCCACCGGCCTCGCGACCATCAACTGGATCGCCGAGATCACGGTCGACAACGCCGACGGCTGGACCCAGGGCGACTGGAACCGGCGCGTGGCCATCGACGACTTCATCCACCACTTCGAGGGCTGGGACTACGGCTGGCTCGACGTGCCCGCGATGCTGCGCGGCGCAAGCGAGGTGTTCGAGTACCCGATGATCGACCGCGACCCGGTGCCCACCTGGGTCGACGGCAACGTGGCGCTGCTCGGCGACGCGGCGCACGTGATGTACCCCGTGGGATCGAACGGCGCGAGCCAGGCGATCGTCGATGCGCGCGTGCTCGGCGCGGCGATGCTCGCGCACGGCGTGAACGCGGCCGCGCTCCGGGCCTACGACGAGCGCCTCTGCGCCGACATCTCGGCGCTGGTGCTGCGCAACCGCGGCGCCGGGCCCTTCGGCATCCTGGGGTTGGTGGACGAGCGCTGCGGCGGCGTGTTCGACGACATCGATACGGTCGTACCGCCCGACGAGCGCGAGGCCTTCATGGCGCGCTACAAGGCGGCGGCGGGCTTCGCGATCGACACCCTCAACGCCGCGCCGCCGACCATCGCGCCCGGCGCACGCATCGGCGGCTGAACGCCGTCCACGCTCAGGCCGGCAGCATGAGCGCGAACAGCTCGCTGCGGAAGTGGATGCCGAGCCGCGCGAACGCGCGGTTGCGGTAGGTCTTGACGGTGGGCAGCGCGAGGCCCATGTCGGCCGCGATGCCTTCCTGCGTCATGCCGCGCAAGAGCCGCAGGCAGACCGCGAGCTCTCGCGGCGTGAGCGACGGGCAGCGCGCGAGCAGGCGCGCCTGCATCGCATCCGCGGCATCGATGCGTGCCAATGCGATGTGCTTGCGCGTCAGGGCCATCAGCAGCCGGCCCGCGGCGCCGAAGTCGGCCAGCTGTGCATCGCCGAGCGCGCGCTGGTGCGTGTGGCGGTAGAAGTTGACCGCGAACAGCGCGTCCTCGCCGGCCGGCTCGTCCTCGACCACCGACACGCGCTCCACCACGCCGTGCGCCTCGTAGACCTTGGCGCGGTGTTCCGCGGGCACCTCGCGCGCCGTGATGTGGCACACGCGCAGCAGCCGCGGCGTGCTGGCTTCGCGCAGCGTGCGGTCGCTGCGGATCGGGCCCGAGAGGTAGGCGCGCCAGCAGTCGCGCGTGGTGTCGGGCATGCCGCGGCTGCCGCTCAGGAAGATCGCGGGCCGCGCGCCGGTGCGGTAGACCGAGAACGATCCCACGGGCAGCGCCGAAGCCATCGCTTCGAGCAGCCGCGCGCCGAAGGCGGGTTCGCCGAGCGCGGGCACCACCGCCGGCAGGCACTGCGCCAGCGAGGCCGTGACGCCGTCGGCGGGGAGATCGGGAATCCAGGTGCGCATGGGCAATACGGGCAATCCCGTCATCTTCGGGGATGACAGCGCGGCCGGGCCACCGGGCTTACGCTAGGGCATGACTTCCGCCGCCCCACCCGCCGATCCCCTCGCCGCGCCTACGCTCGCGTGGTTCGCGGACGTTTCCGTCGACGTCGGCGAGCCGCTGGTGCTCGGCGACGGTCCCGCGGGGCTGCGCCGCGTGGTGCCGATCCTCGGCGGCCAGGCGCGCGGCGAAGGCTGGAGCGCGCGCGTGCTGCAAGGCGGCGCCGACTTCCAGCGCATTGCGAGCGAGACCGTCTCGGAGCTCGATGCGCGCTACGGGCTCGAAACCGATGCCGGCGATCGCATCTACGTGCAGAACCGCGCGCTGCGCACCGCGCCGGCCGAGGTGATGGCACGGCTGCTGCGTGGCGAGCCGGTCGATCCGGCCGAGGTCTATTTCCGCTGCACGCCCTCGTTCGAGACGACGAGCCGCGCGCTGCGGTGGATCACCGAGCGCCTGTTCGTCGGCGTGGGCATGCGCCATCCGGCGCGCGTGGAGATGCGCTTCTTCGTCCTGCAATGACCGGCGGCGCCCGCACCGGGCGCCCTCCCCGCTTTCACATCCAGAGGAGACTTCCCATGACGACCGCCCCTCGCTCGGCCGCGCGCCGCCGCGCGCTCATCGCCGCCGCCCTGATCGGCGCCACGGCCCTGCCCTTCGCCGCGCCGGCCTTCGCGCAGGCGGGTGCCTATCCGAGCCGGCCCGTGCGCTTGGTGGTCGGCTTCCCCGCCGGCAGCGGCCCCGACATCGTCGCGCGCCTGTTGGCGCAGAAGCTGTCCGAAGGCTGGGGCAACCTCGGCGTGGTCGTCGACAACAAGCCGGGCGCCGGCGGGCTGATCGCGGCCGCCGAGGTGGCGCGCGCGCAGCCCGACGGCTACACGCTGCTGCTCGGCGAGACCGGCCAGCTCGCGATCGCGCCGAGCAGCTACGGCAAGCTGCCCTACGACCCGAAGAAGGACTTCGTGCCCGTGAGCCAGGTCGCGACCTCGAACTTCATGCTGGTGGTCAATCCCGCCAAGGTGCCGGCGCGCAACATGCAGCAGTTCGTGGCCTGGAGCCGCGAACAGAAGGGGCTGTTCATGGGCACCTTCGGCGCCGGCACGCCGGGCCACTTCGGCGCCTACCTGTTCGGCGACGCGACCGGCCTCAAGCCCGAGCCGGTGCACTACAAGACCACCGGCGATGCGCTCGGCGGCCTCTTCAGCGGCGACGTGGCGGCCGCGTTCGCGAGCGTGGGCCTCTCGGCAGCGAACGTGAAGGCGGGCAAGCTGCTCGCGCTGGCCTCGAGCGGCGAGGCGCGCAGCGCCAGCCTGCCCGATGTGCCGACGCTGCGCGAGCAGGGCTATCCGCAGCTCGCGTTCAATGCCTGGTTCGGCGTGGTCGCACCGGCGCGCACGCCGCCCGAGGTGGTCGCGCAGCTCGAAACCGCGCTGCGCAAGGCGGTGCAGTCGCCCGACGGCAAGGCCCGGCTGGAGGAAGCGGGCTTCGGCGTGACGGGCACCAGCGCGCAGGACTTCGCACAAGTGATCGCGGCCGACACCGTACGCTGGGGCAAGGTGGTCGCGGCCACGGGCTTCAAGGCGGACTGACCCTCCGCTCCGTGGCGATTCCGGCGCGCCGATCGGCGCGCGCCTCAGGCGCGAACGACGGCCCCGTGCAGCAGCGCCGGATCGAAGGTCGAGCGCCCCTGCCCCGCATCGACCGCAAGCGTGATCGCGCAGGGCCCTTCGCCGCGCGCCCTGCCCGGCTCGACCTGCAGCACGACCTCGAAGCCCTGCAGCGTCACGCGCTCGCCGCGCACGGCATCGTCGCCGAGCAGCATGCGGTAGCGCGCAAGGCTGGCCGCCACGTCCTCGACCGCGACCTGCACGGCCGCGATGCCGCGCGCGCCGTTGGCATGGCGGCGCGGCTCGCCTTCGGGCACGCGCAGCTCGCGCGGCGTGATGTCGGCGCAGAGGAACGGCAGGTCGTGCCGCTGCTGGCGCGCCGAACTCCATGCGATGCGCACGCCGTCGGGCCGGTTGCGCGCGCCGGGCACGGCCGTGAGCTCGGACAGGCCGCGCGCGCGCGCGGCGGCCACGGCCGCATCGATGTCGGAAGGCAGCAGCGCGAAGTCGACCAGGCCCTCGCCCGCCGCGTCGAGCACGCGCCACCAGCGCTCCTCGGGCGACGGCGCCGAGTACGCGATCAGCTCGAGGTAGCTGCCGTCGTCGAACACGATCAGCGCATTGGCGGTGTTGCGGCCCGGATGCCGGCCGCCGGCGATCACGGTGAAGCCCGCGCGCCGGTAGTCGGCCACGGCCTCGTCGAGCGAGGCCACGACGATCACCACATGGTCGAGCGCCATCGGCATCTTCATTCCTCGAGCTTGAGCTTGGTCTCGCGCACGAAGGCGCCCCAGCGCTCGTACTCGGTGCGTGCATGGCGGTCGACGCCGGGCCCGTCGGTGGCCATGACCTCGAAGCCGGCCTGCGTGAGCTTGCTCTTGACCTCGTTCGACTGCAGCGCGGCGCGGAAGCCTTCGGTCAGCGCACCCAGCCGGTCGGCCGGCGTGCCCGCGGGCGCGAAGATGCCGATCCACGAATAGGCCTCGAAGCCCGGGAAGCCCGACTCGGCCACCGTGGGCACGTCGGGCAGCTCGGGCAGGCGCTTCGCGCCGGTGACGGCCAGCGGCTTGATCTTGCCGGCCGCGATCTGGCCCTTGAGCGCGGCGTAGCTCAGCAGCGTGAGCTGCGAGACGTCGCCGAGCACGGCCTGCACCGCGGGCCCGCCGCCGCCATAGGGCACGTGCAGCACGTAGATGCCGGCGCGGCGCTTGATGTCCTCCATCACGAGGTGGTTCATCGAGCCCACGCCGGTCGAGGCGTAGCTGTAGCGCGCGGGCTCCTTGCGAGCGCTCGCGATGAAGCCGCGCAGGTCCTTGGCGGGCACCGAGGCCGAGGCGCCGATCACCAGCGGAAAGCGCACCGCGAGCGTGACGCCCGCGAAGTCCTTGAAGGTGTCGTACGGCAGCCGCGGCTTGGCGATCGGGTTGATCGCATGGGTGTCGAAGCTCACCAGCACCGTGTTGCCGTTGGGCGCCGACTTGGCGACGTAGCTGGTGGCGAGCTGGCTCGCGGCGCCGGGCTTGTTCTCGACCACCACCGGGCGGCCCAGCCGCTTCTCGAGTTCGGGCTGCATGATGCGCGCCGCGATGTCCGTGCTGCCGCCCGGCGGGAAGGTCACGACCATGTGCAGCGGCGCGTCCGCAGGCTGCGCCGCCGCCCCGCGGGCCAGGCCCAGCATGGCCGCGGCCGCGAGGACCCGGCGTCGGTTGAATTGCATCTGCATCGTCTGTTTCCCTTTCATCAAAGCTGCGCGTGAAACCCCGGATGTTGCAGGAAGCGTGCCTCAGCCCATCCACTGGCTGACCGGCACCGCCGTGTCCTGCAGCGGCTGCGAGAGCACGTCGACCAGCGCGGGGCCGTCGTGCGCGAGCGCGGCCTTCAGCGCGCCTTCGAGCTCGGACGGGTCCTCGACGCGCCAGGCCTTCACGCCGAAGGCCTCGGCCACGCGCGCATGGTTGGTGCGGTCGAAGTCGACCGAGAAGTAGCGCTCGTCGTAGCCCGTCTTCTGGCTCGCCTTGATCCAGCCGAACACCGAGTTGGAGAACACGATCATCTTCAGCGGCACGCGGCGGCGCACGATGGTCTCCAGTTCGCCGCAGGTGAAGCCGAAGCTGCCGTCGCCCATGACCGAGACCACCACCGCATCGGGCCGGCCGAAGGCGGCACCGACGCCGGCGGCCATCGAAAAGCCGAGCGCACCGTGCGCGCGGTTGGTGATGAAGTGGCGGCCCGACTGCGGCGCATCGAAGTAGGCCGCGAAGTACGGGCACGGCGTGCCGGGGTCGGCCACCACCACGGCCTGGGCGGGCAGCAGGCGGTTGAGCGCATCGACCACGCGCTCGGGCTTGATCGGGCGCTCGCCCGAGCGCGCGAGCTCGGCGAAGAAGGCGCGCTTCTGCGCCTGGCTGCGCGCCACGATCGCGCGGCCGTCGGCCGCGTCGGCCGGTCGCGCGGCGATGCGTTCGCGCACCGCGGCCGCGAGTGCCGCGAGGCCGAGGCGCGCGTCGCCCACCAGCGCCACGTCGGTGCGGTAGTTGGTGGCGATGGTGCCGGGGTCGATGTCGAGGTGCAGGATCGCGACTTCGCGCGCCGGCATCTTCCAGTGCTCGGTGGTGGTGGAGCCCGCGCGCGCGCCGACGAAGAGCACCAGGTCGGCCTGCGCGATCACGTCGCGCGTGGCCTCGACGCCGCCGTTGGTGCCGATCACGCCGGCATTGAGCGCGTGGCCGCTCGGCAGGCTGCCGCTGCCGCTGATCGTGAGGCACACCGGCGCGTTGAGCTGCGTGGCGAGCGATTCGAGCTCGGCATGCGCACCCGAGATGACCACGCCGCCGCCGCAGACGATGACCGGGCAGCGCGCCGCCGCCAGCATGGCCGCCGCGCGCTCCACCTCGGCCGGGTCGGGCGCGAAGCGGTAGGCCGGGTAGCGGTCGTGACCGGGCTGGGCCCAGATGTCGGCCGGATCGATGGCGTGCTTCTGCACGTCGTAAGGCAGGCAGATGTGGGTGGCGCCGGGGCGGCCCGTGACCATCGCGCGGAAGGCGCTGCGCACCGCATGCGGGATCTGGTCGACGCGGTCGATGGTGGTGTTCCACTTCGTGAGCGGCTGGTAGAGCGCCTGCTGGTCGAGCTCGGTCAGCGGGAACTTGCCGCGCGCGCCGACCGACACGTCGGAGGTGATGCCGAGCACGGGAATGGCCGACTCGTTGGCCTCCACCAGGCCCGGCAGCAGGTAGGTCGCGCCGCCGCCGCTCGGGCCCTCGCACACGCCGGGCTTGCCGGTGACGCGCGCATAGGCGTCGGCCATGTAGGCGGCGCTGCGCTCGTCGCGCGTGAGCACGTGGTCCATGCCGTGGTCGAGGCGCGCGAGCGCATCGTAGAAAGGAAGGCTGGTGTCGCCGCACAATCCGAAGATGTGCTTGACGCCGTTGAGCTGCAGCATGCGCACCATCGCGTCGGCGCCGTTCATGGAAGACATTGTCGGGAAGCTCCGGCAGTTGAAATCGGTTGAAAATTCATTTCAGTATACTTAAAAGCATGCAGAGCACAAGCAGCCGCGGCGCGCGCCCCTCCAGGCCGGCGCCCATTTCCAAGACGCGCCGCGAGCGCGGCTCGGGTGTTTTCGAGGCGCTGCGCGACATGGCGATCTCCTACCAGCTCAAGCCCGGCGAGCGCCTGAGCGAGATCGAACTGGCCCAGCGCCTGGGCGTGAGCCGCACGCCGGTGCGCGAGGCGCTGACGCGGCTCGTCAACGACGGCTTCCTGCTGCCCGCGACGCGCGGCTTCGTGCGCCGCCCGCTCGACGTGCAGGAGACGCTCGATCTCTACGAGGCGCGCGTGGCGGTCGAGAGCGCCTGCCTGTCGCTCGCGATCGAACGCGCCACCGACGCGCAGATCGCCGAGGCCCGGGCCTGGCTGGCCGCGAGCCAGAAGGCCGCGCCCGACACGCCGGTCGAGCAGTTGGTGGAGCTCGACGAAGGCTTCCACCTGCGCATCGCGGACATGGCACGCAACCAGGAGCTGCGCCGCATGCTCGGCGTGCTCAACGCGCGCATCCGCTTCATCCGCTGGATCGACATGGAGAACGTGGGCCGCAGCGCCACGCAGAAGGAGCACCAGCAGATCCTCAAGGCCCTGCAGGCGCGCGACGAGGTGGCGGCGCAGCAGGCACTCAAGTCCCACATCGGGCTGCGCAAGGAGCAGATCGTGGAGGCGATCGCGAAGGGGCTGGCACGCATCTACCTGCCGCCGGACGCGTTGGGCTGAGGGCCGGTCGGCCTGGTCTTTGGAGAACGCGATTCGCGCGCTGCCGCTGCCGAGCGCCTCTGCCAGCGCGGCGGGGTCGTCCACATGGCCCAGGCGCGTGTATGCGTAGGGCGAGAAGACGCTATCAGTCGGTCTAATCAACGCGCGCCCGGCGGCGACGGCTTCCGCGCTGGCCCTGCAGGTAACCGGTCACGAGGCGCGCGCCGTCCTCGATGAGCGCGGCCATCCGGTCTTCGGTCAGCACCTTGGCATGGTGCAGCACCGCGTTGTGCGTCAGCGCCTCGATCGTGGTGACGCACACGAACGAAGCGAGTTCGAGGTCATCGACGCCGAGCTCGTCGCGGGTACCTTCGAGAAAGGCCCGGAACAGCGTGAAGTTCTCACGGCTGAAGGTCTCCAGCTTCTCGAGCGGACCGACCCGCGGGATCTGCTCGGCGAGCACGTGATGCAGCCGGGGATCGAGACGGTGCGCCTGGACCGCGGCCGCGACGAAGCTGCGCACCGCCTGGCCCAGCGGCTGGCCCGAGGCCCGGTCCAGCGCGCTTCGCACCGTCTGCATGAGCTGCTGCTGGTGGCGCTCGATCACGGCCGCGACGAGCGCCTCCTTGCTCGGGAAATACTGATAGAGCGAGCCGATGCTCACCCCCGCGACTTCGGCGATGCGGTTGGTGCTCGCCTTGTCGAAGCCCTCCTTCACCAGAATGCGAGCAGTGGCTTCGATCAGGTGGTCCACGGTCGCGCGCGAGCGCGCCTGCGTGGCGATTTTCCTGGGGCGGGTGACTGGTTTTCGCGCCATCTTCCGGTGCCGGCAATGCGAGTGGAAAAAGCGAATGATCGCTCATATTCTGGAAGGACGCGCACGGTCGGCACAGCCTTCCGCATGCAAGAGCCGGTGCGCGCAAATTCCAGGAGACCCACCCCATGAACGGCACATTGCAGCACCTCTTCGGCTTCAAGGCCTGGGCGAACGATCAGCTGTTGACAGCGCTCGCCGGGCTTCCACACGGCTCGCCCATCACGCCGCTGGCCATCAAGGCCCTGAGCCACACCTACGTGGTCGACCGGATCTTCGCCGCGCACATGCGGGGCGAAGCCCATGCGTACACATCGGCCAACCTGAGCGAGATGCCGATGCTCGAAGCACTGTCCGCCGACCTCCGGCGCAGCGATCAGGAATACATCGCCTATGCGGCGACGCTCGACGCCCACCGATTGGCCGAGCGGATCGACTTCGCGTTCACCGACGGCGCGCCGGGCTGCATGACGCGCGAGGAGATGCTCATGCACGTGGTGACGCACGGCGCAGGCCATCGCGGGCAGATCAGCGCGGTGATGTTGCTGCACGCGGCGGCGCCGGCCAAGGACGGCTTCGCCACCTACCTGCACGAGGTGGAGGCGGCGACGAGGAGACGGGTTCCGGCTTGAAGCGCGGCCACAGCTCGCGCGTGAAGGCTCCGGCTGCCTCGGCCGGAACCGCTTCAGCGCCCTTCAGCATCCTCCCAGTCCACCCACTCCACCGCATGCGCGTCGAGGTAGCCGCTGACCGCCGCGCCGAGCGTCGGAAAGAACGCCGCCTCGCCAAGCCGCGCACGCAGTCCGAACCGATCCAGCTTGTCCTTGACCGGGTCCTTCATCTCCGCGAAGCGCAGCGCGATGCCGGCCGCATGCAGGCTCTCGATCAGCTCGGCCAGCATGTCGGCCGCGGTCACGTCGACGCTGGTCATGGGTTCCGCCGCGACCACCAGCCAGCGCACCGGCGTGGGCGATTCGGCCACCGCGTCGAGCACGCGCTCGTGGAACTGCTCGGCATTGGCGAAGAACAGCGGCGCATCCCAGCGGAACAGCACCAGGCCGGGGACCAGGCGCGCGTGCGGGTAGCGCGTGATGTCGTGATAGCCCTTCACGCCGTCGGCGCGGCCCAGCACGGTGGAGTAGGGGCGCCAGGCGTCCCAGAGGAATTCGATCACCGCGATCACCACCGCGAGGCCGATGCCCTCGACCGCACCCAGCAGCACCACGCCGGCGGTGCAGGCGATCGAGAGCCAGCACTCCCAGCGCTGGACGCGGTAGATGCGCCGCAGGTCGGCGATCTCGATCAGGCCGATCGCCGATGCGATCACCACCGCGGCCAGCGCGCTGGTCGGCAGGTTCTTCAGCAGGTCCTGCGCCGCCACCAGCAGCAGCGCCACCGCGAGCGCACCGACCACGCCGGCCAGTTGGGTCCGCGCGCCCGCGGCCTCCGCCACCGGCGTGCGCGACGAACTGCCGCTGACCGGAATGCCCTGGAACAGCCCGGCCGCGAGGTTGCAGGCGCCGAGCGCCACCATCTCCTGGTTCGGATCGACCGGGCTGCGCGTGCGCCCGGCATAGACGCGCGACAGCACGCTGGTGTCGGCGAACGAGACCAGCGCGACGGCGCAGCCGCCGACCAGCACGGGAACGATGTCGGCGGCGGTGATCCACGGCAGGTTGAAGGCCGGCAGGCCGCGCGGAAGCCCGCCCAGCACCGCGACCCCGCCGCGCGCCGCGAGGTCCAGCGCGCCGACGACCACGGTCGCGCCCACCACCGCGATCAGCATGCCCGGTACGCGCCGGCGGCCCTTGAGCAGCAGGATCACCGCGAGCGTGCCCACGCCGATCGTGAGCGTGACGCCGTGGGTCTTGCCGTCCATCACCGCCACGGCGAAGGACCGGAGCTGCGCCAGCGGCGCCTCGCCCTCGACCGAGAACCCGAAGAGTTTGGGCAACTGGCTGATCAGCACCGTGAGCGCGATGCCGTTCATGTAGCCGTAGCGGATCGGCTTGGACAGCAGCTCGGTGACGAAGCCCAGGCGTGCGATGCCGGCAAGGATGCACGCGGCGCCCGAGACCAGCGCCACCATGCCGGCCAGCGCGATCGCGCGCTGCGGATCACCGCCCGAGAGCGGCAGCACCACGGCCAGGATGAGCGCGGCGAGCGACGAATCCGGCCCCATCACCAGGATGCGGCTGGGCCCGAACAAGGCATAGACGAGCAGCGGCACGATCGTCGCGTAGAGCCCGTGGATGCCCGGCACGCCCGAGGCCTGCGCGTAGGCGATGCCCACGGGCACCAGCATCGTCGTCAGCACCAGGCCGGCGAGGATGTCGTGGCGCAGCCAGGCCATGCGGTAGCCGCGCAGCATGCGCAGGCCCGGCAGCCAGCGGCCCCAGCCGTGCGCGTCGGCGGCTTTCGTCCGGCGCGTGATGCGGCCTGGTTCCGGGGCGGGCGGTGAAGGTTCCGATGGGCTCATGCGGCGCGGGGCTCGTCGCGTGCGGAACGACGCCGCCGGTGGTTGGCAGACGCCGAGAATACCCAAAGGCTGAGTTCAGTCCGCGCCCTCGCGTGCCACGCAGGAGCAAGCCGACCGGGCGCTGAAGCGAGCGCCCCACCGGCGTCCCGAGACCGCCCCGGCTTGACCGCGGCCCTAGTTGGCCCGCGACGAAGACGACGGCGTACCCGCCGCCGCGCGGGGCACCGCGAACACGCCGCGCACCGGTTCCTTGCGCGCACGCGCCGGCGCGATCGGCACGACCGCGGGCGCCACGGCAGCCGGCGTCGGAACGCCGCCCAGGTCGAGCTGAAGCGCCGCGAAGCGCGCCTCCGCTTCCTTGCGCAGGCGCCGGATCTGCTCGATGTCCGACAGCGCGAAGGCCTTGCGCCCGCCGTGCGAGCGCTGATGGAGGGTGTGGATGGCCATGTATGCCGCACTTTCCGCGGCCATCCATGCCAGGAAATGGGTGTTTCGGTCTTCTCCTGGCTGCATGGCTGTGGTCCCTCCGGTGATGTCGGTCGTTGCGTCGGCACCGACTTTGGCAGCGCGCCCGGCGCGGCTTGTAGGCCGCCGCCATCACCGGGCGCCGGCCAATGGCGTATCAGCGCCGCGGCGTGTTTCCGCGCCGCCGCGCTCGGGTCGAGGCAAATGCCTACGCAAGTTCGCAGGCCGGCGGCCCGACACTCTTGCCACGCCGCTTCCCACCCCTTCCGTTCCTCTTGAGCACCCACGCCATGCCCGCTGCACGCCCCGCCCATCCGCCGCTCACGGTCCTCGAAGGTTCTCCCCATCCGCTGGGCGCCACGTTCACCGGCGACGGCGTGAACTTCGCCGTGTTCTCGGCCCACGCCACCCGGGTCGAGGTCTGCATCTTCGACGACGCAGGCACCACGCAGACCGGCTGCGTGACGCTGCCCGAGTACACCGACGAGATCTGGCACGGCTTCGTGCCCGGCCTGCAGCCCGGCGCGCGCTACGGCCTGCGCGTGCACGGGCCCTACGAACCCGAGAAGGGCCATCGCTTCAACCATCACAAGCTGCTGATGGACCCCTACGCCAAGGCCTACATGGGCGAGCTCAAGTGGGGTCCCGAGGTGTTCGGCTACACGCTCGGCCATCCCGACGGCGACCTGAGCTTCGACGAACGCGACAGCGCGCCCTTCGTGCCCAAGTGCGTGGTGGTCGATTCGCGCTTCGAATGGACCCAGACCGACGCGATGCGGGTGCCGTGGAAGGAAACCGTCTTCTACGAGGCGCACGTGCGCGGCTTCACGATGAAGCATCCGGACGTGCCCGAGCAGTTCCGCGGCACCTTCGCCGGCATGGCGCGCGACGAGGTGCTGGCGCCGATCCGCGCGCTGGGCGTGACCAGCGTCGAGCTGCTGCCGGTGCAGATGTTCCTCAACCAGTCGTACCTGCTCGACAAGGGCCTGACCAACTTCTGGGGCTACGACACCATCGGCTTCTTCGCGCTCGATCCGCGCTACATGGACGGCCCGCACATCGACGAGTTCAAGCACATGGTCGACCGCTTCCATGCGCACGGGCTCGAGGTGATCCTCGACGTGGTCTACAACCACACGCCCGAGGGCAACGAGCTCGGCCCCACGCTCTCGTTCAAGGGCATCGACAACGCGAGCTACTACCGCCTGCTGCCCGACCAGCCGCGCTACTACATCAACGACACGGGCACCGGCAACACCGTGAACCTGAGCCATCCGCGCGTGCTGCAGATGGTGATGGACAGCCTGCGCTACTGGGTCACCGAGATGCACGTGGACGGCTTCCGCTTCGACCTCGCGACCATCCTCGCGCGCGAGCCGCACGGCTTCGACGACGGCAGCGGCTTTCTCAAGAGCTGCCGGCAGGACCCGGTGCTCTCCAGCGTCAAGCTCGTCGCCGAGCCCTGGGACATCGGCCCCGGCGGCTACCAGGTCGGCAGCTTCCCGCCCGGCTGGGCCGAGTGGAACGACCAGTTCCGCGACACGGTGCGCGCCTACTGGAAGGGCGACGAAGGCATGGCGGGCAAGCTCGCGCAGTGCCTGACCGCGAGCGCCGACCGCTTCAACCAGCGCGGGCGCCGGCCCTGGGCCAGCGTGAACTTCGTCAGCGCGCACGACGGCTTCACGCTCGCCGACACCGTGAGCTACAACGAGAAGCACAACGAGGCCAACGGCGAGGACAACCGCGACGGCCACTCCGACAACCGCTCGTGGAACTGCGGCGTCGAGGGCCCGACCGACGACGAGGCCGTGCGTGCGCTGCGCGCGCGCCAGCAGCGCAACATGCTCGCGACGCTGCTGCTCTCGCAGGGCACGCCGATGCTGCTGGCCGGCGACGAGTTCGGCCGCACGCAGCAGGGCAACAACAACGCCTACTGCCAGGACAACGAGATCTCCTGGGTCGACTGGGCGCTGGCGCGCAGCGAGGACGGGCGCGCGCTGACCGCCTTCGCGACGCGGCTGCTCGAACTGCGCCGCGAACTGCCCGCGCTGCGGCGCAACCGCTTCCTGGTCGGCGCCTGGTACGAGCGCATCGGCGCCAAGGACGCCACCTGGCTCACGCCCACGGGCGCGGAGATGCAGGCGCCGCAGTGGGAGGACGCGCGCACGCGCTCCTTCGCGCTCATGCTGCACGGCCGCGCGCCAGCCTCGGCGATCCCGGTCGAGGCGCACGATGCCAGCGTGCTGCTGCTGTTCAACGCCTGGCAGGACCCGGTGCCGTTCGTGTTGCCGAAGCCGCCCGCGGGCGCCTGGCAACTCGCGCTCGACACCGCCGACCCGGCGCTGCGCGACGTCGCGCATGCCGGCACCGACCCCTACCTCGTGACCGGCCGCTCGGTGCTGGTGTTCACGAGCCGCTAGGGCGATGCCGGACCGGAGCGACGCCGCACGCATCGCCGAATTCTTCGCCGCGCCCGCACCGGAGGTGGCGCGGCGGCTCATCGGCGCCCGGCTGCTGATCGGCGGCGTCGGCGGCCGCATCGTCGAGACCGAGGCCTACGACGGCGAGGACCCGGCCTCGCACAGCTTCGGCGGCAGGACCCGACGCAACGGGGCCATGTTCGGTCCGCCCGGCCATGCCTACGTCTACCGCTCGTACGGGCTGCACTGGTGCCTCAATTTCGTCTGCAGCGAGGAAGGCCACGGCGCGGCCGTGCTGATCCGCGCGCTGGAGCCGACCCACGGCCTGGCGCGCATGCGGCAGCGCCGCGGCCTCGAGGACATCCGGCTGCTGTGCGCCGGCCCGGGGCGGCTCGCGCAGGCGCTCGCGATCGACCTGCGGCTGAACGGCGCCTTCCTCGGCGCGGCGCCGTTCGCGCTTTCGCTGCCGGCGCCGGACGCGCCCCCGCCCGAGGTCGATGCGGGACCGCGCATCGGCATCTCGAAAGCCGTGGACCGACCCTGGCGCTTCGCGGCGCGCGGCTCACGCTTCCTGAGCCGGCCGATGCGCGCGGCCGGCACGCTGGCAGAATCCGCGGCGCCGCGAGAGAGATGACAAGCGGCTTCGCCATCGCCTTCCCGCCCATGCCCGCGCCTCGCCGTCCTCACGCGCTGTACCGCAGCGCCCTGCTCGCCCTGCTGTTCATGTCCGCTTCGACCGCCTTGACCGCCGCCCCTGCCGACCGCCCGCCGGCCGGCACCGACGTGGACCAGACGCGCACCGTCGCGCAGTGGCAGCAGCCGGCCGCCGACTGCCTCGCCGTCGCGTTCGAGGGCGTGACCGTGCGGCTCGACCGGCAGGCCCTCGCGCGCCAGGCCGCGGCCCGGCCCGCGCGATGGCGCACCGAGGCCGAGCGGCTCGCACTGATCGAGGCCGACCGCGCCGCCGCCCTGCTCTCGGCCGCGGCCGACGCCACCGACGCGCACGGCTGCGCGCAGCGGGTCGAGGCACCGCTCGGCGCTGCGGCGCAGGCCGTGGTGCTCGCGGCGCTCGAGAACGGCAACGCGGCCGTGTATGTGAAGGAGGCGGCCGAGCCGGTGCCGGCCGTCGCGATCCGCTATCTCGGCAGCCGCTGCGGCCCGACCTGCGGGCGCGGGCACATCATGGTCTCGGTGCCCGGTGCGCAGGCACCGTTCCTGGTGCAGGAATGGTGGGTGGCGTGAGCCGGCCGTTCACCAGCGCACCCGCACGCCCACCGCGCCGCTGACCGAGCTCCCGACCCTGGCCTTGCCGCCCGAGGCCCAGAGCTTGCCGAGCTCGCCGTAGAGGCTGGTCGTCGGGCCGAGCGCGAGCGTGAAGCCGCCCGCGAGTTCGGTGCTCGTGCCCCCCGTGGGCGCGACGATGTCGGTGGTCGTGGCGCCGTTCACGAAACGCGCGAGGTCCATGCCGCTGGAGCTGCGATAGACATTGACGCGGCCATAGGGCTGCAGCGTGCCGAGGCCGGTCGCGATCTCGCCCTTCACGCGCAGGCCCGCGCGCGCGATCCAGCCGCTGTCCGCGCGCGGCTGCACCACCGCGCCGGCGATGGCCGTGTTGTCGAGGTCCATGTGCTGGTGGATCAATTGCAGCTGCGGCTCGATCTGCCAGCCGCCCGCGCCGAGCGCGAAGGCCTGGCCAATTTCCAGCGAGCCGAGCAGGCTGTGGCCCTTGACCATGCTGCCGGCGCCGAACATGGTCTCGGCCGTCGCGCGGTGCCGGCCGGACTGCACGACCGCATCGGCGTAGAAGCCGCTGTCGCTCGTGAACGTGCCGTAGACGCCGAAGTACTGGCTGCGCAGGTCGTTGCGGCCCACCGAAAGATTCTGCAGGCCGCTTGCGAAGCCGCGCACGCGCACATCGCCGTCGAGCTGGCCGACGTAGAGGCCGGCGCGCCAGTTCGGCGCGGCGAAGAGGTCGGTGCCGGCCTGCACGCCCGTGAGGCGGCCGCTGCTCGTGGGGGAGACGGTGCCGCCCTGCCGGATGTCGAGGTCGGTGGAGAGCACACGGGCCCAGGCGCGGCGCTGCGGGCCGCTCGATGCGGCGGGACTGCCCTTCACCTCGTCGTCGCCCACGCGCTTGCGCAGGTCGCCGAGCATCGCGAGGTTGCCCTGGCGCAACTGGCTCGGCAGCGCCGCATGGAGCGAGGCTTCGGCGCGGTAGGTGATCACGGGGGCCGCCGGCGTGCCCGGGGTGGCGGGGAGCGTCGAGCGCAGGTACCAGTTCTCGCCCGCGCCGCTCGCATCGGCCGCATGCAGGCGGTATTCGTAGGCGCCTGCATCGACATGGCCACCCGCGAGGGTGAAGGCGTCCTTGCTGGTCTGCGCAGTGGTGGTTGCGCCGTTCTGCGCGGTGACGACTTCGATGCCGTTGCCGCTCGTGAGCGCGCCCAGGCCGCCGAGGTTGGCGATCTGCACGGTGGTGCGCCCGCTCGCCGTGCCGCCGTCGATCACCAGGCGGTCCGAGGTGCCGCCTTCGCCGAGCACGGTGCCCAGGCGCAGCACGCCATTGCTGCCGACGTAGTTGCCGCGCACGGTGAGCGTGGTGCCCGGCGTGCTGCCGGCGAGCGAGACGGTGCCGCTGTTGGCGAGCGAGGCGACGGTCTGGTTGAAGCCCGCGAGATCGAGCGTCGCACCGGCAGCCACGCTGTGGGCCGAAGCCGCGCTGAAGCTGTTGACCGCACCCGCACGCAAGATGCCCTGCGCCACATCGGTCGCGCCGGTGTAGGTGTTGGCGCCGGTGAGCGTGAGCGTGCCTGTCCCCTGCTTGGTGATGAAGCCGCCGCCGCTGATCGCACCGGCGAGCGTCGCGCTGAAGGCGCCGGTGTCGATCACCGGATCGTTGCTGCCGGTGAGTTCGATCGCGTTGGCGATGGTGAGCCCGTCGGCGCTGAAGCCCAGCGTGGTGCCGTCGTCCATCGCGAGCGCGCCGGTGCCTAGCGCCTGGCTGTGGCCGAGGTTGAGTCGCCCTTGCTTGAGCGCGGTGCCGCCGGTGTAGGTGTTGGCGCCGGAGAGCGTGAGCGCGCCGCTGCCGACCTTGACAAGCGAGCCGCCGGTGCCCGAGACCTCGCCCGAGATCTCGGTGTCGGTGCCGAGCCCGCCGGTGGTCAGCGTCTTGGCGCCGAGGATCACCTGGCCCGCACCCGAGAGCGCGCCGATCGCCACGCCGCCGCTCGAGAGCGAGCGGATGCGCAGGCGCCCGCCCGCGTGGTTGACCACGGTGGCCTGGTCGGCGGTGGCGCGGTCGAAGAAGTCGATCAGGCCGCCGTTCTCGTTGACGAAGGTCGCCTGGCCCGCGCTCGCGTCGTCGAGCAGGTTGATCTCGCCGCCGGCGAAGTTGGTGATCTGCGACTTGCCGGCCGTGGCGTTGAACCACAGCCGCGTCATGCCGCCGCGGTTCTCGATCACCGACGTGCCCGCGCTCGCGCTGCCGCGGAACTCGGCGACCGCATCGGTGTTCATCACGAGGTGCGCATTGCCGGCCGAGCTGTTGTCGCGGAACTGCACCAAGCCCGCGTTGTCGGCGGGCGATGCGCGTCCGGCCGCGGTGATGGTCAGGCCATCGGCCGCGGCGCTGCCGCCGAAGATCAGCGCCGCCTTGCTCGCCACCGAGACCGGCCCGCTGCCGAGCGCGCCGGTCGCGAGCGCCTCGAGGCTGCCCGCCGCCACGGCGGTGCCGCCGGTGTAGCTGTTCGCGGCCACGAGCGCGAGCGTGCCGCGGCCGGTCTTCGTGAGGCCGCCGCTCCCGCCGAGCGCCGAACTCACCGTCAGCGTGTGGAAGGCGCTGTCGACATCGATGGTGCCGCCCGCGGCGCCGAGCGTGGTGCTGCGCGACAAGGTGCCGAAGCCGGTGCCCGTGATCCGGAGCGCGCCGCCGTCGAGCACCAGCGCACCCGCCGCATCGCCGAGTGCCGCATCGCTCGCGACCGACAGCGTGCCGGCGCGCACGTGCGTGCCGCCGGTGTAGGTGTTGGCGCCCGTGAGCGTCAGCGTGCCGGCGCCGGTCTTCGCAAGGCCGTCGGTGCCGGCGATGACGTTGGCGATGGTCGCGTTCCAGCCCGCACTCGCGGCGCTGCCGTCACCCACGCGCACCTCCACCGGCGCGGGGTGGCCCGCATCGGCCACGAGCGTGAGCGCGCCGCCCGCAAGCCGGTAGCCGTCGCTCGCGAACTGCACGCCGCTCGCCGTGACCGCGCCATCGGCGTTGTCGACCGTCACGTTGCCCGCGGCGCCGCCGAAGATCGCAAAGCCCGGCGCCGGCTGCAGCGGCCCGGCGACTGCGCCCGTCACGTCGGCCCAGTTGGCCGCGCCCATCGACCAGGTGCCGTCGCCGCCGCCGCTCTGGGAGCCGCTCGCAAGGCCGTTGCCGTTCCAGAAGTTCAGCGTGTAGCCGGCCGCGGTGATGAGGTTGATCTTCTTGCTGGCCCCGAGGATCTGGATCACCTGGCCCGGCGGCGGCATCAGGCCGCCGTTCACGAACAGCGTCTGGCCCCACGAGAACAGGTTGTAGACGCCCGGCCCCATCCCGCCCACGTTGGTGACGTTGATCGTGGGCGCGTTGAGCGTGAGGTTGCCGCCGACCGAGACGTTGTCGCCCTGCCCCGCCGCACCGCCGCTGCCGGGCGCGCCGAGGTCGAAGTCGAGCTGGGCGCCGGCGCCGATCGTGAGGTCGCCGTCGATGCGCAGCGCGCCGATGCGGGTGGCGGTGTCGCCGGCTGCGAGGTGCGCGCCGCTGGCGAGCGTGACGTTGCCGCCGACGGTACCGAAGCCGCCCAGCGTGGCGCCCGAGGCCACGTCGACCGCGCCTGCGACGCGCGCGGTCGGGCTCGCGCTGCTGCCCACCGTCAGGCGCCCCGCGAGCACCTGCGTGAGGCCCGTCGCGTTGTTGCTGCCGTCGAGAATGAACTCGCCGCCGCCCTGCTTGACCAGCGAACCCGTGCCCGCGATGGTGCCGGTGAAGTTCATGCCGGCGGCCATGTCCAGGGTGAGCGTCTTGCTGCCGAGCAGCACGTCGCCGCCGCTCATGAGGCCGCCGATCGTGGTGCCGGCGCCCGAGAGCTTCGAGATGTCGAAGCTGGCGCCGCCAGCGATGCCCACCAGCCCCGTGTTTGCGAGCGCACCGCTGCCTGCGAGCGCGAGCGTGCCCTGCGCGACCAGGGTGACACCGGTGTAGTCGTTGATGCCGGTCATCGTCAACGTGCCGGCGCCGGTCTTGGTGACGGAACCGGTGCCGCTGATGGCGCCGGCGAAGCTCGCGTTCGCGGAATCGTTGATGCTGAGCGCCCGGCTGCCGAGCATGACCGCGCCCGCGCCTTCGAGGGAAGCGATCGGCACGGTGGTGTCGGCGGCCTGGATGTCGAAGGTCGCACCCGCATCCACGGTGAGCCGGCTTCCGCCCGGCAGCCGTCCGGCGGCCGTGAGCGCGAGCGTGCCCTGCGCGACGTGCGTCGCGCCGCTGTAGGTGTTGACGCCGCCGAGGCTCAAGGTGCCGAGAGAAGTCTTCTCGAGCCCGCCCGCACCGGTGATCACGCCCGAGAAACTGCCCGCGGCCACGCCGACGGCCGCATTCGCCAGCACGCCCGTGCGCACGGTGCCCTCGCCCTGGAGGCTTTTCACCGGGCTCAGCGCACTGCCGTGGTCGTTGAAGTCCAGCGTGGCACCGAGCGCCACGGTGGTGGAGGCCGCGGCGCTCGTCATCGCCGCGAGGGCATCGCCGCCCGCGCGCAGCGCGCCGTGGTTGACCGCGATCTTGCCCGGCGTCGCACCGCTGCTCTTGCTGGCGGCGATCTCCACGATGCCGTCCTGTCCGGCCGAGCCGAAGCTCAGGTCGGCGTTGAACACCGGCTGGCCCGTGAGCCGCAAGGTGGTGCCGGCGGCCGCGGCGATGGTCGCGTTGCCGGCGATCGTCAGCGAATTGGCGAGCGTCGTCGTCATCGTGCCGCGCAGCTCCGCATCGCCGATCGTGACCATGCCCGTTCCGAGCGCGCTGCCGTTGCCGACCGCGACCACGCCCTGGTTGATCGTGGTGCCGCCGCTGTAGTTGTTGGCGCCCGACAGCGTCAGCATGCCCGCGCCGTTCTTGATCAGCGCGCCGGTGCCGGACAGCTTGCCGGACAGGCTCGCGTCGAAGCCGTTGGTGTCGATGGTCGAGGTGGTGCCGCCCATCGTGGCATCGACCGCATTCGCAAGGCCCCCGTTGATCACGCGCAGCATGCCGCCGTTCCAGTTGAACGCCCCCGTCGCGCCCGCGGCGGGCGGAGACAGTCCTGCCCCCCCGAGTTCGAGCGTCCCCCCGCTGTTCAGGTTCACCGTGCCCGAGCCGCCCGGGGTGGCGCCGAGTTCGAGCACGCCGCCGACCGTGACCCGGCCGCCGTTCGCGATCGTCAGCACGCCCTGGCCGCTGCTCGCGAAGCCCAAGGTCATGCCGCCCACGTCGAGCCAGGCGCCGCCGCCATCGACTTCCACCGTGCCCCTGAAGCCGCGGCCGAGCCCGATCTTCACGGCCTGGAGCTGGCCGCCCGCGAGCACGCGCACGGTGCCGTCACCGATGGTGTCGCCCACCGTGAGGAAGTGGACCCGGGCGGAGCCGCCGATGATCTGCGCCTCTCCTTCGTAGACCTGGGCGTCGTCGGCCGCCGTCGGCACCGTGCCTTCATCCCAGTTCAAAGCATTGAACCAGCTGCCCACTGACATGCCCCACCCGTAGACCGCGGCCGAGGCGCCGAGCGGCATCGCACCGAGCATCGCCGCGATCGCGATGACCACCGCGGAGTGCGCACTCGAGCGCCCCCCGGACGAAGATTTCGCGGTCTCGGGAACGGCCTGGCGCGCGCCGGTACGGCGGTTGATGACGATGCGGTGGGTACGGTTCATGGCAGGAGAAGCGCGCAGCACCGCTGCGACATGGTCAGGAATATGGGGGAATCGTAAGTTTGAGTTTCAATTGTTAAATAAATAGACGGCCCGCGTCTACGGAAGATTGCGCCCGCTCGGTGGATCGGCGTACGCCGACGCGGCTTCGCTGCCTTCGGCAATCGGCAGTGGCGCCTGGCGCCTAGCCCGACTTGAGCAGCCCCACCACGCCGGTCGCGACCGAGAGCACCGCCGTCGCGATCGGCGCCACCAGCGTGATGACTTCCTTGATGCTCTCGGTATAGCGCTTGATGCGCTTGGCCCGGCCCGGCAGCGGCGCGTCGCCCTCGATCGCCTGCGCGAGCTTCGTCGCCATGCGGTCGATGCCGCGGTTGCGCCGGCGCAGCACCAGCATGCCCGTGAGGATGCCGGTGATGTGGCTGAAGCCGATGCTGAGGATGTAGTAGACGACCTCGCGCCATTCGCGCGCATCGCGCGGCAGGAAAGGCTGCTCGTCGACCTGCGCGACCACGGCCGTCATCGCGGCCACCGAGCTCACAGCGATGAAGCCGGCCGCGAGCAGCTGCTGCGGCAGGCGGACCCTGTACTTGGCGACGAACAGCACGCCGAAGCCGAGCGGCAGCACTACCGACAGCACGCGCAGGTAGATCGGATGGAGATCGAGCAGCATCACCATCACCCCATGCGCGGCCACGAGGCAGGCGACCGGCAGCAGCGGGAACAGCAGCTTCGCGAGCAGCCCCGGCGGGCGCTGCGCGGCCGGCTGGTTGGCCGCCGGCGCGTCGGACGCCTCGGCCGCGGCAGCGTCTTCGGCGGCCGCCGCGGGCTTGGCGAAGCGCTCCGTGATCAGCGCCGCGAGCCGCGCGTTCTGCGCCTCGAGCCTCTCGACCTTGCGCGTCAGCGCCTCGAGTTCGCGCTTCAGCGGCGTGAAGAACAGCAGGTCGCGATGACAGTGCTTGCAGACGATGGCCTGCGCCGAGATGCGCTCGGTGCAGTAAGGGCAGGACATCGTGGAGTCCGCGGACTCCGACGCGGCAACGGGCGCGGCGGCGGCCACTGGCAGCTCAGTCGGCCTTGAAGCTGATCAGCTTGCTGCTGATGCGGCCTTCGGTGTCGGCCACGTCCACCTTTAGCTGATGCTCGCCCGCGGGAACGCGCGCGCCGTCGATCGCGATGCCGCTCTCGCTCACGTGCGTACGCACGCGCTCGGTCAGGTCGACCGCGGGCGACTTCATGTAGACCACGCGCACGCTCTTCGGATCGATGGCGACGCCGCCGCGCGGCTTGAAGCCCACCTTGAGCGCCATCGCGCCCTTGTCGACCGCGCCGGACGGGCTCTGGACTTCGATGCCGGGGCCGCGCGTCAGGCCCGCACGCTTGCCCTCGGCATAGGCCGAAGGCAGCCGCGCCTCGGCATCGGTGATCAGGTCGATGGCCCACGCCTGGGCCGCGAGGAAGCTGCCGAGCAGCGCGAGCAGCATGCGCGAGGACTTCTTCGAGACCGGCACTACGAGGATTCGTGGCATTGAAGTAGGCGGAAGAACGGGGCCACATGCAGCCCTATACTTTTTCCGGTGCAGTTCAAAGGCCGCAGATGCTACCGAAAAATTCGCGCTGGTTCCTTCTGTTTCTTTTCCTGACCATCACGCCGTGCATTGCACAGACAGCATCGCCGCCAGCACCACCACCGCAGCGCGATCCCTTGCGCATCCTCGACGGCCCGCTGCTGCCGCTGCGCGACAAGGTCGTCGAGGCCCGCGGCCTCGCGCAGCGCGGCGCATTCCGCGATGCCGAAGACCTGCTGCAGCAGTCGCTCGACACGGTCGCCGACGAAGCGGCCAACCCGATGCGGCCCTACCTGGCGCGCGACCTGCTGCTCGACCGGCTGATCGACAACGCCGCCGCGCGCTTCGACGACGAGGCGCAGCTGCGCTTCATCGACAGGAAGGTCGCCCTGCGCACCGCCTTCTGGGGCGCCGATGCGAACGCGACGCTGGCCGCGCGTAATGCTTTTGCCTTGCAGCTGTGCAAGCTGGGGCGTTGCGCCGAGGCGCTCGAGATGCAGGACGAGATCGAGCGCAAGACGCTCGCGCTCGCCGGCCCCGATGCGCGCAACACGCTGGTCGCGCGCCACAACCGCACCGTGACGCTGGCGCAGATGGGGCGCTACGCGGAAGCGCTCGAAGCCTCGCAGGGGCTCGCGGCGCGTGCCGAGGCGCGCTGGGGCGCGAACGATGCGACCACGCTGCGCTTCCGCAATGCGGTCGCGACCTTCTACACCGACCTCGGCCGCTATGCGGAGGCGCTCGCGCTGCACGAGCGCGTGTACGAGGCGCGCAAGACCACGCTCGGCGCGAGCGCGCCCGACACGCTGAGTTCGCTCGCGAGCCTCTCGGCCTCGTACTCGGCGCTCGCACGGCGGCGCGAGGCGCTCGCGCTGTCGCAGCGGCTGCACGAGCTCTCCGCGGCCGCCTACGGGCCGCAGCATCCCGGCACCTTGAACGCGGCGGCCGCGCTCGCGCTCGAACTGCGGCGCGCGGGCCGGCTTGAGGAGGCGCGCCGCATGGCGGCGGCGACCTGGGAGCGGCTGCGCGAGGTGCTCGGTCCGCGCCATCCGGACACGCTCTATGCGATGAACATCCACGCGAGCATCCTGGAGCAGATGGGCGCGCACGCGGAGGCGCTCGCGGTCTCGACGCAGGCCTACGAGGCGCGGCGCGAGGTCATGGGCGAGCTGCATCCGCTCACGCTCGCGGCGCGGCAGAGCCTGGGCCGCGCCCTGCTGTCGGCCGGCGACACGCAGCGCGCGCTGGCCGAGCTGACGCAGGCGCACGAAGGCCATGCGCGGCTGCTCGGGCTGCAGCATCCGTACACGCTGCTCGCGCTGGTCGAGCGGCTGCGCGCGGCGATCGCGGCCGACCGGATCGACGACGTGCGGCATCTGCTGCCCGCGTTCCGCACCGACGTGGAGGCGCTGCGCGCGCAGCACGGGCTGAGCAGCAAGAGCCGGCGCACGCTGTTCGAGCGCTATGTCGAAGGCTATCGCCACTACGCGCTCGCGAGCCTGCGCGAGGGCGCGTCCGAGCAGGCCTTCCAGCTGGCCGAACTGTCCAAGGCGCGCACGCTGCTCGAGAGCACGGCGCTGCAGCGCGCGAACCGCGCCGGCGTGCTGCCCAGCGCGGCGCAGGAAGCGGTGGAGCGCCACGAGGCGGAACTCGCGGCGCTCGACCGCGCGCTCGACGAAGCCAAGGGCCAGACCGACCGGCGCCAGGCGCTGGAGTCGGAGCGCAACCGCGTGGTCCGCGCCTATGCCGACCTGCAGCGCGAGCTGCGCGAGCGCCATCCCAAGTACCGCCTGCTCATGGACCCGCCACAGGCCACGCTCGCCGATGCCGCGAAGCTGCTGCCCGCGAACAGCGCCTTCCTGAGCTACCTGACCGACGGCGACCGGGTGCTGGCCTTCGTGGTCGAGCGCCGCGGCCTGGTGCAGGCGGTCGAGCTGCCCGCGCTGCCCGGCCTGAGCGACACCGTCGAGGCCTACCGCAAGCTGGTCGGCGATGCGCTGGAGGGCGGACAGGCGGTGTGGAAGCTCGGGCCCGCGCGCTACCGGATCGCGCCGTCGAACACGCCGCCCGCGCCGGGCGCCGAGCAGGTCGGCGATGCGCGCCCCATCGGCGAACTGCTCGCGAGCCATCTGTTGGCGCCGCTCGCCAGCGCCACCGCGGGCCGCGAGCGGCTCATCGTCTCGCCCGATGCCGCGCTCGCGCTGCTGCCCTTCGAGGCGCTGCCGGTCGGCGGCGAACCGCTCACGCGGCGCCACGACGTGAGCTATGTGCAGTCGCTCTCGATGCTCGCGCTGCTGCAGTCGCGCACCGCCGAGTACCGGCAGCTGCGCGCGCGCCGCACGCTGCTCGCGGTCGGCAACCCGCGCTACCAGGGCGGCGCGGAGGCGCCGCGTCCGGCGGCCGCGCGCTCCGCCGCCGACGGCGGCGCGGTCGATGCCGTGGCCGCGGCGCAGTCGCTCGCCGAGACCGAGACCGAGGTCGACGTCGACGAGGCGATCGGCATGCTGCGCGAGGCCAGTTGGGAGAACCTGCCGGGCACCGCGCGCGAGATCGAAGCCGTGCGCGGCGTGGTGCGGCGCGGCCGCGTCGACACCCTGACCGGCGACAGCGCGACCGAATCGAAGCTGCGCTCGCTCGACCGCGAGGGCGAGCTCTCGAAGTACCGCTACCTGCTGTTCTCGGTGCACGGCTACCTGAGCACCGCGGTGCCCGCGCTCAGCGCGCTGGTGCTCGGCCAGGTGGCGAACCCGCCCGGCATCGACGGCTACCTGACCGCGGCCGAGTGGCCCGGCTACACGCTGCGCAGCGACCTCGTCGTGATGTCGGCCTGCGACACCGGCGTCGGCAAGGTGGTGCACGGCGAAGGCGTGATGGGCCTGCCCTACGCGCTCTACGTGGCCGGCAACACCAGCACGCTGATGACGCTGTGGCCCGTGGCCGACGAAAGCACCGCGCGCTTCATGACCGCCTTCTTCGCGCGCCTGTCGGCCAACGAGACGCCCCAACAGGCGCTCTCGGCCACCAAGCGCGCGTTCGCGGACGGGGCGCATGGCGAGAAACTGCGCAAGCCCGCCTACTGGGCGCCTTTCGTGCTGTACGGCAGCTGAACGCGTGCGTGCCGGCAGCGCAGATGCATAGTTAGCATCGCCGCGATGAACCACGTTGCGATTCCTCCGGCCATCGCGGCCCAGCTTGCGCTTGCACGCGCGGTGCTCGAACGGCAGCTCGGCGCCAACCTGCAGTCGCTGCACCTCTTCGGTTCCGCGCTCGACGGCGGCCTGCAGCCGCGCAGCGACATGGACCTGCTCGCCACGGTCGCCGCACCGCTTTCGGAAGCCGAACGCCGCGCGCTGATGAGCGGGCTGCTGCAGGTGTCGGCGCCACCGGGCGCGCCGGGACCGCTGCGCCCGCTGGAGCTGACGCTGCTGGTGCGCGCGCACGTGGTGCCGTGGCGCTATCCGCCGCTGCGCGAACTGCAGTTCGGCGAATGGCTGCGCGAGCCGCTGCAGGCCGGCATCGTCGCGCCGCCCGAGCGCGATCCCGACATCGCGATCCTGCTGCACAAGGCGCGGCAGCACAGCATCGCGCTCACCGGGCCGGCGGCCGCCGAATGCTTCGCGCCCGTGCCCGCGCGCGACTTCCGCCAGGCGCTGGCCGACACGGTCGCGCAGTGGAATGCGCCGGAGGACTGGGAGGGCGACGAGTGCAACGTGGTGCTCGCGCTGGCGCGCATCTGGTTCAGCCAGGCGACCGGCGGCATCGCGCCCAAGCACGTCGCCGCGGACTGGGTGCTCGAGCGCCTGCCCGCGGCGCACCGCCCCGTGCTCGCGCGGGCGCGCGCCGCCTACGTGCAGGGCGTGGACGACCGGCTGGCGGACCTCGGCGCGGAACTCGCGGCCTTCGTGCGCCACGCACGCGCGGCCATCGAAGACGGCCTCAGAACAGGATGATCCATTCCCCGCGCAGGTAGCGGTACTGGTAGCTCGGGCCCGAGAAGCTGGTGCTGCGGTTGTAGCCGAAGCCGAAGCGGAACACCTGCGAGCCGCGCACGGGGCTCTGCAGGTTCACGTCGAGCAGGCGCGTGGGCTGGCTGATCTCGTGGTTGATCTTCTCGTTGCCCAGGCCCGCGGTGACCGAGGCGGTCCAGCCGTTGAAGCGCTGGCGCCAGCCCACCGCGAACATGCCCTCGCTGTAGCTCTTCGGGTTGAAGTAGGCGCGGTCCACGTCCTCGTGCGTGCTGCGGTAGGTGCGGTAGCGCAGCTGCAGCGTCAGGCCCAGATCGAGCGAGGGCTGGTAGATCACGCGGAAGCGGCCGAGGTCGCGCCGGTTGCCGTCGGAGAAATACTGCTGGCCGAGCAGGCCGACCAGCGTCACGTGCTCGCCGAGGCCCTGGTCCACCGCCACGCCGACGATCGAGAAGTCGATGCCGCGGTCGAGCGACTTCGGCGTCTCGACCCAGTCGCGGTTGACGATGAATTCCACCGCCGTGCGCTTGGCCGGCGTGATGCGGTAGCTGCCGTCGAGCGTGAGCAGCGTATGGCCGCCCTGCTCGAACACGCCCACTTCCATGTTGCCGCCGTCAGCGGTGCGGGTCTCGACCGAGCGTGCGAGGAACGAGAGCTTCTTGCCGTTGCGCCGCCAGCTGTCCTGCTGGTAGTTGTACTCGCCGAGCCGGATGCCGAGGTAGCGGTCGGCGTTCTCGAAGGCCGGGAAGAATTCGGCCGACACGCGGCGCGACTGGAAATGGTCGCTGTCGTTGGTCACGAAGGCCTCGGTGCCGAAGGCCATGTCGGACCGCGCGGCGCCCTTCTCCACATCCTGCGCCTGGCATGGCCCCGCCAGCGCCACGCAGCAGCCCGACAGCGCGACGAGCCAACCGCCCGAAGCCCGCTTCACTTTGTGCCCCATTTCTTCGGCTTTCTCAGCAATTCGTCCAGATAGCCCAGGGCGCTCGCCGGCTGCAGCATGAAGCTGTAGAGCAGCACATAGGCGAAGAAGCCCTGGATGTTCCTGCGCACCACGAGCCCCTGGGTCCTGAAGGTGCGCCGTTCGATCAGGAACTGCAGCAGGCTCAGCGCGAAGGCGGCCGGCAGCAGCGCCAGCGTCATCGGGCCTACGACCCAGTAGTAGCCGAACAGCGCGAGGATCACGCCCGGAATGAACCCGAGCGTGAACGCCACGTCCAGCCAGGGAAAGAACAGGTTCCACCAAATGAAGAAGGTCGACAGCCGCGGCTTCAGCAGGATGCCCGGATGCTGCACGAAGGCTTCGGCCATGCCGCGCGCCCAGCGCTGGCGCTGCTTCACCAACTGCTTCAGCGTGGTGGGCGCATTGGTGAACAGGCACGCGTCCTCGCAGTGGCCCACGCGATAGCCGGCCTTGAGCAGCGCCCAGGTGAGCACGATGTCCTCGCCCACGCACTCGGGCCAGCCGCCCACTTCGGCGAGCGCGTCGCGGTCGTAAATGGAGAAGGCGCCCTGCGCCACCAGCGTGCCCTGGAACAGCGACTGCACCCGCTTGATGGCCGCGATGCCGTGGAAGTAGTCCCACTCCTGGCAGCGCGTGATCCAGTTCAGGCGCGAGTTGCGCACCAGGATCTTGCCCGCCACGGCGCGCGTGTTGGGCGGGTCCTCCAGATAGCGCTCGACGATGTTGGCCAGCGCCCCGCGGTAGAGGAAGGAGTCCGCATCCACCGTGATGACGAGGTCGTGCCGCACCTGCTGGAAGCCGATGTTCAACGCGCGCGCCTTGCCGCCGTTCTTCTCGAGGTCAACGAAGGTGAGCCACGGGTACCGCGCCTGGACGCGGCGGACCACCTCGGCCGTGCCGTCCTTCGATCCGTCGTTCACCACCAGCACCTGCATCTCGCCGGGGTACTTCTGCCGGTCGATGCTGACGAGCGTCTCCTCGATCGAGGCTTCCTCGTTGTAGGCGGCCACGAGGATGGAGATCGGCGGATAGACCTGCAGCGGCACGCGCCGCGGCCGCCGGTCCAACATGAGGCTGATGGCGACGAACGCGTTCATGAAGCCCGGGATGATCGCGATGCCATACACCAGGAAGATCGTGAGCGCGAGGCCGACGTGCTGGCGCAGGTCGTCGAACCACTTCTGCGCAATCCAGATCGAGAACGCCATCCAGGCGATGGCGCCGATCAGCGCGATGGTGAACTTGCCGGCGACCGGCAGGTACAGCCGGGATCGCCGTGGTGTTTGGCTTTGTGCGTTCATGACGCCCTCGGTGGTTCCAGGAATGTTACGCCCGAGAACGTGTTAACTAATTTGTTTACATCTTACCGAGGCACCCGAAATTGTCCGGGGTTTCGCGTCAAAGGTGTGAACTAGTTCACATGAGGTGGCGTTCCTGCACCACAAAGGCGCTGCGGGTTGGGCGGAACGCGTCGCTCAGCGCCGCACCCACGCCACCATCGGCGCGAGCAGCGCCGGCCGCCAGGCCAGCGCAAAGGCGACCGCGACGGCGGCGCCGCTCAGGGTCATGATCCACACCAGCACCGCCATGGTCGGGTGGTCGGCGCGCAGGCACAGCACCAGCGCTGCGGCGATCGCGAACGCGCCCGCGAGCCGCATCGCGGCGGCAATGCCGGCACCGAGCGGCGCCGGGCCGCGCACCTGCTCCCAGTGCACGTCCATCGCGAGCGCGAGCCAGGCCATGCCCGCAAGGTTGGCGAGCGCAGCCGCGAGCAGCAGCAGCCCGGCCTCAGACACGCTCGGCCTCCGCCATCGGCACCGGCTTCAGCGTGCCGCCACCGCCCGCGGCGGCGGCAGCAGCGGCAGCAGCCACGCTCTGGCGCTCGCGCCGGCGCAGCCGTCTCGCGGCCAGCGCCGCAAGGCCGGCACTGACCAGCAGCGCGAGGTCGAGCCCCGCCACCGGCCAGTAGGCCTGCGCCAGCGTCCTGCCGAGGTGGTCGCCGGTGGTGATCCAGTTCAGCGCCACGGCGGACACGGCCAGCGCCGCGATGACCCAGCACTGCTCGCGCCAGGCGGGCGCGAGGCGGGCCTGCGCGACCGGCGCGCTGCGCCAGGCGGCATGCGCGAAGGCCAGCAGCCAGCTGCCCCAGAAGACCGACTTCTCCCAGTCGCCGCGGTGCGAAAGGTCCGCGGGCAGCAGGCGGTTGGCCACGAGGATCGCGAGCGCCGCGATCACCATGCCGGTGACCGTGGTCACCGCGAGCGCATCGACGCAGCGCACCGCACGGCTGCCCTGCTTCGCATGCTGCGCCTTGCGCTTCTCGACGAAGAAGAAGAACCCGGTCGCGATGCACGCGCAGCCCAGCAGGCCGCCCAGCACGTAGAACCAGCGCAGCATCCAGTGCTCGAAGTGCTGCAGGTGCAGCCCGGTGAGGAAGTTGTTGATGCTCGCCACCGGCGTGGGCGGCGGCTCCTCGAGGATGACCTCGCCCGTCGTCGCCGCGAAGTGCACCGCCTGCCCCACGAGCGCGACGCGGTCGCTGCCGGCGCGGTAGATGCTCACGTAGGCGTTGGCGTCTCCCACGTGGTTGATCTGCAGGAAGCCCACTTCGCCGGGCATGTCGCGCGCGGCCCAGCGGCGCTTGGCCTCGAGCACCATCGCGTCGACCGAGGCCATGGGTGCCGGCACGCCGGCCGGCTTGAACGCCAGGCCCTTGGCCTGCGCCTCGGCCATGGCGTGCGCCTGGGCCTGCGGCCGCAGCATGGTCTCGGACACGGGCAGGTAGATGCCCGCGAAGATCGTCAGGCCGGAGAGCGCGAACACGAAATGGAACGGCAGCGCGACCACGCCCGTGAGGTTGTGCAGGTCGAGCATGCTGCGGCGCACGTGCTTGCCCGGGCGGAAGGTGAAGAACTCGCGGAAGAACTTGCGGTGCATCACCACGCCGCTGACCAGCGCTGCCAGCATCACCAGTGCCGCGAGCCCGACGATCCAGTAGCCCAGCGACTTCCATTCGATGTGCAGGCTGTAGTGCAGCGGATAGAAGAACTCGCTGCCGATCTTCAGCTGGTCGTGCGGCAGCACCGCGCCGCTGCGCGGATCGATGGTGACGTGGCCGTGCACATGGTCGTCGGGGTCGTTCGGGTTGTTGGTGACCGCGAACTCGGCATACATCTGCAGCACCGGGTCGCGGTGGGTGGTGTAGGCGCTCCAGTTCATCAGCGGCAGTGAGGCGGGCAGCGGGCCGCCGACGCGGGCGCGCGCGGCCGCGAGCTCCTCTTCCTCGGGCCCGATGGTCTTGAAGATCGGTGCGAGCATGCGGTCGAACGAAGGCATCACCTGCGGCTCGAAGCGCGTCTGCGGAATGGCCCAGCGGTCGATCTCGCGGTCGAACACCGAGAGCGCGCCGAAGAAGAACGCGATCATCAGCACATAGCCGAGCACCAGGCCGAACCAGGTGTGCAGCCAGGCCATGGAGAGGCGGAAGGACTGGAACATGGGTTTCGCCTCCAGCCTTCAGCGCGCGCCGCCGAGCAGCAGCCAGGCGGCGCCCGTCATCAGCGCACCGCCGCCCGCGAGCACGCCCCAGACCCGGCGCAGGCTCGCCGCGGCAAAGGCCCAGCAGAAACAGGCCAGGAACACCAGGAACGCCAGCAGGTTGCACAGCAGCCGGGCATCGTCATAACCCACGCCCGCGGCCAGTTGCAGGGCGATGCCCAGGGTGACGAAGCCCCAGACGAATGCGTAGCCGCCGAGCAGGCTGGCGGCCACGCGCGATGCGATGTGCAGGGGCGTCATCTTGAATGTCGGAATGCGCAGGAAGGGAAGACAGGACGGAGATCGATGGATGCGAGCGAGTCGCATTCCCATTCTAGGGGGCAGCGCGTGCGCAGCCCGGCCAATATCCCTGCAAGCCGGGGGGCACTGGCGCAGCGATCGGCTCCGCTGCGCGCTTTGCGGAACTGAAGGCGCTGGAACAGAAGAGTCGATGGCCCGCGCAAGCGCGAGTTCGGCGAGACCTACAAGGAATGGATTGCCGCGCAGAACGATCTCGTCGACCGCATCGCCGTCTTCGGCGAAGAGTTCAGGCCCTGGTGAGGTTCCGCGCAGTGGCTCAATTCGACGTCTACGCCAACCGCTCGAAGCATCAGCGGTCCGAGCGGCTTAGACGAATTCGGGCAGGGTCTCGCCTTCGGTCAGCACGGCTTCGACTTCGGCGCGGAACTCGGGCTCGACCTCGAGCGAGGGCAATGCGGCGGTCTTCATCCGGTCATCGTATTGCAAAGGCAACGCCTGCGCCCATGCTCCTCGCCGCCGCGCTTGCCGCCATGCGCCCCGCCCGCGTAGCATCCACGGCTTTTCGATCCCCGCGCGCAGCGTTCTTCCGCCCCACGGGGCACGGAGTGAGACATGAACACGGAAGCATTCGATCCGGAACCCGCCGGCCGCCGTCGCCGCCTGCTGCGCGGCCTGGCCGCAGGCATCGGTGCCGCGGTCGCGCTGCCGCGATGGGCGCAGGCCCAGGCCGGGCCGGCCGCGCCGCCGAGCACCATCACGCAGCCGCCGCGCGACTTCGGTCCGAACGGCGCGCCCACCACCTACTTCACCGATCCCGACGTGCTCACGGTCGATCCGGCCTTCGATGCGCTGCGCCAGCCCAACGCGCCGATCCAGCGCCTGTGGACCGGCGCGCTGTGGTCCGAAGGGCCGGCATGGAACGGGGTCGGGCGCTTTCTGGTCTGGAGCGACATCCCGAACAACCGGCAACTGCGCTGGAGCGAAGACGACGGCCACGTGAGCGTGTTCCGCTCGCCCTCGAACAACAGCAACGGCAACACCTTCGACTACCAGGGCCGCCAGATCTCGTGCGAGCACCTCACGCGCCGCCTGGTGCGCTACGAGCTCGACGGCTCGGCCACGGTGCTGGCCTCGCACTTCAACGGCAAGCGGCTCAACTCGCCCAACGACGTGGTGCCGCATCCGGACGGCAGCTACTGGTTCACCGATCCGCCCTACGGCGCGCAGCTCTACGAAGGCGCGGTCGATGCGCCCGGCGGGCCCGCCAACCGCTCGGGCCGGCTCAACCCGCGGCTCGGCCAGCCGCCCGGGATCGGCAACGACAAGCGCGAGCTGCCGACCGCCGTCTACCGCCTCGACAAGAACGGCACGCTCTCGCAGGTGGCCGGCGAGGACCTCGTGCCTGACCCGAACGGCCTGTGCTTCTCGCCCGACTTCAAGAAGCTCTACATCGTGAGCACGGGCCAGGGACCGGGCGACACCATCGCGGGCGGCAAGGGCGACATGTACGTGTTCGACGTAGGCGCGGACAACCGCCTGAGCGGCGGACGGCGCTTCAGCGACTTCATGATCGACGGCGTGAAGTGCGGCCCCGACGGCGTGCGCGCCGACGTCGACGGCAACCTCTGGTGCTCGAGCAACGCCGGGCGCAGCGTGGGCTACAGCGGCGTGACGGTGTGGAATCCGCAGGGCCGGCTGATCGGCCGCATCCGGCTGCCCGAGGTCTGCGGCAACCTGTGCTTCGGCGGTCCGAAGCGCAATCGGCTCTTCATGGCGGCGAGCCAGTCGCTCTATGCGGTCTACACCGCCACGCAGGGCGCGGCGCCGAGCTGAAGCCCGAGGCGATGCCTACCGGAACGGCACGCTCTTGTACGGGCTGCGCGCATCGCGCAGCAGCATCGCGTTGGTGCGCACCAGCGCTTCCTGCCGCGCATCGGAATACTTCCAGATCAACCCGCCCGCCACATAGGCCGCGCTGACCTGCGGCCAGTTGGCGTAGGCGGTGCGCACGCGACCGGCAAGGCCGCCGGCGAAATGCGCGAACTCGCCGCGCTCGATGTAGCCCAGTTCCACGGCCCAGCGCGACAGGCTCGCGAGGCGCACCGCGTCCCACGCGACGAGGTCGGTGATCTCCGCGGGCGGCACGCCGAGCGGATCGCGCAGGTCGCCCAGCCAGTCGTCGTAGGCGGTCATCAGCGCCGCGATCTCGGGCACGCTCTTGCCGGTCTGGTTGGCGAAGGCCTGGTAGTTGAGCTCGTTGCGCAGCTTCAGCATGAAGAGGCCCGGAAAGACCAGCGAGGCCACGCTGCGCAGCAGCAGCGGCGCCGAGCGGTGCGCGGCATCGAGCTTCTGCAGCGCCTGCCAGACCTCGCGGTACTTGTCGCGGTGGCCCTCTTCCACCAGCCAGCGCGCGGTCTGCTCGAAGCTCTTGCGGTCCTTCACGCCCCACAGGCTCGCGATGCCGTCGCGCAGCGCCTCCGGGTCCTGCCCGGTCTCGACCGCATTCACGAAATTGCCGTTGAAGGCCGAGAGCGGCGCGCTCAGCGTCACCAGCCAGCGCTCCTCGGGCGAGCAGCGGGGGTCGTCGGCGAAGTGCAGCTCGTCGTTGTCCAGCAGCGCATGGCCAACCTGATCCATCAAACCCATGGGGGCTCCTGTGTGGCGAGAAATGATCGGCCGCGAGTCTATGCAAGGCCCGCCCGCGCCGCCAGTTGGAAGAAGGTTCACATCCCGCGCCGCGCGGCTCGTTAAGATGCGCGCGGCCGCGCACCGCCGCAACCCTTTCCCGCTCCCCTTCCCTCTCTCTCTCTCTTCCACGAGGATCAAAGCCAGTGACCATCAACCTGCAAACGCTCAAGTGCGGCGAATGCGGCAGCGGCACGCTCCAGCGCTCCGGCCTGAACCAGTACACCTGCGCGCACTGCGGCTCGGTGTCGATCGTGGAAGACGACGTCTCGGCGCGGCTGGAGCGCGTGCTCGAGCAGGTCAAGAACGAAGCCGGCCGCCGGCTCGCGGCCGAGCAGTCGGCACGCCAGCAGCACGTGGGCCGCGCGATGGGCATCGCGGCGATCGCGATCGTCGGGCTGGTGGTGGTGGTGTTCGCGGTCACGGCGTTGCTCACGGGCGGGCGCAAGGACACGCAGACGGCCGCCGCGAGCAGGCCCGCGGCCGTCTCGAGCGCGCCGCGCAGCATTCCCGTCGACGGGCTCAAGCTCGACCCGCCGCGGCAGGTGCTCGTGGGCAGCGGCAGCTCGGCCAAGCCGCGGCTGCTGGTGGTGGCGCGCAACGAGACCGGCCAGGCGCTCGAGCGCCCGAGCATCAAGGCCGTGTTCTACGAAGGAGAAAGCCGCATCGGCGAGCGCAGCGAATCGCTGCCGATCGGCACGCTCGCGCCCGGCGAGAGCGCCCCGGTGCTGATCGACCTGCCCGGCGACCGCAACGTCACGCGCCAGGAGCTGCAGGTGCAGCCGCTCTCCGCGCCCTACCGCACGGTCGAAGGACCGCCGCTGAAGTTCGCACGCGCGCGGCTGGTGCAGCAGCAGGACAACCTGCGCCTGGTCGGCCGCATCGTGAACGACCGCAAGGACCGCGCGATGCTGACCGGCGTCGAGGCGCTGGTCACCGTGTACGACGATGCCGGCGCGGTCATCGGCTTCGGCCGCGGCTTCGCGCAGGCCAGCGAGATCGCGCCGGGCGAGCGCAGCGCGGTGGAAGTACGGGTGGAGCGCATCGGAAACCGCGAGACCCCGATCGCGGCCTGGGACTACCGCATCGACCACAACCTCACCGAGCAGGCGCAGCAGGGCCGCACGCGCGTGCTGAGCGGCAGTGCGCGCGTGGTCCGCACCGCGGGCGGCCCCGAGCGTTTCCATCCCTCGCTGCGCCTCGGCAGCGAAGACCTGCTGGCCGACGAGGCCGAGCGCTTCGACGCCGCGAAGATCGAGCTGCTGCCGCTCGTGGCCGGGCGCGACACCACGCAGCGGCCGGTGTACCTCGCCGAGGTGGTCAACCGCAGCACCGATGCGATCGCGATCGCGCCCGGTGCCGTGGTCTCGCGCTACGACGGCAGCCGGCTCGACGGCACCACCGCGGTCGGCGGGCCCGCGTACCTCTACCCTGGCGAGCGCTTTCCGGTGCTTCTGGAGCCGCGCGGCGCCGACCGCATCACGTCCACCCGCGTCGAATGGAAGCCGATGCGCCGCGCCGCCCTGCCCGGCCCGCGCGCGCCGCTCGAAGTGCGCGTGACCGACACGCGCGCGGCCACGAGCAGCGTGCTCGTCAACTTCAGCCGCCGCTACAGCTACAAGTACGTCGAGGTCAGCGGCACGGTGGCGAACCCGACGCAGGCGATCGTGCGCAAGCCGCGGCTCTGGGTGAGCCTGCGCGATGCCGCGGGCCAGCTCGCGGGCTTCACGCTGCTCGACAACCTGCCGGCGATCGCACCGGGCGAGAGCGTGCCGTTCCAGGCCAAGGTCGACCAGTACGGGCGCGACTTCGCGCGCGTGGAGACGCTGTTCCAGAGCGAGTAGCATCCACCGCGGGCGCGCGGGGCCGCTGCCAGGAAGATCATCACCAATGCGCATATTGCTCGTCGAGGACGACCGGGTGCTGGCGGACGCGCTGTCGCGTGCGCTGGTGCAGTCCGCGCACGCCGTCGACGTGGTCTCCACCGGCGAGGAGGCCGACCATGCGCTCGCGGCCGGCAGCTACGACCTCGCGATCCTCGACATCGGCCTGCCGGGCCTGAGCGGGCTCGAGGTGCTCAAGCGCCTGCGCGCGCGCAAGTCGACCATGCCGGTGCTGATGCTCACCGCCTTCGACACACTCGCCGACCGCGTGCAGGGCCTCGACCTCGGCGCCGACGACTACCTCGCCAAGCCCTTCGACCTGCCCGAACTCGAGGCGCGCGTGCGCGCCCTGCTGCGCCGCAGTACGCGCTCGACGCCCTATCTCGAGCACGGGCTGCTGCGCTTCGACACCGTGGGCCGGCGCGTGTTCCACGACAAGCGGCCGCTCGATCTCTCGCCACGCGAGCTCGCGCTGCTCGAGCTGCTGCTGATGCGCGCCGGCCGCGTGGTGAGCAAGGAGCACATGGTCAACCATCTCTACGGCTGGGGCGACGAGGTCGGCGACAACGCCATCGAGGTCAACGTCTACCGGCTGCGCAAGAAGCTCGAGCCGCTGGGCTGCGAGATCCGCACCGTGCGCGGCATGGGCTACCTGATCGACAGCAGCGATGCGGAGGTCTGAGCCCCGGCTGCAGCGCAAGCTGCTCGCGTGGCTGCTCGGCCCGCTGGCCGTGCTGCTGGTGCTCGACACCGGTGCGGCCTACTGGAACTCGCTGCGCTTTTCCAACCTCGCCTACGACCGTGCGCTGCACGAGATCGGGCGCGAGATCGCGATGCACGTCCGGCTCGACGGCGAGCGCCCGCGGCTGGAACTCTCGAAGCCCGCGGCCGACATCCTCTTCGTCGATCCCGAGGACCGGCTGTTCTACCGCGTGGTCGGCGCCGACGGCACGCACCTGGGCGGCGACGCGCAACTGCCCGCGCCGCGCAACGCCCGGCCCGCGGGCTCCGACTTCTACGGCGCCACGGTGCACGGGGAACCGGTGCGCATGATGGTCGCTCGCATGCGCATCGGCCCCGACGCCCAGCTGCCCGAGGTGCTGGTGCAGGTGGCCGAGACGCTCCACAAGCGCGACCGCTTCACCTGGGAGATGGTCGCCAACGTGGTGCTGCCGCAGCTGCTGCTGATCGTCATGGCGACGCTGGTGGTCTGGTTCGGCGTCTCGCGCGGGCTCGAGCCGCTGCAGCGGCTGCGCCGCGCCGTCTCCGACCGTTCGCACCTCGACCTGAGCCCGATAGACACCCACGACGTGCCCGGCGAAGTGCGCCCGCTGGTGGACGACGTGAATGCGCTCATGGCCCGGCTCGGCCGCACCTTCGATTTCCAGAACCGCTTCGTGGCCGATGCCGCGCACCAGCTCAAGACGCCCGTCAGCGGTTTGAAGGCGCAGATCGAACTCGCGCTGCGCGAGAACGACCTGCAGCGCGTGCGCCATTCCCTCGCGCAGCTCTACATCAGCGCCGACCGGCTCTCGCGGCTGGTGCGGCAGCTGCTCTCGCTCGCGCGCAACGAGCCCGGTGCGCTCGATTCCATGCAGCTGCAGCCGCTCGACTTGAACGCGCACGCGCTCGAAGTGAGCATGGAATGGGTGCCGCAGGCGCTCAAGCGCAACATCGACCTGGGCTTCGAGGGCACCGACCATGCGCTGATGATCGATGCCGACCACGACCGCCTGCGCGAGCTGCTCAACAACCTGATCGACAACGCGATCCGCTACAGCCAGCCGGGCGGCCGCGTCACCGTGCAGACCAGCCAGACCGGCGACGACCAGTGCCGCCTCGCGATCAACGACGACGGGCCGCGCATTCCGGTGGAAGAGCGCGCGCGCATCTTCGAACGCTTCCACCGGCTGCTCGGTACGCAGGAGGACGGCAGCGGCCTCGGCCTCGCCATCGTGAGCGAGATCGCCACGCTCCACGGCGCGCGCATCACGCTCGAGGAAGACAGCGACGGCGTGGGCAACACCTTCAGCGTCTTCTTCCCGCTGCGCGCGGGGGACGGCGCCGCGCCCGCGGCCTGACCCCCGGCTGTAAGCTTTCTGACAGCTTGCCGATAGGCAGCTGTCAGCCGGCCGGCAGAAAGGTGACAGCACGGGCCCCTACGCTCGTGGATGGCGGAGCCACCGTGGCTCCGGACGTCATTCACCGAGGAGACACCCGTGTCGTTTTTGTCGAGCCCCGAGTTCTGGATCGCCCTGTCGCAGATCATCCTGATCAACATCGTCCTGAGCGGCGACAACGCCGTCGTCATCGCGATGGCCTCGCGCTCGCTGCCGCCCGCGCAGCAGAAGAAGGCCATCATCTTCGGCAGCGTCGGTGCCATCGTGCTGCGCGTGGTGCTGACCTTCTTCGCCGTCTACCTGCTCACCCTGCCCTACCTCAAGCTCGTGGGCGCGGCGCTGCTGCTGTGGATCGGCATCGGCCTGCTGCAGCAGGAAGACGAGGGGCATGACCTCGAAGGCCATTCCGGCCTCGCCGGTGCCATCAAGACCATCGTGGTGGCCGACCTCGTCATGAGCCTGGACAACGTCGTCGGTGTGGCCGCCGCGGCCAAGGGCAACGTGCCGCTGCTGGTGTTCGGCCTCGTGATCAGCATTCCGCTCATCATCTTCGGCAGCACGCTGATCCTGAAGCTGATGGACCGCTTCCCGATCATCATCATGGTCGGCGCTGCGCTGCTCGGCTGGGTCGCCGGCGAAATGGCGATCGGCGACCCGTCGATCGCCGGCTGGGTCGCGGAACGGCACACCCTGCACACCGTGGTTCCCGCGCTCGGCGCCATGTTCGTGGTGGCGATCGGCAAGTGGCTGAGCGTGCGCCGCGAGCACCGCCGAGAGCAGCTCGAGGCGCAGCAGCAGCAACAAGAAGCCAAGAACCAACCCGCCGTCTGAGCGAGTGCCGGCATGACGCGCATCTTGGTACCGGTCGACCCGGACCAGCCGGCGCGCACGCGCTCGGCCATCGAGGAAGTGGTGCGCATGCACCGCAGCGGGCGCGTGAGCGTCCGGCTGCTGCGCGTGCAGCCGAGGGTGTCGGGCCACGTGGCGATGCTCTTCGACAAGCAGGAACTGCTCGACCTGCAGCGCGAGACCGGCGCCGAGGAGCTGCGCTTCGCCGAAGGCCTGCTCGACCTCGCCGGCGTGCCCTACACCAGCACCGTGCTCGTCGGCCGCACCGCCGAGACCATCGCCATGGCCGCGCGCGACTACGGCTGCAGCCGCATCGTCTTCGGCCGCGACGCACCCACGCTCGCGGGCCGCGTCTTCGGCTCGCTCGCGCAGCAGGTGCGCCAGCAGCTCAGCGCAAGCGGGGATTCGCAGGCGCAGGTGATCAGCTTCTGATAGGGGCGCGGGCCGTTCACTCGATCGCGTCGCGCCATAGACCCGTATCGGTGATCTGTTGCAGCTGCGAAAACTGCGTGCCGTCGTAGTGCCAGAAGTGAGCGAACGCAGCGCGAAACGCCTTGCCGCTCTGCTTCGCAGTGCCGTGGTACATGCCGCGGGCGATGAGCATGTCGCCCGCTTCGAACAGCTGATCGACCTCCACATCCAGGTCGAACAACTGGTCGACGACCGCCCACGCCTCGCCCATCATTGCGTTCAGGCCGCCGTAGGTCTTGCCCAGACCTCTCGGCAGGCCGGGAGACAGGCAGCCGCTGAAGTCATCCCGCAGCAATCGCGCCAGCGCATCGGCATCTCCGCTGTTCAGCGCCGCGTAGAGTTCGCGGCCCTTGGTGGAGATCTCGCTCATGAACCGGCTTCGCTTCGACGCCTTCTCCGGGGCGACCGCCCACGCTTCATCGCGCCACCTTTCGCATTGCCATGTACAGCGGCAAGGCGAAAGCGAGCCCAAGTCCGAACGTCAGCGCGACATAGATCCACGGCCGGCGAACGCGCGCTGCCGATGCATCTCGAAGCAGCCAGACAGAGAACGCTGCGGCAGCGAGGTAGACGTCCCAGGTGATGCCTGCCACCAGCTTGTTGGCCGAAACGGCGGCCATGAAAGGCCCCGGCGCGAAACTGCCGCCGTCCAAGAGGAACGCGGCATGGAAGTACCAGGGAACAACCAGGCCGGCAAAAGCCAGGATGAAGAGGACGCGCGCTGCATTCTTCGGTGTCATGCGTGGGCATGCTATCGGGCCGGTCCCGCGGCCGATAGGAAAAATGCGACATCGGCTTCAGTGCGACGATCACCGGGCCATGCCAACGGCGAGCGCCCAGTTCTCCGAGTCCTGCCGGCGGGCGGCCTCGACCAGCGTGCTCAGCGAAGCGCCGGCCAGCATGCGCAGGTCGCGTGCCATGTGCGATTGGTCATAGTAGCCATGACGCAATGCGAGTGCCGCGTCCGTCTTGGCCGTGGCGAGGGCATCGCGCAGCAATCCTTCGACGCGGGCCACGCGCTGGAACCGCTTCGGCGTCAGGCCGAAGGTGCCGGCGAACACGCGCTCGAACTGCCGCACGGAGAGGCCCACCGCATCGGCCGGCGTCGCCGCCCGCAGAGCAGCCTGCTGCAGCAGAGCGGCACGCCGCAAACGCTGTAGATGCACTTCCTGGCGCAGGTGCTCGCGTGCGAAGGTCAACAGGGCCGCCAAGCGCCGCTCGGGGACGGTCTCCGCCCTGATGCGCTCCACCAGACCCGGCCACGCCCGGCCGAAGACATCCGCCGCATCGGCAAGCCGGTGCGGCAGGGACAGCGGACTCGATTGCAGCATTCCGAGCGTCCCGGTGGGCTGCAGCCGCAGTCCGGCGTAGCACAGTCGAGGCGTGCGGTAGAGCGTCAGCGGCAAGGCGCGGGCGCTGCCCACGAATCCGGCAGGAAGAGAGGCGAACACACCCGAGGGTTCCTTGACGAAGAAGCGGCCCTCGAGCACCACGACGAGCCCGCCCTCGACCAGCGCGGGAAAGTGGCAGGGCACCGGTTGCGTGCCCGGGCTGTCGAACGAGAGGTGCACAGCCATTGAAACCCACGCGCTCACATCGGGATGCGGCCGCGCGACATGGAGTTTCATCAGCGGATTATCCGACGCACGGCTGCGTCTCCTCTGCGAACGCTCAAGGCCCCAACGCCACCCCCGCCGGCGCCACCGCCACCTTCCTGCGCGCCTGCAGCACGAAGGCCGTGAGCTGCCAGACCACGAAGACCGCCACCAGGCTCAGCAGCGTGCCGCTGATCGGCCGCGAGGCGAAGACACCGAAGCTGCCGCGGCTCAACAGCATCGCGCGGCGGAAGTTCTCCTCGAGCATGGGGCCGAGGATGAAGCCGAGCATCAGCGGCGCGGCGTCGAGTTCGAGCCGCATGAACATGTAGCCCATGAAGCCGAAGCCGGCCGTGATGAACACGTCCTCGAGGTTGTTGTTCACGCTGTAGGTGCCGATGCAGCAGAAGAACAGGATCGACGGGAACAGCACGCTGTACGGGATCTTGAAGACCGAGAGCCAGTAGCGCACCAGCGGCACGTTGAGCACCAGCAGGAACACGTTGCCGATCCACATGCTCGCGACCAGGCCCCAGAACAGCTCGGGATGGCTCGCGATCATGTTCGGGCCGGGCTGGATGCCCTTGATGATGAAGGCGGCGAGCATCAGCGCCATCACAGCGTTTTCCGGAATGCCGATGCTCATCAGCGGAATGAAGCTGGTGCGCGCGGCGGCCTCGTCGGCCGCGGCCTGGCCGGCCACGCCTTCGATGCAGCCGGTGCCGATCTCGTGCTTGTACTTGCTGACCTTCTTGTCGAGCGCGTAGGCCGCGAACTGCGCGATGGTCGGGCCGCCGCCGGGCAGGATGCCCAGGAAGGAGCCGATCACGCTGCCGCGCAGCGCGCTCGGGATGATGCGCTTGAACTCGGCCCAGGTCGGGATGAGGTTGATCTTGCCGTTGAAGGGCGATCGCTCCTCGCGCGCATCGAGGTTCTTGGTGATCTCGGCAATGCCGAAGCAGCCGAGCGCAATGCTCACGATGCCCACGCCGTCGACCAGGAACGGCAGGTCCATGGTGAAGCGCTGCATGCCGCTGTTGACGTCGGTGCCGATGGTGCCGAGCAGCACGCCGATCATGCACATCGCGAGGCCGTTGAGCAGGCTGCCGGTGGTGACGAAACTCACGCATACGAAGCCCACCAGCATCATCGCGACGTAGTCGGCCGGCCCGAACAGGAACGCGACCTCGCCGAGCACCGGCGCGAGGAACGACAGCACGAGGATCGCCACCGTGCCACCGATGAAGCTCGAGAATCCGGCCGTGAACAGCGCCAGCCCCGTCTTGCCCTTGAGCGTCATCTGGTAGCCGTCGATGCAGGCCACGATGCTGCTCGCATGCGGGATCTTCATCGTGATCGCGCTCACGCTGTCGCCGTACTGCGCGCCATAGTAGATGCCCGCGAGCATGATGAGCGCGCCGGTGGTAGGGATGGAATAGGTCAGCGGCAGCAGCAGGCTGATGGTGGCGAGCGGGCCGAGGCCGGGCAGCAGGCCGACGAGCGTGCCGACGCTGCAGCCGATGGCGCAGAACAGCAGGTTCTGCCAGGTCAGGGCGTGCGAGAAGCCGAACGCGAGGTTGTGGAGCACTTCCATGGTCGGCCTCCTCAGTAGAGCGGCAGGTTGAGGCCGAGCAGCTTCTGCAGCGCGAGCGCCATCGCGATCAGGCCGAGCGAGATCTTGACGTTGCGCACCCACGAGTAGGAACTGCCGGCAAAGCCGGAGCAGAACACCATGAAGACGATGCCCGCGATCATGTTCAGGTACATCGAGATCAGCGCGAAGCCGCAGAGGCTCGAAAGAATCAGCGCGATGTTCCTGAAGCTGAACTGCAGCGGGACCGGCTCCACGAAGCGGGCCCGGATGACGGTGGACAGGCCGATCAGCAGCAGCAGGCCGCTGATCATCGCGGGGAACAGTCCTGGCCCGGCGCGGCTCAGGTCGCCGATGGGATAGCGAAGCGCCGTCAACCCGAAGGTCAAGGCGATCGCCATGAGGAACAGGCCTCTGACGAGGTTTCTATTTTTCATACGCTCACGATCTGGTGTTCGTTCGTCGGATGCACCGATCCCGGAGGGCCGGGCGCGGGCTGTCTCCGCCCGTGGCGGGGAGCACCACGGACGCTCGGATGCTCTTGCGCGGAACTGATCCCTGTCTGACCTGCGGCGTAAGGGGAACTACGTAAGCCTCGACTATGCTCGGCGCCTTCCACCCACGGACGCGACGGAGGCGACCCCCATGTACATCGAACAAGGCGGCGAGGGCCCGGACCTGCTGCTCATGCTGCACGGCATGGGCGCCACGGGCGCGGTGTGGTCGCCCATGTGCGCCGAAGCCGGTGCGCGATGGCCCGGCCGCTGGCTGGTGCTCGACCTGCCGGGCCACGGCGCTTCCGAGCGGCAGGAGTGCTATGCGATCGGCCAGCACGCCGCGAGCGTCGCGCGCGCGGTGCGGCCGCACATCGCCGAAGCACCCGGCCGCCTCGTGGTGCTCGGGCACTCGCTGGGCGGCGTGATCGGGCTCGCGCTGGCCACGGGCTGGTTCGGCGTGGTGCCGCAGCGGGTGTTCGCTGCCGGCATCAAGATCGCATGGACCGACGACGAGCTCCGCCGCATGGACACGCTGGCGGCACAGCCCGCCAAACGCTTCGCCACGCAGGAGGAGGCCGGGGATCGCTACCTCAAGGTCGCCGGCCTGGCCGGCATTGCCGATGCGTCGTCCGCCGTCGTCGCGCGCGGCATTGCCCGTGATGAGGATGGCTGGCGCCTCGCGATGGACCCGCGCGCGAACGCCGTGGGCAAGCCGCCGCTCACCGAACTCATGGGGCTGGCGCGCTGCCCCGTCCACCTGGGCCAGGGCCGCGACGATGCGCTGGTGACGATGGCGCAGACCCGCGGCCTCGACCCCAACGCGCAGGAGCTCGGCCCGCACGGCCACAACGTGATGGTCGAGGCGCCCGGGCGGGTCTGGGAATGGGTCGTGTCGTCCTGCGGGATCAGCTGAGGCCGTTCGGGCGCACCAGCGTGACCCGCGCCTCGGCCGCACGCGCCCTGAGCTGCCCGCATCCGCCGTCGACGTCCTGCGCCGCCGAATGGCGCAGCTTGGTCAGGATGCCGCGCCGGTGCAGCGTGCGCGCGATCTGCTCGCAGCGCGCCAGCACGGGACGGCGGAACGCCACGCCGTCGACCGCGTTGAAGGGAATCATGTTCAGCACGCCGAACTTGCCGGAGAGCAGTTCGACGATGCCTTCGATCTCGTCGTCCCCGTCGTTCACGCCTTCGAGCAGCGTCCACTGGTACTGGATCGGGTAGCCGGTGGTTCGCGCATAGCGCTCGGCCGCGTCGACCAGTGCCTCGGGCGAGAGCTTCGGCGCGCGCGGCAGCAGCGTCTCGCGCAGGCCGGCGCGGGTGGTGTGCAGCGACAGCGCCAGCGCGGGGCGCACGCGCCCCTGCAGCAGCCGCTCGAACACGCGCGGATCGCCCACGGTGGAGAAGACGATGTTCTTGTGGCCGACGTTGCCCACCGTGCCGAGCAGTTCGATCGCTTCCATCACGTTGTCGAGGTTGTGGGCGGGCTCGCCCATGCCCATGAACACCACCCGGCGCACCGGCCGGCGCGTGCGCGCGAGCGCGACCTGGGCCACGATTTCGGCGCTGCCCACCTGGCGCAGCAGGCCGTCGCGCCCGGTCATGCAGAACTGGCAGCCGACCGCGCAACCGACCTGCGACGAGACGCACAGGCCGTCGCGCGGCAGCAGCACGCTCTCCACCGTCTGGCCGTCCGCCAGCGCGACGAGCAGCCGCTCGGAACCGTCCGCGCCCGGGTGCACCGCCGCGATGTGCGCGAGGCCCGCCAACTCCGCCTCGATGGCGGGCAGCTCGGCCAGGAGCGCGGCCGGGAAGAAGGTCTCCGGCAGGCGCCGGCCGCTGCTGCGCGGCAGCGCATGGGACCACAGCCGCAGGATCCGCTGCTCGTGGCTCGGGCCGGCGCCCGCCTGGCGCAGGCGATGTCGGAGGTCGGGAATGCGCATGCGTTTGTCGGTCGGGTTGTGGTGGGGATGCGGCGGCTGCGCGGTGATGAACCCGCCATTGTGCCCAGGCGTGGCGCGGGAGTGGCCAGCCGTTGAAAGACCAGTCTCGGCATCTTTCGCCTGTTGTCCTACACACCGGCGCACTCAGCCGCTGCAAGGTGATCCGGACGGCTCGAACGAAAACTTGAGAAATATCGACGCGGACCGCGCGGGCATGGGCTCGCGCGGCCCGCTCGTCTGCGCTCGTTGCAGCCGTTCGACTTTCTGGACACAGCAAAGGAGTTTCACCATGCACAAGATCAAGGATGTCATGAGCCGGGACGTGCAGGTCATCAGTCCCGACGCCACCATCGCCGAGGCGGCCCGGCGCATGCGCGAGGGCGACTTCGGCATGATGCCGGTGGGCGAGAACGATCGCCTCGTCGGCGCGATTTCCGACCGCGACATCGTCGTGCGCGGACTGGCCGAAGGCCGCGACGGCACCGCCAAGGTGCGCGACGTGATGTCGGACGGCATTCGCTGGGCCTACGACGACGAGACCGTGGAGCGTGCGGCGCTGATCATGGCGCAGTACCAGATCCGCCGCCTGCCCGTCATCAACCACGACAAGCGCCTCGTGGGCATCCTGGCACTGGGCGATGTCGCGGTGAAGGAACGCAAGGTCAAGCCCGCGGCCGAGGCGCTCTGCGGCATCTCGGAACCCGTGCCGGCCTGAGGCGGCACGCCATCGCACCCGGGCCGACGCACCGACACCCCACGAAGGAGAAGCCATGGTCACATTGGATGGGCAGCATGTACAGAGCGGCACCGGCGAGACGGTGACCTACGAGATGAGCCTGATCCACGGCCTGGATTCCAGCACCTACGCGGCCCGCGTGCTGCTGGCGGGCGACGTGCGGCACGAGCTCGAGGGCGGCATGGTGATCGGCCCCGACCAGAACGCGCGCACCGCCGCGGCCAAGCATGCGGTGCTCGCGCAGATCGACAACCTCGACTTCGAAGCGCTCAACCGCCCGCTGATGCCGCTGCGCATGAAGCAGCGCGCGGCGCGCGAAAGGGCCGGCGCGTCCTGACTGACCCTAGCCGGGCGGCGCCGCGTCGGCCGCGCGGCCTGATCGCGTGCGGTCGTGCCAGATCTCGACGATCGCGGCGGTCACCGCGAGCACCAGCGGGCCGATCACCACGCCCGGCGCGCCGAAGGCCACGAGCCCGCCCACGATCGCCACGAAGACCGCGAGCGTGTGCAGCCGCAGCCGGTCGCCCACGAGGATCGGGTAGAGCAGGTTGTCGATGAGCGCCACCACGATCGAGCCCCAGGCGGTCAGCACCAGGGCCTTTTCCCAGTGGCCTTCGAGCAGCAGGAACAGGGCCGCCGGCACCCAGACGACCGCCGCGCCGAGCAGCGGCAGGATCGACAGCAGGAACATCACCGAACCCCAGAACAGCGGCGCCGGAAGACCGAGCCACCAGAACATGAGGCCGCCGAGCAGGCCCTGGACCGCCGCCACCAGCAGCGTACCGAGGACGCTCGCGCGCACCACCTCCGAGACCCGCTTGAACATGCGGTTGGTCTCCGGCGTCGTCAGCGGCAGCACCGAGCGCAGGTAGACCAGTGCCTGCTCGCGGTCGCGCAACAGGTAGAACAACGCGAAGAAGGTGACCAGCAGCTGGATGCAGGCCCACACCGACCCGGTGAGGAAACCCGACACGCGCGGCGCGAGCTGCTTGGCCAGTTCCTCGCCCGAGGGAGCCTGGCGCGACACCCATTCCACCGCGGGCGCCAGCGCCGGCTGGTTGCGGACGAGCGCCTGCACGCGGCTGCGCACCGACTCCGAGCGCAGGCTGTCCCAGCCGTCGCGCACGCTGTCCATCGCCACGGGGGCGAAGGCGACGAGCGGCGCCACGACCAGCACGCACAGCACGGCCGTGACCAGGCCTGCGCCGAGGCTCGGCCTGCCCCACCGCTCGGACAGCCTCTGGTGCACGCGTGCGCCGAGGATCGAGAGCGTCAGCGCCCAGGCCAGGGCCGGCACGAACGGCTCGGTCATCTTCCAGCACAGGTAGAGCGCCAGTACCGTGACCACCATCAGCACCAGCGCCGAAGTGCGCGCACGCGTGAACCAGCCGGCCTCGCGCCGGGGCGCTGCTGCATGGACGACGGGCTCGTGGGCCGAGGGAGCGGTCATGGCGGGTCGGGCCTCGCGAGGAGGCCGGCAGAAAGGACGGGCACAGCCTAGCTTCCGTCGCCGGCGCCGCGGGACGGACAGCGCCCCGCGCGGCGGTCAGCCGCGGGCTCGATCCGAGGCCATGCCGTCCAGGAAGACCTCGATCGACTGCCCGGCGCTTTGCAGCAGTGCTTCCGGCCGGGCATCGGGCGTCTTGAGCATGCCGATGCCGAGCAGGGTGGCCAGCCCGTGCACCATGGCCCAGCACGCGTGCGACAGGTGGCGCGGGTCGCCGCCTCGGAAGACGCCGCGTGCCTGCCCTTCGGTCACGAGCCCGAGCAGCACCTCGAAGAGGCGTGCGCCCGCGCCGACCAGCGCTTCGCTGGCCTGCGGCTCGGCCACGGTCTTGAACATGTGCGCCAGCAGCCGCGGCGTGGCCATGCCGAAGGCCACGTAGGCCAGGCCGCAGGCCCGGAGCCCGGACCTCGGCCCCTCCGGCGCCGCCTGCATGCCCGCCTGGAAGCCCGCGATCAGTTCCTCGAAGCCCTGCACCGCCACCGCGTCGAGCAGCGAGCGCCGGTCGGCGAAGTGCCGATAGGCCGCCGTGTGCGACACCCCGACGGCCTTCGCCATCTCGCGCATCGACAGGTCGTCGAGGCTGGCGCGCTCCATCTGCTCGCGCGCATAGTCCAGCAGCACGCTCTTCAGGTCGCCATGGTGATAGGAGTTGCTCATGCGCGGCTCGACCCTTCAAGTTGACAGTGTAAACATTCAGGCATCACAATGTTTCCATTGTAAACACCACCTGGAAGGCTCATGAGTTTCCTCGCACTGATCGCCGTCGCCGCCGCGATGGCATGGGCCCTGTCCCGCCTGGTCCGCCGCCCGCTGGACCTGCGCGGCGCGATGCGCTGGGGCATGGGACTGGGCTTCATGTTCACCGGCTCGGACCATTTCGCGAATGCGGCGACCCGCTACGTGCCGATGATTCCCGACACGCTCGCGGCGCACGCCCTGGGCTGGGTCTACCTGACCGGCGCGGCCGAACTGGCGGGCGGCATCGGCCTCCTCACGCCCGCGTCGCTCTACCGTCGCCTGGGCTGGCCGAACCTGCAGCGCCAGGCGGGCATCTGGCTCGCGGTGATGCTGGTGGCCGTGGTGGCGGCGAACATCAACGTCGCGCTCAAGGGGCAGTCGGTCGAAGGGCTGGCGTTCGGCGCCTGGTACTACTGGCTGCGGCCGCTGTTCCAGCCGGTCTTCGTCGCCTGGGCACTGTTCAGCGTGGGCGTGTGGCCGCGGCGCGCCGGCGCGGCTGCGCGCTGACCGCGCGCTGACCGCGCGGCCGTACAGGCCATGTTCGAGGCTTCTCTGCCTATTTTTGCCATATTTGCCATAATGGCCCCAAAGGAGCATCCTCATGGCCGCCGTCCTGCCCTCTCTCGATGAACTGCCGCGTCAGAACGCCTCCCAGGTCAAGAACCGCTGGGGCGACGTGGTCCGCCAAGTCCAGAAATCGGGCAGCGTGGCCGTGACCAACCACTCGACGGTGGAAATGGTGCTGCTCACTGCCGCCACCTACAACCAACTGGTGGAGGACGCGCAGGCGCTCAAGGCGCGCGAGCAGTCGGTGCTTGACGAACTCGCGCGCCGCTTCGACGAGCGCCTGGGCGTGCTGCAGCAGCCGGGCGCGGCGGGCCGTGCCGCCGATCTGTTCGCTGCCAAGGGCCGGCTCGGGCGCCGTCCCAAGGCGGGCGACAGCTTCTGATGGCGGCGGCCGCGCGCCCCTTCATCCTCGTGCTGGCGGGCGTCAACGGGGCGGGCAAGAGCTCCGTTGGTGGCGCCCTGCTCGCAGAGCACGGCCTGCCCTGGTTCAATCCCGACAGCTTCGCCCGTGAACTGGTTGCGCAGCTCGGGATCACGCCCGAGGAGGCGAACGCCCGCGCCTGGACGCACGGCCGCGAGCGGCTGGAGGCGGCGATCGCCGAGGGTCGCAGCCATGCCTTCGAGACCACGCTGGGCGCGCGCACCATCCCTGCCCTGCTCGCGGGCGCGGCCGCGACGCACGACGTGCTCATGATCTTCTGCGGACTCTCGTCGCCCGAGCAGCACATGGCGCGCGTGCGCGCACGGGTGGCGCATGGTGGGCACGACATTCCCGAAGCCAAGATCCGCGAGCGCTGGACCGCATCGCGCGCCAACCTGATCCAGCTGCTGCCCAAGCTCGCGCGGCTGCAGGTGTTCGACAACAGCGCCGAAGCGCCGCCGGGCGGCGAGATCGCCGATCCGCTGCTGGTGCTCGAACTGGAGGCGGGGCGCATCGTGTATCCCGGCGCCGGCGACGTCGAGGCGCTCGCGGCCACGCCGGCCTGGGCGCGCCCGATCGTGCAGGCGGCGTTCGAGCTGCTGGGCTGAGACCGCCAGGTCAGGCAGTCGACCTCATCACGCCGTCTTCAGACCTGCCAGAAACGAATCGAAGCCAGAGGCGATTCGGCGCATGTATTTGTACGAATTGGTGGGCGGCTCCGGCTCTTCGGACCATGCCCAGTAATAAACATTGCCGGCGTCCGTACCTTCGACCGAAATCAGGATTCTGTCCCCGTTCGCCACCACTGCAACCGGCAGGAGATTGCGGGGGATCCATCCGCTGGACGCAAACTCTCGATATTCGGTTTCACAATTCTCGGCTTCCTGCATGGCACTCTTCGTGACCAGGAAATCGACGATCCAGCCGGCAACCTTCTTGTCCTCGGTTTCAAACATGAGGTTTTCATGAGGGATCGACTCGCTTTCCACCGCGGAAACGAGAGCGCGGGGCAAAGGCGAACCGATGCTTTTCTCGAGAGAATCGAAGATTGAATTCATTCAATAAGTCCGACGGAAAGAATTTGCCTCACGGCATTTTTTGGACGGCCTGCAGGAACCGGGTAAGACTCCCTGCCACCTCAAAGACGCCATTCTCGTCCAGGAGCTCGCGTTCATGGTCCCAGAAGTACACGGGACCTTCGGCTCCGGGACCGACATCGAGGCCGATCATGTTGGTTCCGACATCCACGGCGACCGGAAGAAACCATGAGGGAATCCGCTGGCTGCCGGTGTAGTAGTTGTAGTTGCTGATCAAATCGAAGTCTGCGTTCGAAGCGTCGACGGAAAAAAATCGCTCGAGCGGGATGCCGATCTTGCCGTGATCCGGATGCATGATCTCGCAGCCGAATCCCCGCACGTCGCCGCCATTGGACGTCAGCAGGAACCGGATGTATTCCTTCGGCAGGGCAAACCCCAGCGTTCTTTCCACGAACCCTATTCTGTCGAGTGCAGCGGGGGTGCTGGCAGTGAAAGGGAGCATCATGGTCAAGGCGAGCCCGCATTGCGCGCCGCCGATGCGGTTCCCGTGTGCGGAGTTGCGGAATGGATGTCCGTACGGATCAGTTGCATTTGATTGCTGATTGCGTCGTGGTGCCAGGTATATCCCGCCGGATGACTGTAGGCACCCTGGCCAAAACCGGCAGCGCGGTTGGCGGCAGGAAAATCCGTGGCATTGTTGCCTGTCACTTCGATGGGAACCTGCCATTTCC